>CAZLGP010000255.1:0-10848 GCA_964558905.1 uncultured Thermoanaerobaculia bacterium | reverse complement strand
AGCACTCAGCACTCAGCACTTCCCACTCCCATGCGTCTAGCAATTCTCTTATCCGGCCGCGGCTCCAACTTTCAGGCAATCCACGAAGCCATCCAGCGGGGCGCGCTTCCGGCGGAGATCGTGTGTGTGATCTCCAATCGTCCGGACGCGCCCGGGATCGGGCGGGCACGCGACTTCGGTTACGCGGCGCACGTCATCGATCACAAGGCGTTTCCGAATCGCACGTCGCATGAAGACGAGGTGCTGCGGGCGCTCGACGAAGCGCGTCCCGACATCATCGCGCTCGCGGGCTACATGCGCCTCCTCGGCGCCTCGTTCATCGAGCGATACCGCAACCGCATCGTCAACATCCATCCGTCCCTGCTGCCGTCGTTTCGGGGCGTCGACGCCCAGGCCCAGGCGGTCGCGTACGGGGTGAAGGTTTCCGGATGCACCGTCCACCTCGTCGACGAGCATCTCGACGCCGGCCCGATCCTCGTCCAGCGCACTGTTGAAGTGCGCGACGACGACACCGCGGAAACGCTCTCCGCGCGCATCCTGGACGAAGAGCACAAGGCGTACGTGGAGGCCCTCGCGAAGCTGGCGACGCGCACGTGGCGAGTCGATGGCCGGAAGGTCGTTTTCTAGGAGCCTGCGCGGTAGAAACCGCTGTCACGTTTGGCGAAAGCGCTCCTAGGAGTGTCCGCTGTTGGTCGGCTGCACCCTCGGGACGCCGCCGGGCCAGCCGCCGGGACGGCTGCGTTTCGAGATCTCGCGTGGGCCGATACACGGGCTCAGTGCGGTAGGCGGATCGAGTGAGCGTGGGCCTGATAGCATTCGGGCGCATGAGCAAACCTTGGGTTCTGATCATCATGGGCAGCGACTCCGACGCGGAGACGATGTCGCAGGCTGCCGCCGCGCTCGACGAGCTCGGCGTTCCGTACGACTTCACCGTCGCTTCGGCGCATCGCTCACCCGAGCGTGCGAAGCAGGTCATCACCGAGGCCGAGGCCGGAGGCGCTGCGGTCTTCATCGCCGGCGCGGGGATGGCCGCGCACCTGCCCGGAGTCGTGGCCTCCTTCACCACGCGGCCGGTGATCGGCGTGCCTCTCGCCAGCGGGGCGCTGCAGGGCCTCGATGCTCTTTACGCCATCGTGCAGATGCCTCCCGGGATCCCCGTCGCAAGCGTGGCCATCGGCGGCGCGCGCAACGCCGGCATCCTCGCCGCCCAGATCATCGCGGCATCGGACGGCGAGCTCGCTTCGAAGATGAAGGAGCAACGCGCGTCGATGGCGGAAGCGGTCGCGGCGAAGTCGAAGAAGGTGGAGAAGTCGACGCGGAGGTGAGCTGGCGCTGGTCGTTGTGCTGGGTGCTGGGTGCTGGGTGCTGGGTGCTGGGTGCTGGGTGCTGGGTGCTGGACCGATAAGAGAGAAAAGGAAAGAGATTTTCTGTCTTTCTCTTTTCTCCTTTCTCTTTTACCTTTTCTCCTTCAACCCTTTCCGAACCGTAGACTCAGCACTCAGCACTCAGCACCCAGCACCCAGCACTCAGCACCCAGCACTCAGCACCCGGCACCCATGCACGCACACCACCACCACGACGTCGGCCGGAAGCTGGCGATTGCGACCGTTGCGAATCTGCTCGTCGTCGTGGGCGAAGTCGTCGTCGGTCTGTGGTCTGGTTCTCTCGCGCTGATCGGCGACGCGCTGCACAACCTGACGGACGCCGTCGCACTCATGATCGCGCTGTTCGCCGTTCGACTCGAGCGACGGGCGCCGACGAGGGACAAGTCGTTCGGCTACCAGCGCGCCGGGATTCTCGCCGCGTTCATCAACGCGGCCATGCTGGTGACCTTCACGTTGTTCATCTTCCGCGAAGCGTTCGAGAGGCTGCGCGCGCCCCATGAAGTCTCCACGGTGGCGATGCTCGTCGCCGCGACGATCGCCATGATCGTGAACGGCGTGACGGCCATGTCGCTTCATCACGAGAGCCGCGAGGACGTGAACATCCGCGGCGCCTTCGTGCACATGGTCGGCGATGCGATGGCGTCTGCCGGAATCATCGTCGCCGCGGTCCTGATCCGTCTCACCGGGACGCCGGTCTGGGATGCCGCGGTGTCCATCCTCATCGGGATCCTGATTCTATGGAGCAGTTACGGCGTGCTGCGCGAGTCGGTGAATCTGCTGCTCGAAGGCACGCCTTCCGCGATCGATCCCGAGTCCGTGACCCGCTCGCTGGGCGAGATCGACGGCATCTATGGCGTCCACCATCTCCACATCTGGGCCCTCGGCCCCTCGAGCCCCGCGCTGTCGTGTCACCTCATGGTCGGCGACGTCCCGGTAAAGCAGACGACACGGATCCTCGACGAGATCAACGCCATGCTCGCCCGCGACTACCGCATCGCGCACACGACCGTTCAGTTCGAGTACGCGATGTGCGCGGAGGACGATCCGAACTGCGTGCCGTTCAGGACCTCGGAGGGCAGAGCGCAGAGGGCAGAGGGCAGAAGCACAGAGGGGAGAAGCTCTGTGGAGAGAAGTTCTGGGGACAGAAGTTCAGATGCGTAGCCGGGCCTCTTCTGCCCCCTGCGCTCTGCCCACTGACTCACGGTGGGTACGTGAACGTCACGACCGCCCTCGTCACCCCGTTCGGCAACTCCATCGCCAGGTTCGGCGTCAGCGCGTAGAGCGGGCGGAGGTCGATGGGATTCGACAGCAGTGTCGCGCCGGAGGGGGCGCAGACGTCGCCGATCCGCTGCACGCTCTCCACCGGCCTCTTCACGCGCATCCCCGCGTAGAGGCGCCCGATCTCGTTCCGCAGTGAGCCGAGAGGCCTCTGCATGTACGTCTTCATGAGGGAGGCGACGGTCAGTTCCTCGCTCGCGAGGCGGCCTCGCTCGTCATACGCATATGCCACGTTCGCCTGCCATTCGGTCTTCGGAGCACCTTCGGGGGCGAAGCCTTCGTAGCCTCCTTCGATGGAGACAGACGCGAGCGAGTCGCCCTCGTACGCAACATCGGCGGTCATGGAGATCAGGTGATTGCACGCGGCCGTGTTCTGGTAGTCGACGCGCAGCCGCGCGATGCGGCCGCTCGCGTCGTACGTGTAGTGATTGACGTACCGGCTCGCATCGACGACGAGGTCCTCGCGATCCAGCAGCCACGAGCCGGCCGCGTGCGCGAGATAGGTCAGGATCTCCCCGCCCGTCGACGACGTGACTCGCTCGAGGTACTCCGCGCCCTGGTGGTACCGCACCTCCCCGTTCCCCTGCAGCACGTCGCCTTGATAGGTCCACCCCTCGGCCTTCCGCGCGTCCTGAATCGCCCGCTGCCGGGCCGCGGAATAGCGCAGCGACTCGCGCAGCGAGCCGTCCTTCCAGAGGCACGGGAGAATGTCGTTCCTGTCGAAGCGCTGATCGGAAAAGTACGTCGCGCGCGTCGCGGACGCGCCTTCGAAGCACGGGCGCGAGCCCCACACGGCCGACTCCAGGGGATAGGGTCCGTGCCAGCAGCGCTCGCACCACAAGGCGCCGGCATCGAGCTTGCGCCCGCAGAACGAGCAGACGATCTTGGTCCGCATGTCGTCGACCTCGCGCTGCAGAGCGAAGACCCGCTCGTCGATGCCGGCCTTCATGTCGAGGTCGCTCTCGAGCTCCGTGTACCGGCGATAGCGTTCGATGGCCTGAACGAGCTCGCCCTGCTTTTCCAGCACCACGGCCTGGTTGTAGACGGACGCGGGATCGTTCGGACGGACCTGCTCCGCGCGACGAAACAGCTTCTGCGCCTCGTCGAGCTCCCCGTGCGCATACGTGAATTTCGCGCGGTTGAAGAGGTCCGCGTATTCCTGGTCCGCCTGACGCTTCTTCTGCAGCTCGCGCTGAAACTCCAGCTCGAGCTGCAGCTTCGCGACGTTCGCCTTCTCCTCGCCTTCCGGGAAGAGCTGCTGGTAGCGATCGACCTTCACCTGCGCGTCGGAGTACCGTCCCGCCCGCGTCAGGATCACCGCGAGGTTGTAGAGCACCGCGGGTTGATCGGGCTTCAGCGCATCGGCTTTCGCGTAATGCTCCTGCGCGGAGTCGTATTGGGACATCTCCGCGAACTTCTTCCCGAAGAAGACAGCTCTCGCAAACTCCTCCTCGACGCCCGGAGCGGGTGCCTCCTGGCCAAAGGCAGAAGGCAAAAGGAGAAAGTGGAGTAGCACCGTCGCAACCCGCGCAGCTGCTTTCACCGATGACGCGTTCACTTTTCCCTTCATCTCAGAAATCCATCCACGACCGCCGACAGCCACAGCCTCTGGTCCTCGGTCGGCTGGGTCTGCGCGAGGACGACATACAGCGCCTGTTGCTTCTGATCGCTCGTGAAGCGTCCGGTGCTGTCACGCAGCGCGCGCTCCGGCTCGGCCGCGACGGACGGATCGATCTCGAAGATGACGTCCGAGGCGTCGCTCGGAGCCCAATGCGCCTTCACCCCTTCGCCGAACAGCTGCGCGACGAGCACCAGCCGCTGGGCCTCGGTCTGCGCTTCGCGCGCCGCAGTCGCCAGGCGACTGCGCATTCCGGAGCCCTCGATGAGCAGGCGGAGGTTCGAGAGCAACTGGATGCGCTCCATGCACGCCTGAAAGATCTTCGTCTTCACGTTCTCGTCCGCGATGGCCGACGACGCGCGGAGGACGTTCTGGATGCGCTGGGTCTCATAGCTGATGAAACGCTCGGCGGTCTCCTCGACCGATTGCTGTTCGTCCTCCGATGGGAGATCTTCGATCTCCTCGACGGCTTCTTGGGCTTCGACGCGCGTCTCCTCGAACGGAGGCTCCTCGGCTGGCGGCAACGGTGCCGGCCCGCTGATCCCCGCTTCGCTCGATGGAGACGCCTCGCCTTCGCTGACCGCGGGCGCCGACGCCGCTCCGATGTCGATCAGTGGGAGGTCCATCGCCGCGACGGTCGGCTTCGAGGTGTCGAGTGTGCGCGTCGGCTGGAGGTCTTCGGCGGCGGTGACGAGGGGAACGGCGACGATGGCCGGCATCGGGACGAGCTTCGGCGTGCCGAGCGCCGGCGTGGACGGCGGATCGGAGTAGAGCGCCCGCATCAGCTCGGAGTCGGTGGCGATCTTCTCGTCGAGCAGGCGCTCGCGGACGCGCAGCCGGATCTCCTCCGCCATCCGAAGCTGAAGTACGCGCTGGTCGGCGTTGAGGTAGGTCCCGCTCGATCGCTCGTCCGTCATGTCGCAGTGGCACACCCCGACGCGGTCGGGCATGTAGCGCTCCTGCTTCTTCACGTCGCGGAAGAAGCCCGCCACCTTCTGGTTCGCGGCAACCTGCTGTTCGCGGGCACGGTCGCACGCCACCTGGGTCGCGAATTGCGGCCCGGCGTAGATCTCGGTGAACGCTCGCGTGTCCGGGCGGAACATCTGCACGTGGAAGTGGAAGACGTCACACGGACGCCCCGCGGGAGCCGCGGGACAGGTGAGCGGCTGTGCGGCCACGCCGAGGGCGGCCAGTGCGGCGGCCAGACAGCCGGCGAGGAGCAGCGCGATCCTGAGAGGCTGTGAAGAAATCCAAGGCGGCCCGGATTGCGGCGCGCCGACGCCATCTGCTTCGTCGCGCCTCCTTGACGATGTCCCTGCATCGACTCGTCGGCGCGACTCGCATCTGACGCCGTCGCGCTCGCGATCCAGGCCACCCTGGATTCCTTCACAGCCTCTGAGGAAGTGCATGACCTCGGGCGATTATAAGTAAACGGTCGATTCAACGAAGCCGTCTCTCAGTCGTAGTGCTCAGCAAGGAGACATCGACATGAAGAAACGAATCATCATCGCCGTCACTCTCGTCCTTGCCGTCGGCGCGCTCGCCGCGGCCCCGCTCGTCCTCGCGGATGGATCGCACGGCCGCTTCGGCCGCGGCATGCATGGCCACGGATTCGGTCCGCTCGGCCATCTCGCGCACATCAGGGGCGAGCTCGACCTCAGCGATCGGCAGGTCGATGAGATCAAGGCCATCTTCGCCGAGACGCGCGCGCAGACCGCGCCCTATCGCCAGCAGTTGCACGGCGGCTACAAGGACGTCGTGCAGGCTCTGATCGCGAACCCCAATGACGTCGCGGCCGCACAGGCGCTGGTCGACCAGCAGCTGACCGCGGAGCGCGCGATGAAGACGAACTTCCTCAACGCCGCGTCGAAGGCTCTCGCCGTGCTCGACGCCGAGCAACGTGCGAAGCTGAGCACGATGATCGAAGAGCATGAGAAGCGCCACCGGCGCGGACACCGGGGCGGACGGTAACGATTGACGAATGACGACCCGCTGGAAGCAGGCGCGATCGCGCGCGTGCAGAATGGCGACGCCGAGGCCTACGACACCCTCGTGTCAAAATACCTCCGGCGGTTGAGGGTGCCGCAGGGAGATCGTCCCGAAGGGACTTCAGAGGGTAGCCGGTGGCATGCGAAAGCGCGCAGCCACCGGAAGGTAACTGCGCAAACCGCCCCGGCAGGGGCGGAAGAGACGTCTGCCGCCCCTGCCGGGGCGCAGATCGACAACAACGGGTGGTCCGGTGGCGGCGCTCCGCGCTCGCCACCGGCTTCCCTCTGACCGCGCCTCCGGCGCAATCAGGCCCGCGTAGCGGGGCCTCGCGCGCTCATCCCGCCCGCGCCAAGGGCGCGTGCACGCGCGGGCGAGACGCCCGCGCGTCAGCCGGCGGGACGCCGGCGGTCCGGTCGGAAAGCCGCGGCCCTTCGCCTCGGGCTCTACAGAGGCTCGAGGCGAAGTGCGCACTACGTGGCCTGAGCCTGCGCGGCTGCCTGCTCCGCGAGCATCTGCGGAGTCGTCGCCGGCTGGTTCACGAGGTCGGTGTACTCGAAGAGCGGTGTCGACAGATAGCGCTCCCCGGTCGACGCCAGCACGGCCACGACCCGCTTGCCCGGCCCGAGCTCCTTCGCCAGCTCGACCGCGGCCCATGTCACCGCACCCGAGGAGATGCCGACGAAGATCCCTTCCTCCTTCGCCAGACGGCGTGTAAAGCTGACCGCGTCGTCGTACGACGCGTCGTAGATGCGGTCGACGACGTCCGGGCGATAGATCGCCGGGACGAGGCCGGCGCCGATGCCCTGGATCTTGTGTGGGCTGTGCGTGCCGCCGCGAAGGAGCTGCGACTCGACAGGCTCGACCGAGCCGATCAGCACGTGCGGCGCCTCCTTCTTCAGAACTTCACCCACGCCCGACACCGTGCCGCCCGTGCCGACGCCGGCGACGAAGCCGTCGAGCTTTCCGCCGGTGTCGCGCAGGATCTCGCGCGCGGTCGTCTCGCGATGGATCTTCACGTTGGCCGGATTGTCGAACTGCTTCGAGAGCCACGCGCCGGGCGTTCTCTCGGCATATTCGATCGATCGCTTCTGCGCTTCCTTGATCCCGAGCGGCGCGGGCGTCAGCACGAGCTCCGAGCCGAGGGCCTGGAGGAGCTTGCGGCGCTCGACGGACATCGAGTCAGGCATGAAGAGCGTGCATTTGTAGCCCTTCGCCGCGGCCACGAAGGCCAGGCCGATTCCGGTGTTGCCGCTGGTCGCCTCGACGATCGTCCCGCCCGTACGGAGCTCGCCGGAGCGCTCCGCATCCTCCACCATCGAGATGGCGATGCGGTCCTTCACCGAGGACAGGGGGTTGAACGACTCGAGCTTGACGACCACCTCGGCGATGCCGTCCGGCACGACGTGGTGAAGGCGGACCAGGGGAGTGTTGCCGATGAGCTCCGTGATGCTGTCGTAGATCTTTCCATGCTCCATGGGGTTGCTCCTTTCCGTTACGCGCAAAAACAAAAAGGACCCGGCCAGGAAGGCTCGGGTCCGGTTCGAATGCAGATGCAGATTCGGCTCACGGACCCATCGCGGGCTGACGACATGCGCACGCGAAGAGGTCCATTCGAAACATGAGGCGGTGATTCTAGCTCAAATCAGTGGGAGACCACGGCACCGCTTGTGGCGCCGAGGTAGCGATAGCCGATCTTCGCCACGGCCACGATCACCGCGGCGTCCGTGCCGACCGCCTTCTGCAGCTTGCGGCGGAGGCGCGTTACGTGGGTATCGACGGTACGGCTGTTCAGGTTCAGATCGACCCGGTAGTTCCAGACCCGCGAGAGCAGCTCGTCGCGCGGGACCACGCGCTCCTTGTTCTTGAAGAGGTACATGAGGAGGTCGAACTCCTTGGGGGAGAGCTTGAGCTTCTGGCCGTTCGCGCTCGCCTCGCGCGTGGCGGGATCGAGGCGGATCAGCGAGTCCTCGCAGACCGTCTTCGCCCCCGTCGTGACGACCTCGCTGCGGCGCATCACCGCGTCGATCCGCGCGAACAGCTCCTGGACGCCGAACGGCTTGGTCACGTAGTCGTCGGCGCCGCCGCGCAGGCCGCGGACCTTGTCGGTCTCCTGCCCCCGGGCGGTCAGCAGAATGACCGGCACCTTCGAGATCTTGCGGATGTGGTCGAGAACCTCGAAGCCGCTTTTCTTCGGCAGCATGAGATCGAGCAGCACCAGATCGGGCGACTCGGCGTGGAAGAGGCGGATGGCCTCCTCGCCGTCCCCGGCGGTCACGGTCTCGTAGTTCTCGTGGCGGAGATTGATCTCCAGGCCCTGGCGCAGGCCGGCTTCGTCCTCGACGATCAGGATTCGCGTCATTTGTTCCTCACCCACACAATGTTACGACCCCAGGTCGTACAAGTTTCTAGAAGGCTTCACGGGGCGCAACCAGCGCCGGGATCCCTGCGGCCTCGCTCCCCAGTCCTCGGGGGAACAACAGACGGAACGTCGAGCCACTCCCGGCCACCGACTCGACCTCCACCTTGCCGCCGTGCGACGCCACGATCTGCTGCACGAGCGTCAGGCCGAGACCGGCGCCGCGGCGGGTGATCGTGTCGGAGAACTGCGCGCGGAAGTAGGGCTCGAAGATCTTCGCCACGTCCGAGGCGGGAATTCCGATGCCGTGGTCCCGGACCTCGATGATCACGTGCTCGCCGTTCTGCCGGAGCACGACGTCGATGACCTTGTCGTCCGCGGAGTATTTGATGGCGTTGTCGATCAGGTTGAGCAGAGCGCGCGACACGGAGTCGCGATCCCACATCTGCTCGCCGATGTTCTCGTCGATCTCCACGCTGCACGTGAATCCCTTGCTGCGGATCCACGACTCGTACGTGGTGAGGAGATTCCGGATCAGGTCGCGCGGATGGATGGGCGTGAACGCGAGCGCCCGCGTGTTCTGGTTCTGGATGCGCGCGACGTCGAGCACATTCTCCACGAGGTGCGAGAGGAGGAGCACCTCGCGAAGGATCTGGTCCTCGATGTCCAGCCGCTCCTTGTCTTTGAGCCTGCCGCGCTTGAGCGTCTCCGCGCCCAGACGGATCATCGACAGCGGCGTGCGCAACTCGTGAGAGACGTTGGCGATCAGCGCGCCGCGGAGCTTCATCGTCTCCGCTTCCTTGTGCATGCCGCGCCACGCCAGCGCGGCGCCGATGCCGAGAAGCACGAGCGCGAGCAGGCTCACGAAAAGGCTCAACAGGCGCTGGTTCTGCCATCCGGTGCCGCCGACGTATTCGGTCAGTACCACCGAGCGGACGCCGAATCCGTTCAGCGGAGCGGCAAGCTCCGCCACCGCCGCGAAGCCATCGGCCACGGTCGAGATCCCTTCGGGCTGACCCTTCACGACCTCGATCTGCGCGGCCTGCTCGATGTTGAGGCCTTTCCCCGCTTGCGCGCCGGCGGCCATCGGATTCTCGCGGATCGCGTTCAGCACGCCCGGCTGCGCGAGGAGGCGTCGCGGATCGTACGTATATCGGATCATGCCCGTCGATGTGTAGAACTCGCGGGTGAGGCGTTCGTCGTTCTTCGATTCGGTGGCCACCTCGGTGACGTAGATCGAGCTCGCCGGATCGTAGTCGGGGACGTAGATCGCGGAGACGATCCAGTCGTGCTGCGTGATCCAGTCGCGCAGCTCGCGGAACTTCGGATCGCCGAGGCGGCGCTCCATCTGCTGCCACTCCTCGGAGACGCGGATCATCTCCGCACGCGTCGCGGCGTCGACGCGGCTGCCGGTGATCTCGGCGGCGTAGGCGGCGTACTGGCGGGCAAGCGTCGTCGCGCCGCTCTCGGCGCGGATCGAGAGGTTGTAGGAGCGCCAGGCGAGCACGCCCAGTCCGATGGCGATGATGAGGAGGGGAAGCAGGACGGAGACGCGATCCGGTCGACCTCCGCGGGGGGAGGGAATCCTCAACTTCGCAAGGATCGCGTCGAACATTGGCCGTCAGGGAACACGATCATCGATGTGCGCCTGCCGAAGACGGATGGCTCTGCGACAGGTGTGCAGTGATGATCTTCTCGATCTGCTCTTTCGTGTAGGGCTCGAGTCTCGCGTCGACGATCTCGTACCGCGCCCGTCGCGAGACGATCATCCGCACCCTGCCGTTCTCACGCGCATCCGCCAGGATCTGCTTGAAATCCCGGAGGGTGGCCGTCGTGAGCGTCTTCGAGTTGCAGGTGATCAGTCGATCGCCGACCTGTAACCCCGCTCGCGCGGCCGGCCCGCCGGGAGTCACGGCCTCGACCACCAGGCCGGGATTCTTGTCCCGGATCGTCGCGCCCAGAAAGCGCCGCCCGCCCAGAAACTGGCGGATCTGCTGCTCGCACTCGCGCGCGCTTCCATTGCACTTCTGCTCGTCCGCAATGACGAGAGCAGCGGCGACAGTCCAGGCTGCGACGAGGGTTCGGGCGATCGATTGCGTCATCAGGCGACAGGGGTCCCCACGGCCCGGCGCTCAATGTAAAGCCGTTCGGAGGGAACGCCGTTTACAAATCAGAAAAAGTCAGTTGAATTCCCTGGGAGGGCAGAGCGCAGAGGGCAGAGG
>CAZLGP010000254.1:0-35966 GCA_964558905.1 uncultured Thermoanaerobaculia bacterium | reverse complement strand
CGAGTCGAAGGGTCAAGTGAGCCCTCACGATGCACGATGCCAACTCCTCGTGAGGGCTAAGCTGACCCTTCGACTCGCTTCGCTCGCTCAGGGTTCACGGAAGAGGGAATAACGCCCTGTTTCCTTGCATTTACGGCGTTCTGCGAATGAAACGAAGGAGTCAGCATCATGGCTGAGGTCACGTTGGAAGTCAGTCGCCGGGAGAAGACCGGCAAGGAAGTGGCGAAGAAGCTGCGCCGCGAGGGGAAGGTCCCGGCCGTGGTGTACGGGGGACACAAGGAGCCGGTGGCGATCACCGTCGACCGCAAGTTGGTCTCGGAGCTGGTGCAGAAGAGCGATCACGGCGTGCGCTCGGTGTTCCTGCTCAAGATGGCGGGAAGCGATCAGCAGCGTCACGCGATGATCAAGGAGATCACGATCGACCCGATCTCGCGGCGCATGGAGCACATCGACTTCGTCCGCGTGGTCATGGACGAGAAGGTCAAGGTCACGGTTCCGATCCACCTCAATGGCACCGCCATCGGCGTGAAGGAAGGCGGCCTGCTGGACTGGCAGGTGCGCGAGGTCCACATCGAATGCCTCCCGACGGCCATCCCCGACGCGATCGAGGTCGACGTTGTGCCCCTCGGCAGCCACGACTACTACCGCGTCAAGGATCTGAAGCTCCCCGAGGGCGCGAAGGTGCTCGACGATCCGGAGCGCGTCGTCGTCGGTGTCACGCACGCCCGCGCCGAGGTCTCCGAGGTGGCAGCGGCGGAAGCGGCCGCCGTGGCGGAGCCCGAGGTCGTGAAGAAGGGCAAGCCTGAGGACGACAAGTAAATCGAAGCGTCGCATCCTTCAAAGCCCCGCGCCCCGCGGGGCTTTTTTGCTTTCATGAACGGAGCGATTTCGAAAGAGAATGGGACTGTGATGAAAAAACTCGCGGCTGTGCTCGTCCTCGTCGTCGCCCTCGCCTCCGCCTGCAAGCGCGGAGAGAGTGCTTCCGGGTCGGACGGCAAGACGGAGCGGGAGACCACCACGGCGGCGACGGCGACGGGGACGGAGGTCGGCGCGGCGATGCCCGACTACACGGCGATGAACCTCGACGGCACGAAGTTCGATCTCGCGAGCCGGCGCGGCAAGGTCGTGCTGCTGAACATCTGGGCCACGTGGTGCGGTCCCTGCCGCTACGAGATCCCGGAGCTGCAGCGCATCCACGACGCCTACGCGCCGCGCGGCTTCGAAGTGGTCGGTGTGAGCGTCGACGAGAGCGGGATCGAATCGGTGAAGCAGTTCATCGACGAGTACGAGATGCGCTACCCGGTCGCGCTCGATCCCCAGGGACAGCTGGCGAATCTCCTCCAGACGTCGGTTCTCCCGACGTCGGTCCTCGTCGACCGCGGCGGCAAGATCATCTGGAAGAAATATGGAGCGATCCTCGAGGGCGACCAGGAGCTGGACGAGGCGATCAGGAAAGCGCTGTGACGGTGCTGGGTGCTGGGTGCTGCGTGGGCGGCGAAGCTCAGCACTCAGCACCCAGCACTTCGTTTTACGTGTGCCGCCGGTCGGGCGTGCCGCGCTCGGCGCGCCTTCGATCGCGCTGACGCTGAATGAAACTGCTGATGTCCCGGGCCATGCGGCCGAGAAGCAGGCGCATCGGCAACCACGCCAGTCCGACGGCGACGGCGATCGCCACGACGAGTGCGACGAGAACTGCTGCAAGTGTGAGAGCTGACATCCGGGCCTTCTTTCCACGTCTTTCTAGAGCAAGCGCCCTGCCGGGAACGACCCGAACCCGCGAGTGCTGAGTTTCCTGAGTGCTGAGTGCTGAGTCCTGAGTCCTGAGTGCTGAGTGCGAAGTGACCACCTGCCCAGCCCGTGGCACACTCTTGTTCCGCCGGATCGGAGTCGAGACGGGACCCTCCACACAGGCACCCAGCACCCAGAGCACTCAGGACTCAGGACTCAGGACTCAGGACTCAGCACTCAGGACTCGCGCACTCAGCCTCAGCAACTCGGGCGAACGTGCTCGCGGGATGACGCCATGTCGTCGGAGCGTTCCTCTGACCCAGTGGATGTCTTTCAGACTTCTCCGATCCCTCCGCATTTGCGCGCACCGTTGCGTGCGGCTCTGCGTGGCCAGGTCATCGCCTGGCCGTCCCTGACCGATGACGATGTGCGGCTGATCGTGGACCACGGCGTGGCACCGCTCATCTACGCCACCCAGCCGCTGCCGGAGCTGCGCGGCGCGGCGATTCGGGCGGCGGCGGTGGAGTCGCTGCGTGCGGACGATCTTCGGAGTCTGCTCAGCGAGCTCGAGCGTCGGGAGCTCGAGGTCGTGATCACGAAAGGCGGCGCGCTCGCGTACGACGTCTACGCCGCACCGGAGCTGCGTCCGCGCGGGGACGTCGATCTGCTGGTGTCCCGCGAGCGCGCGGCTGCGACGATCGACGCCTTTCGGGCATTCGGCTATCAGGACCAGCTGACCAGCGGTGATGAGCACGCCGTGCGTCAGGTGACGCTCTCGCGCACGGACGAGCACGGCATCCGCCACGACTACGACCTCCACTGGGACATCGCGAACACGCCGCTCTTCGCCTCAGCCCTTCGCATCGAAGAGCTCCGGACCATTCCGTTGCCGCGACTCGGCCCTCATGCCCGTGGACTCGCGTACGTCGACGCGCTTCTCCTCGCATGCATTCACCGCGTCGCGCATCATCACGACAACGAGCGGCTGATCTGGCTCGTCGACATCGCGCTGCTGCGCGAGCGGATGACGCCCGCCGACCACCGGCGTTTCTGGCGCCAGGCCGCGGACGCTCGGGTGGTCGGCGTCTGCGCGCGCTCGATCGAGCTCGCGGATGAATGGATGTCGCGTCCCCCGCGCGATCGCGCGGAAGACTACCTGTCCGCCGATGACCTGACGCGAGCGGAGCCGTCGCGGGCGTTCCTCGACCGCGAGATCACATACGGTGGGGTGATGCTGGCCAACTTCCGCGCGCTCTCGTGGCCGGCACGAGCGCAGCGCGCGTGGCAACTCGCCTTTCCGCCCGCGGACTTCATGCGCCAGAGCTTCGGTGGGCGAAGCCCTCTCCTGCTGCCGTGGTTCTATGTACGGCGCGGGGTGAGGGGAGTGGCGCGCCTGTTCCGCCGCGCTATGTAGTGCTCGTGAAGACTCGACGACTCGACGACTCCCATGCGAGCATATCCCCATGAACGAGCCCGTTCCGCCCGGCTGGCGTATCGTCGAGAACCACCACCTCGAGAAGGAGTACACCTTTCCCAACTTCGCCGAGGGGTTGGCGTTCCTGAATCGGGTGGCGGCGATCGCCGAGGAGATGGACCATCATCCCGAGATCACGCTGACCTGGGGCAAGGTGCGGGTCCGGATATGGACGCACACGGTGAACGGCTTGACGCGAAAGGACTTCCAACTCGCCGACAAGATCGATATGCGTTTGTAGCGTGCCTTCGACGCGCTACCGCTCGCTCGGGGTTCGTGGCATCATGGCCGGGGTCCTGACATGACGACGACCAGCGAGCTCGAAGGCACCAGTGTATTCCGGCGTACGCAGGACGTCGTCTGCCGGGCCGTGGGTGCGGAGTCGATCCTCGTGCCGATCCGCAACAACGTGGGCAACCTCGACTTCGTATACACCCTCTCGCCCGTGGCCGCGCGCATCTGGTCGCTGCTGGACGGCACCAAAACCGCTGAGGAGATCGTCGGCGTCATCTGTGCCGAATACGACGTGGACGGTGAGACGGCGATGGCTGATATGGCCACGCTGATCCATGATCTGGCGGGAGTCTCGCTGGTCTCGAGGGTGGAATGATCGAAACGCAGAGCTATGCCGACTTCAGCCGCATCGTTCACGATCAGGTGAACCCGCTGCGGATCCCGGTCAACGGCACGATCGAGATCACGAACCGCTGCCCGCTCGAGTGCGCGCATTGCTACAACAATCTGCCGATGGGTGACGGCGCCGCGCGCGGACGCGAGCTGTCGACCGAAGACCACAAGCGCCTCCTCGACGAGCTGTTCGACGTGGGTTGCCTCTGGCTGCTCTACACGGGAGGCGAGATCTTCGCCCGCGCGGATTTCCTCGAGATCTACCGCTACGCGCACGACAAGGGCTTCCTCATCACGCTCTTCACGAACGCGACGATGATCACCGATCGCATCGCGGATTTCCTTGCCGAGCATCCGCCGTTCGATCTCGAGGTCACGCTCTACGGGCGCACGAAGGCGACGTACGAGTCGCTCACCGGCATCCCGGGCTCGTTCGAGAAGTGTCTCCGCGGCATCAATCTGATCCTTCAGCG
The DNA here is from genome assembly GCA_964558905.1 of uncultured Thermoanaerobaculia bacterium. Classification (GTDB taxonomy): domain Bacteria; phylum Acidobacteriota; class Thermoanaerobaculia; order Gp7-AA8; family Gp7-AA8; genus QHVT01. The sequence continues at coordinate 31,664 of CAZLGP010000254.1, read as the reverse complement.
CAACCTGCCGCTGAAGCTCAAGACCGTGGCCCTGACCATCAACAAGCACGAGATCGCGGCCATGAAGAAGTTCGCCGCGGACCTCGGCGTGGAGTTCAAGTTCGATCCGATGGTGAATCCCCGCATCGACTGCTCCTCGAGTCCTCTTGCGGTGCGTCTGACCCCGGCGGACATCGTGTCGCTCGACCTCGACGACGCCGAGCGCGTCTCCGAGTGGCGGCGCCTGGCGATCGACTGCGCCCCGGTGCTGCCCGAGGAGGCCGAGGCGCGGATGTTGTACGAGTGCGGCGGGGGGGTGAACTCCTTCGCCATCGACCCCTATGGGGACATGTCGATCTGCGTCCTCTCGCACTTCGATCGCTACAACGTCCGCGAGGGCACGGTGCGCGAGGGATGGGAGCAATTCCTCCGCAAGGTCCGAACGCGGAAAATCTCGCGCGTGACGAAGTGCACGCGGTGCGCGCTCAAATCGCTCTGCGGCTCGTGCGCCGCGAACGCGGAGCTGGAGACCGGCGATCCGGAAGCACCGGTCGATTTCCTCTGCAAGACCGCGCATCTGCGTGCCGCAGTGTTCGGTGTTGCGGTGCCGGAGCACGGCGACTGCGAGTACTGTCCGGAGGGATCGCAGCGGGTCGAGATTCTGGAACTGGTCGAGAAAGTCCAATCGCGGAGCGGCCGCGACGTCGCGGAGGTCATCGCCATGACGCCGGCAGCCGCGGCGAGCACGTCGTGCGGCCCGGGAACCTGCGGGTCGTGCAGCGTTCGTTGATCGGAGAGAACATGAAGAAGGACGAAAAGAAGAAGCCGTACCAGAAGCCCACTCTGACGCGCTTTCCCCTGCGTCCCGACGAAGCAGTGCTCGGCTTCTGCAAGAGCAACGCATCGTCCGGCCCCAGCGGCGGCGGCTGCCGCGGTGTGTCGACCTGTTTCGCCGCGGGCTCCTAGTGGACTCGTTTCTCTCCGTCGCAGGCATCACGATCGCCTTGCGCGGCGACGGCGGCGCGCGGTGGAGTTGGGAGGAGCCGATGTCCCGGTTCCTCGTTCCCTTCGTGGCCCAACCGGAGGTCGACCTGAGTGTCCGCGTCGGCTCCCCTCGACGACTCGACGATCCGGCGACTCCTCTTTTCGATTCCGACTCGGTCTGGCGTCTCCATCGTGAGGCTGCCGGCTTTCGCATCGAGTGCCGCTCCGAGGCGTTCGGAGACGAGCCGTACAAGACGGCGATCTTCGACGAGACGTTCACGCGCGGCACGATTTTCATGCTGCCGCACGTCGGGCATCTGAATCCCCTGGACTACCCGCTCGACGAAGTCCTCGTGGCGAATCTGCTGGGGCGCGGACGCGGCGTGGAGTTGCATTCGTGCGGCGTCATCGACGCCAGCGGCCGCGGCCATCTGTTCGTCGGCGTGTCGGGCGCGGGGAAGACCACGACCGCGCGGCTGTGGGAAGGCGCGGCCTCGGGCATCGTGAGCGACGATCGCGTGATCGTGCGGGAGCGAGAGCCCTCGATGTGGATGTTCGGCACGCCGTGGCACGGCGAGGCGGAGCTGTCGATGCCGGAGGGCGTGCCGCTCGCGGGTGTGTATCTGCTCGTGCAGTCGGAGGCGAACGCGCTCCGCGCGCTCGATCCCGCCGAAGCGGTGGCGCGGTTGTTCCGCTGCGCGTTCCCGCTGTTCTACGACGGGACCTCGCTCGACTTCACGCTGTCGTTCCTCGATCGGCTCGTGGCGCGGGTGCCCGTGCGCGAACTGCAGTTCACGCCCGATCGCAGCGTCGTCGACCTGGTGCTCGCGGCATGAGCAATGCGACGACGGTGATCGTCGACCTCCTCGCGAGCGGCCATGCCGTGCAGTTCCAGGCCCGCGGCGACAGCATGCATCCGCTGATCCGCGATCATGACTGCCTGCACGTCGAGCCGGCGGATCGCATCCGCGTCGGCGACATCGTCCTCGTGCTCGCGGAGCGCGGACTGACCGCCCACCGGGTGATCGCGAACCGCGAAGGAATGGTCATCACGCGCGGCGACAACGCGCCCGTACCGGATGACGCGGTTCCTCGGAGCAAGGTGCTGGGGACGGTCACCGCGGTGATTCGCGATGGGCGGGAGGTGAGGGTGAGGGGATTGAGAGCCTGGGTGATAGGACGGATGGGACGAATGGGACGATAGGACCTATAGGACGGATAGGACGAATAGGGAGAACATCCGCCTATTCTCCCTATCCGTCCTATTCGTCCTATAGGTCCTATCGGTCCTATCGGTCCTGGTCCTATTCCGCCTTCCGTCTCACGCTCATCTCGCTGGTGTTCCCGGCCGCGTCGATCGCGATGGCCGAAAATGCGCGATCCTCCGGGGCCGACGCCGTCAGCACATGGGTGGCCCAGATGTCCGTCTCCTCGTCGTCGAGCACGCTCGGGCCCGCGGGCGTGAAGACCGGGATCGGGAACATCGCCGCGAAGGTGCCTTCCGGCGTGGTGTTCGTCGCGCCGAGGTAGTTGAACTCGCCGATGGAGGGAAGGCCGAAGGTCCGCCTCTCCGAGGTCAGGGTCTCGCTCCCGGTCGCGTCGTCCCGCACCTGGGGCATGTTCGGCGACTCCATCTCGCGCACGCCGGACGTCACGTACGATTGATAGATCTCGATGATCTGACCGGGGCAGGCGCGGCCGCGGATGATCGCGCGCATGCCGCCGCCTTCGTCGCCGACGCGCACGCTCGTCACGCGCGGTGCGGGGATGCCGCGGTTCGCGGCCGCGGTCATTCCCTCACACGTGTCGGCGCCGGGATGGAGGACGTTTGGATCGGCGGTCTGCAGGTCGAGGATGATCGGGCGCAGACCGTTCTCGTCGAAGCGATTGGCGCTGATGCGGTTCTCGCGCGGGGGGGCGTTCTGGAACGGCAGGACGGTCACGCCGCCGAGCCGGTTCCACATGATGTCGTTCCGCGTGATCGCGTTGCGCGACGAGCCGGGGGAGAGAATCACCCCTGCCTGATTCCCGCTGATGGTGTTGCCATCGAGGGAGTTGCCGGTTGCGGGGCTGGTCCCATCGGTCGAGCCGAGGACGATGCCGGCGCCCGGGTTGGCGCTGATCGTCGACGAGCGGATCGACGATCCGTTCGACAGCAGGACGATGCCGGCGCCCGTGAGCGGGTCGCCCGACCTGCTGACGTCGAGACGCTCGCCGTCGAGACGGGCGTCGCCCGCGACGCTGATGCCGGTCCGGGTCTGCGAAGTGACGAGGAGATGACGGGCCACCGTCGTGCCGCTCTCGACCTGCAGTCCGATCACGCCGCCCGTTGCCGGCATGCCGTCCGGCGCCGCGCCGACGAGGACGTGCTCGATCTGCGTGTCCGCGCGGGCGATGATTCCGCTCGACGATCCGTGAAGGGCGAACCCGCGCAACCCGCAGGTCGCGTTGCAGACGATGCCGGCCGCTCCACCGGCGACGATCTCCAGCTCCGGCTTGCGCAGTCGGGACACCTGGCGCTCGCCGCTGACGAGTGTCGCCGACTCGCCGAAGCGGCCGGGGTGAACGTCCTCCGCGGAGGCGGGGGAGAGGAAGTTGTACGCCGTTCCGTCGACGATCGTGTCGTCGTCCGTCACCTCGGGGAGCATCGAGGCCAGCGCGATCGTCCACCAGCGCGGCGGCAGGCCGTAGTTCGTCTCTCGTTGTTCTGCCGCGCGCTCGAGGGGAACGAAGCGCATGCGGTTCGGCCCCGGTACTGCGTTCGCGTTCAGGAAAAAGCGGCGCAGAGTGCCCTGCATTCCGTCGCTGTCAGCCGTGGAGATCACGGCGTCGTAACTGAACGCGAAGTCGACGTTCGTGCGCTGGTCGCGCAACGTGACCAGCGCGAGGTGCTCGGAGGTGAGCAGGGACGACGCATCGTCCGCACCGCGGGTCGTGCGACCACCGAAGCACGCGCCCTCGTACCAGGTCGTGCGCGTCGTGCCGTCGGGATGCGCGCAGAGCGATCCCGCCGGACCGAAGGTCTGCTCGGGCCACGCGTCGGCGTGGAAGCTGCGGGAATCGACCGAGACCCAGTACTCCCCGGTGCGGTCGACGCGGAAGACGTAGATGCCGCCGGGACCGGTCTTCGTCGTCCCGAGGAGAACGTCGCCCGCGGAAGGGACTCGATCTCCGTCGTCTCGATGGAGCCTCACGCTCACCCCTTCGGCGCCGATGAAGTGCGACCGCACCGCCAGCACCATCCGGTCTTCATAAACCCCGCCCGCGATGGCCATGCCGCCACTCTGGGCGCTCGCGGAGAGCGAGCACACGATTGCGCACGACAGCACCGCCCGTTTCAACGTTGGAAGCATCTCTAGACCTCTGGGGACATTATGACAGCGGTTGGGAGCTTTCTCCGCAGCCCCGAGCGAGCGGAGCGAGTCGAAGGGCCGCAGGCGCTCGCTCAGGCCCCCGATCTGCCCTCTGCGCTCTGCCCCCTGCGCTCTGCGCTCCGCGCTCAGGCGAGGCCATGATCGCGTGCGTAGCTCATCAGGGCGTAGCGCCCGTCGATCCGCAGCTTCTCGTAGATCCCGTGCAGGTGGAACTTCACCGTCCCCTCGGTGATGTCGAGCCGCGCGGCGATCTCCTTGTTGCGCAAGCCCGCCGCCACCATGCGGGTCACCTCCACCTCCCGAGGCGTGAGCGACGACGCGACCGCGGCCACGGCCTGCTCGCGCTGCAGCACCAGTCGCAGCGCGCCGGCGATGGCCTTGCCGTTCCAGCTCTGCTCTCCCGCGGCCACCTGCCGCACGCTCTGCACGAGCAGCCGGGGAGCGGACTCCTTCAGCACGAGACCGCACGCGCCGAGACGGAATGCCTCGAGCAGGCGCGCGTCGTCGAGGGACGCCGTGAGCAGGACCACCTTCGCCGGCAACTGCTCCGCGTGCATCCGCCGCAGCAGCTCGATGCCGTCCATGCGGGGCATCCGCACGTCGAGCACGACGACGTCGGGCCGGTACATCTGCACCGCGCGCAAGGCGTCCTCCCCATTCGTCGCGCGTGCGACGATCTGGCAGTCCTCCTCCGCGCGAAAGAGCTGATCGAGCCCGTCGAGAATGAATGGATGGTCATCGGCCACCACGATGCGGATGGCCATCAGCGTTGCTCCTCGCGCATGGGGATGGCCACGTCGATCACCGCTCCGGAGACCGACGACTCGACGGCCAGCGAGCCCCGCAGCGACTTCACCCGTTCCTTGAGAGTGCGCGGTCCCTTTCCCAGGACCTCCAGAGCGGCGAGATCGTAGTGACCTGCGAAGGGAAAGCCGCGCCCGTTGTCCGCCACGCGCACGCCGACGTGGCCGTTGCCGGCCGCGATCGCGACCTGGGCATGCGTGGCGCCGCCATGCCTGGCCGCGTTCGACAGGGACTCGTTCGCGATGCGGCACACCTCGTGCGCCACGCGCGCCGGCAGCTCGCCCTGGGCGACGCTCACATCGACATTCAGACCCCACTCCAGCGCGAAGCGTTCACGCATTCGCTGCAGCTCGTCGGTGACGATGGCCCGCCCCTCGCGGGGATCGTGCGGGCGCAGCTCGCGAACGATGGCGCGCAGCTCGCGCTGATCGTGCTCGATCACGCGCTGCACCTGCGCGAGCCGGTCCACGGCCACGGGATCGTTTGCGAAATGGCCGGAGAGCGCCTGCAGCCGGAGGCCCACGCCACCGAGGGACTGCACGATGCCGTCGTGCAGCTCGCGCGAGATCCGCATCCGCTCCTCGGTGCTCGCGCTCTGCCGCACCTGCTGGACGAAGAGGAATTGCTCGACTGTGGCCAGCACGAGCCGGCCGGCGATGTGCGCAAGGGCAAGGTCGTCCGCGGTCGCGGACCGTACCTCGGGAATGATGAACTCCGCGGTGAGGGTCTGGCTCTCGAGAGAGACGACGATCGCCGGGCCGATCGCGTACCGCGTGCGGAGCTGCGGGTCGATCGGATCCGCCGCCCACTCCATGGTCGTGGAGGTGCCGGCGTCGTAAAGGAGGATCGGCTCGACCGGTCCTCGAACGAAGAAGCTGCGATTGCGCAGCGCGGCAATCTCCGGGGGCTCGTACACGGACGGCGGCAGTCGCTCCAGACGGAAATCGTCGCGCGACCAGATCGCCGCATATTGCCACGGCTCCTCCCGCTCTTCCCAGAGCAGCAGGACACGCGGCGCGCTCATCACCGATGCGGCGTGCGCGAGCGCCGCCTGAAGCACGTCGTCCACCCGCTGAGCGAGCTCGCGCGGCCACGCCGCGAGCGAGGTCAGCTCCCGCCGCAGCCGCTCCTGGTGCACGCCCAGATAGACGAGGAGAGCGGCGATGACCCCGAGGTAGGCCTCGCGCGTGAGCACGCGGCTGACGTGCGGCTCGTGCAGAGATGCGAAGGCAGCCATCGCTCCGTAAATCGACATCGCGGTGATGCCTGTGGCCAGAATCCCGCGCCACGAGAAGCGGAGCGTCGCGCAGAACAGCGAGAAGATGAAGTACAGAAAAAACGGGCTCGCCGGCCCCTCGGTCAGGTAGACGAACACGGAGAACAGCGCCAGATCGAACAGGTGGAGGAAGAGTCGCCACCGCCGCGACGGCGGGATCGTGGCCCGCCAGGCGACGACCGCGAGCGCGAGCGCATACAGCGTGTAGATCAGAAGCAGCCCGTACGTTGCGCGCTGGAAGCGCGCCGGCGACGTTGGCTCGAGATAGACGGCCATGAGCGACGACGCCGCGAGCACGAACCGGCCGGCGGCGATGATCCGCTCGGCGCGCGCGTGCGGCGTGTAGTCAGGCGGAAGCGCGGGGACGGCGGTCACGTCGAGAACAAACGTACGCGAAAGGCGTCGTCGTTCCACCCTATCGAAAGTCGAGGTCGACCTCCCCCCGCGGCCGATGCAGGGACCGACGGGGCCTCTCTACACTCGCCGAGCGATGCAAAGACGCGTACTTGTCGCAATTCTCCTTTCCCTCTCCCTGATCGTCGCCTCGAGCTGCCGGTCGCGGAAGACGCCGGAACCGCAGCCCGCACCTCCGGTCGAAGCGGCCGAGCCCGCGCCGCCACCGGCGGAGCCGGTACCCACGCCGGAGCGCGAATTCGAGGCGCCCGAGCCGGAGGTCCTCAGTGACGACATGAGCGAGGCTACGCGCATGGCCCACGAGCGCGGCTGGCTGCGGGACGCATTCTTCCCGTTCGATGCGTCGACGCTCGATGCGGACGCGGAGGAGGCTCTGCGCCAGACGGCGACATGGCTGCGCGCAAATCCAGAATATCGGATCCTGATCGAAGGCCACTGCGACGAGCGTGGCACCGAGCAGTACAACCTCGCCCTCGGCGACCGCCGCGCGGAGACCGCCGCGTCGTATCTCGCGTCTCTTGGGGTCGACCGGAGCCGCATGCGGACAGTGAGCTACGGCGAGGAGCGGCCATTCGAGGAGGGATCGAGCGAGGAGGCGTGGGCGCAAAACCGCCGCGCACGCATCACGCTCGCCGGACGCAGGTAACAGGTAAAGAGAATGTCCTTTCGCGGCGTGAGGGCACCTCGCCGCGAGCGGGCAGGCGTGCCGGCGGTTCATCGACTCACCGCCGGCACGCGCTTTTTTGGTTCAGGGCGCAGGGGACGGGGCGCAGGATGACGATTCGTCGACGCTTCTGCGCTCTGCCCTCTGCCCCCTGCGCCCTTGAAAGAGATCTCCATGGAATCGGAAACGATCGGGGCGGTGATCGCGCGGGTGTCGGCGATCGAATCGGATGTCGCTGCGCTGCGCCGTACGGTGGACGGCGAGACGCTCGCGGTCAGCGATCATCAATACCTTGCCCGCTGTTTCGATCTGCTCGACATCGAGCTGCACGCGCTGCGGCAATACCTCGACCAGATGAGTTCAACGCCGTAAAGCGATGCGGACCCCGGGGCCCTGGCTGTTCGTCGCTCTCCTGGCGATCGTGGTGGGTGCGCGTCAAGCGGAGGTCGCGCCTCTGGCGCCGCCGCAGCAGCGCGCCACGCGAGTCGATCTCGATCGGGCGATCACGCTCCACGTCGAAGTCGACGAGACGTTCGTCGCGCAGCATGGCGAGGCGGTGGAGCAGGTCGTTCGCGAGGCGATCGCCATTCACAACCTGGAGTGGCGGCGCTACCGACGCGAATGGTTTCAGCCGGGCGCGCTGACCGTCCGCCCCTCGGGAAGCGAACGCGATGCGTCGTACGTGCTCGCGCGCTTCCTCCATCGCACCACGGAGGAAGCGGATGTGATTCACGTCAACATCGTGGGACGCCAGCTCGAGGTCTACACGAGCGGTACACACGCGGTGCCGATCGGCGGTCTGGCGTATCGCGGCTCGGACGCGGTGTTGATCAGCGCGGCGCCGGGCGTGGTGGTCGAGCTGATGGCGGATTCCCCCGGCCCGATGAGGCGCGAAACGCCGCGGCGCGCGCCGATGGTGATCCGCGAGAAGCTGTTCCGGGCCCGCGCGGCCCTGCGCCACTCGCCGCACTACGCGGCCCTTCATGAGCTGCTGCTGCACGAGCCCTCTCCGGCGAATCCGGCGTACGTGAAGAAGAAGCGCGCGCTGCTCGCCGCGGCCGGCGCGGACGAGCCGAAGATCGCCAGCGTCCTCGGTCGATATGAGATCGACCGGCAGCGGCTCCGCGACGATCGCGAGGTGCGGCATCGGATCGCCGAGCATTACTGGCGCGCGAACGATGCGATCAAGAGCCGCGACTACGACGCGGCGGACGTGGAGCTGGAGGCCATCCGCGCGATCTCCGCGTCCACCCCCAACGTACACATGCTCGTGAGCGCGGTCGAGAGGAAGGCGCGCAGGAGAAGGTGAGACACCACACTAGCTCGGTTTCGCTTCGGGAGGCTCAAACGGTCGTGTGGGATCGTCCGCCGCGATGTAACTCCGAATGTAGCTGACTGTGTCGACAGTCGCTTCGTGGTTTTCGACGGCGCGCCGAAGATAATCGAGTGCGTTGACGCTCGCCAAGGTTACGCCAGCGGCTGTGAACAGCGTCACGAGACCGCGCGCGAGGAACTCGGCCTCCGTCCACTCTTCATTCCGAAGCAGTGCCTCCGTCAAATCGAGCGTAACAAATCCCGCTTCGCCCGGCATCCCTAACGCTTGATACATGCTGGCGATTGGCTCCAGGTCGTTCATCGCATCCGCCTCACCCCATGCGAGCCGTATCATCGTCACCGTCCACTCACTTCGCATCTGCTCGGCCACATTGCCGAGCGCTCGAAAAATTTCGATCGCCGCCCGGGCGTCATCCATCGCAGCGTCGAGGTCGCCGAGGCGAAGGTTGCATTCCGCGATGTTTGTGCGCACTCGCCCTACTTCAAGCTGCTGACCGACGCGCTCCTCGACGGGCAATAACTCGCGCAACGTCTCGCGTGCGGCGGCCACATCGCCCTGCTCCATTCGGATTGTTGCTTCGAGCATCATGACCTTCGCGAGCGGAGCACTTTCGCCGTACTCGTCGAGTAGATCTCGCGCGCTCTTCAGCGCTCGCAACGCTGCCTCGTAGCGCGTCATCTTCGTCAGCGTCGCCGCCATCGCGTAGCGCGCTTGTCCAACCTCAAAAGGCGAATCCGGCTCACGTAGCTCCGAGTAGAAGTTCTCCGCCACGATCGCCGCGTCGATTGATTCTTCGTAGCGCGCGAGCATCCGAAAGGCGTTCGAACGCTGTTTCCAGACATGGCCGCGTGATCGGAGGCTCATCGCGCCATCGAGCGTGAGTGCCACAATTTCGCCGATGCGGAGCAGCACGAGTGCCTGCTCCGGCTTTCGGTCGAGCTCGAGCCCTGCGGCATCCACAAGCCGTTGCACGAGCGCACTCGTACAAACCTCCGGATGCGCGCCGATCGTGTCCTCCCATCTCTCGACCGGGTGCTGCGCAAGCTGCATGAATAACGCATCTGCTGCGCGGGCGTCCCGCTTCGCGATCTCCGCGTGAACTTCGAGGCTTCGCAGGCCGCGGCGGAAATCATCGTCATACTCCTCGTCAACGTGCTCCAAGACGGAGCCGTCGCTGAGCGAGAGCATCGCCGTGGACAGTTCATCAAAAATGCTCCAACAGCCCGTGCAACCCTTGATGTGCGCCATCATTGCGTCGTTGTCAGCCTGATCCACGACTCCTTCGATGAACGCGAGAATCTCGAATCGCGTGAGGTGTCCGTTGGTCATACGCCACCTCGTCGGAACGACGCGAGAGCTTCGCGAGCCGCGCGCAGGCATCGGTGAACCAATTGCCGCCCGAATGACCGCTTCTTTGATAGCTCAGCCGCGATGTCGCCCGGCTCCTCGCCATCGACGTACCGCCGCCAAAGCACCTTTCGACAGTTTCTCGGCACGCGGCGCAGGACGCGCGCGAGATCCAGGCGCACGGCAACGTCGTCTCGGAGCGCGCGAGAATCGAGGAGCGAGTCCGGAAGAAGGGTGCCTGGCTTCGCGTCTCGCCAGTAATTCAGGCAGGCGTGTTTCGTGGCCGTGATCAGCCACCCACGGTCATCGCCGATCGTCATCGCGTGGCGCATGTACGCCACGAACACGTCGTGAATCAGCGGGCGCACGTCGGCAGGAGGAACACGGAACTTCCGCGCCGCAATGAAGCGCAGCGCCTCGTAGTGGGCGACGTACGCAGCGGAAGCGCGCTCAGGCGCGGTCTGTGCCATCGGGAGGGTGCGGGCCCCGAGAGTATAGCGAGATTTCCGGTAACGCTGTCGCCGGAGGGGGGTCCTCTCTCCACGTACGCGTGCGTTCCATGCGAGCGCGGAAGGAGGAGGATTCATGGAGTTTCTGTTGGCGCTCATCGTCTTGTACAGCAGAATTTCAATACCTCACGGCTAGCAGCAGCAGGGGAATCCGCCGGAAGGCCGGGCTACCCGGCCTTTCCGAGCCCTCGGCTTTGGAGAGCCGCAACTGCAAGTTCGCTGCAGTGCGCCTTGGCGTCGCGGAGAGCTGTGCGCACCGTCCTCACGATACGGCGACGGTCCTTTTGGCTCGCGATGTTGCGAAGTTGAGAAAGTGCGGGGGCAAGGCTGCCGCCGAACGCGGCCTGCGCGAACGTGTCCGCTACGTCGCACGCGTGACGCGTCAGCTCGGTGTCGGGCCTCTCCGTTTCGATCATCAGTTCGATCATGTCGAGGCCTACGCAGCCTGCATCCAGCCACATCTGAAGACGTTGGAAAGCGCGGTACGCGTTTCGGAAGAGGCGGAGAGCACGCGGCGGTGAGCTTCCGAATGCGGTTACGTAAGTGGCCATGTTCCACCGGGTTCGCGCAAGCTCGGCGGCGTTGTTGAGCGCCTTGAAAGCGGCGCTCGCTAGATTGAGCCATCGGCGCGCATCGGCGGGCCTGTTTCGGTGGATGTCGCACATGCCCAAATTGATCCAGACCCGCCCTAGATCTTCCCGATTGTTCAACCGATGCAGCACCTTGGTGAGGCGCAACCACCTCGCATGCGCAGCCTCCGAATCACCCTGCTCGAATTGAATGGCCGCTTCCATCAGGTCTGCGTTCGCGGCGAGCCTCGCGTTGCCGCTCCGAACGGCTCGTCTGCGCGCTGAGCGCGCGATCGGCAGCGCGTCATCCCACAACTCCATTTCGAAAAGGATGGCGGCGCGTGTGTAGTCAACGCGGCCTGCTTCATCGGTGCACAATCCGGCATCAATGAAGCGCTCGCCCGCCATCGCCAGGTAGGCTAGTGCTTCGTCGAACGAGCCGACCATCTTCAGAGCTTCTGCCCGGCCCCTGTACGCGTGCCCTTGGAGCGATGCGACGAGTTGCCGGGGGGTATCAGGCAGCATCCTCCCGACGTTCGCCGCTGCCTCGTAGATCGAGGCAGCGGCCGCGGGCTCCGTATCGAGTCTCGCTCGGGCCGCCCTGAGCAGGTGCCGAATTGCGGCTTCGCTGGAGACGCCGGTTGATTGGATGCGATCGGAAAATCGCGACGTCACCGGCTCTGACAACACGGCATCCAGTGCTTGCCGATCTGCGACGTGTGCTTCGCTGAGGCTTCGGCCCGAACCCTTCAGAAATGCGTCAGCACGTTCGAACAAGACGCCCGGCTTCACGCGCTCGTGAGTCAGTTTCCGTACCGCGCCCGTCACAGCGAGGATGCCGCCGCGCGTGGCAGTGGCTTCCTCCATGCGGAGGCGGCGGAAATGCAGTGGAGAGTACCCTGCAAGTCTCGCCACTTCGGCAAGCACCAGATCCTTGCTTTGCAAGTACAACTCAAGGCGCGTCAGAATCACGATCGTGCTTCTCCGTCCATCCTCCGGCGATCGACGGCAGAAGGGGAGCTTCGAGGCCGGATACCTCGAACGCCATGTGATCGCCGTGGCCTCGGTAGGAGCCCTGGAAGTCGAGAGGCCCGAGCATCTGGCACATCGACTCGGTAGGGCATGACCGCCTGCGGCATGAAGTCCGTCACATTTTGGGGGGTGACGCAGGCCCGCAAACCCCTACCCTCAAATGGCGGAGACGGAACAAAATGTTCCTATCCTTTGACGGCCTTCCGGCGTTCGTGCTCTCCTCCGTCTTCCAGACCTGTCATGCGAAACCAATCAACGACCGCTGGTGCCGGAGGCTCTCTCGCTCCGAGCAGAAGAAAGGTGGGCGGCGCGGGGGGCGCCATGATGGCGAGGCCATCGGCGCAGCACCTTCGCCGGGAGGACGAGGCGCCGCCGGAACCGGAACTCACCGCGGTGCGTTTGATCGGTCGGCCGACCGTGCTCCACGAGCCGTGGGCAAAGATCACGGTCGTGATGGATCACCGGCAGGTTGCCTACCTCGATCTCGTGGGTGTCGCGATCCGCGTCCGACATTTTACGGCAATCACGCGCGCCGAGATCGTCAGAGCTCTCGTGGAGTTCATGGAGCAGAGTGGGATCGACTTCTCGAGGTTTGCGACGGTCGAAGCGATGGTCGAATACCTCACGGAGTATTTCGCAACGCTCCCCCGTCGCGGACGCTTTCCGCTACTCGACTCGAACGCTCTTGATTTGTTTGCTTCGGAGAACCGCGATGAGTGGCTGCGCGAGCGGCGGGGGTTGATGTCTTGACAAATACCGTAAGAACAAAATTGGGGGGCCGTGGCCAACCCTCCCTCGGGAATCGTGTTCCCGCGGGGGTCCGTCGTCACGGCTCAAAGGGTTCGGTCAGGGTTCGGCAGCTCTCACCACAAGCGGATCTGACAAGTCGTGGGGCCTGCGAATCTCTCTCTCGACCTCCTGCGGCTGACCAACACGGCATCCACAAGCCGTCCAAAGCGTCGGCCCCTGGCCGGACCCGCCCATGTTTGCCTGCGGAGACTGACGACGATGAGACAATCGCTGCGCGCTGACGGTGACTTCCGAAAGCAACAGACAATCGGGTGGGCGCCCTCTCGCGTCATCGTCAGCGCGCAGCGAAGCGTTACGTTCTCGATGCCGGTGTTGCGTCGGACCCCGCACAGTTAGCTCATCCTCCGGAGGGAAAAATGTACAGAGCACGTGTCTTCATGCTTTTCGTGGCGGTGATGGCGCTTGGAATTCACGCCAGGTCATCTCGTGCGACGGCTCCCGAATCCTCGACTGGGTTCGCTAGCGAAAGCATGACGAATTCGGCTGACTTGGCGTGGGTGAATGTCTCCACGCTGGCTGCGTCCACGAAAGGCTCGGACACGTTCAAGCAACCGTCCGGAGTTGCCGTGTCGAGGACCGGTGCTGTGTATGTGGCCGATTCGGGGAAGCACGCCATCTTTGCGATCTCCGAGACCGGAGCGGTCACGCTGAAGGTCGGTAGCGGCAACCCCGGCATGAGCGATGGAGCGGCGGCGCAGGCGGCGTTCAAGAGTCCGGCCGGGATCGCATTGGACGAGACAGCCGGCGTTCTCTATGTGGCTGATCGTGCAAACCACGCGATCCGCCGCGTCACTCTCAATGGTCAGGTCACGACGATTGCCGGCACCGGCAAAAGCGGTGACCGCGACGGCTCGGGCAGAGATGCGTCGTTCAAGAGCCCGACCGGTCTCGCTCTGAGCGACGACGGAACGCTCTACATTGCGGATTCCGGCAATCACACGATTCGCGCGCTTTTGCCGGATGGGAATGTCGTGACGATCGCAGGGTCGGGCTCCCCGGGCTATGCGGATGGTGCGGCAGGACACGCCGCGTTTCACGCGCCGGAAGGCATCGCCGTTCACGGCGACACGATCTACGTCGCGGACACCATGAACCACCGCATCCGCGCCATCCGCGACGGCGTCGTCTCGACGATCGCAGGCACCGGGCAGCCGGGAGACATGAACGGCAGAGGCGCTCAGGCGTCGTTCCATCAGCCGGCCGGACTGGTACTTCTCGACGACGGCGCGCTCGTCGTCGCCGACCGACACAATCACCAGCTTCGGTTGGTCGATGCATCGGGGAACGTTCGGACGATTGCGGGAACCGGGCGCCCCGGGTACGTCGATGCGTTTGATCCGGCGGGGGCGCAATTCGCATTTCCTGAAGGTGTGGCGGCGCGCGGTTTCCTCGTGGTCGCCGACAGCAATAACGCAGCCGTTCGGGCCGTCTATCCGGGCGTCGAGCTGACGAGGATCGAGCCGAGCGGCGGACCCGTCACAGGAAGCAACGAGGTCCGCTTGCTCGGAACCGGCTTCGTGCCGGGGCGGACGAGCGTGCGGTTCAGAACACTCCTCGCAACGGTGGTTCGTTACGAGTCTTCGGGCGAGCTCATCGTGGCTGTCCCCGAGGCCACGACGCCCGGCGCCGTTGACGTCACCGTTGAAACGCCCGTCGGGATCAAGACATTGGAGAACGCCTACACGTACTTTGCGCCGCCTGCGATCAGTTCGGTCGAGCCGCAGAAGGGAGCGTCCTCCGGTGGGCAGGCCGTTACGATCTACGGGTCCGACCTCGCGCCTGCCGCGACGGAAGTCTTCTTCGGCGATGCTGGAGCATCTGGCGTGTCGGTCGTTTCGCCGAGCTCGCTCACGGCCATGACACCGGCGCATGATGCTGGTGAAGTGGATGTGAGGCTCACCACGCCGGGCGGTACCGCGACTGCACCAACAGCGTTCCGCTACTTCGCACCGCCCGTCCTTCAGTCGTTCATGCCTGCGTCCGGCCGTATCGGGAGCACCGTCAGCATCGTCGGTGCGAGCTTCGATGAAGACCCGGCAGGCAACGTGGTCCGGTTCGGAGACACGCTGGCGACGGTGGTTTCAGGCTCGACGTCCGAATTGACCGTCACCGTTCCGGCGAAGGTCATTACGGCACCGGTGTCGGTGACGACCGCAGGCGGTACGGCGTTCAGCGCGGCCGACTTTCAGGTCCTGACCTACACCCAGCTCACGATCGCGCCGGCCTCGGTGACGCTCGACATCGGCGAAACGGCTCCTCTCTCCGCAACGGCAATCCTGTCCAACGGGAGTTCGGAGATCCTCTCGACGGGTGTGGCCTGGACCACGTCGAACGCGGCGGTTGCTTCCGTGGACGTGAACGGCGTCGTACAGGCGCTCGCGCCGGGAACGGCGACGATCACTGCGACCTTCGAGACGTTCTCGGCGAGTTGCGCGGTGACGGTCGAGTCCCAGGAACCCCTTCCGCCGGACCCGGTGACGATTGCGCCGCCGCTCGATCCGACGGTCGCAACGTCCTTCGCAGACAGCATCGCGTTTCTCTACACGAACGACCCGCCGGTCCAGATGGGCGTCGCTCCGGGCGCCATCGTCGGGGAACGCGCCGCGGTCATCCGCGGCAACGTGACCGATCGCGACCTCCGCCCTCTGCCTGGCGTCCGCGTCGAGATTGCCGGCGCACCACAGCTCGGCTGGACCCTCACTCGTGCCGGCGGTGCATTCGACATCGCCGTCAACGGCGGAGGCAACATCACGCTCGTCTTCAGCCGCGGCGGATATCTGCCTGCTCACAGACAAGTCAAGCCGCGATGGAATGCTTATGTGGTGGCCGATTCGGTTGCACTCATTCCTCTCGATTCCGCCGTGACCACTATAGCTGCCGCCGTGGCGGAGATGCAGGTCGCGCGCGGAAACACCGTCGCCGATTCCGACGGCGAGCGGACAGCGACAGTTCTCTTTCCCGCCGGCACGACAGCGTCGATGATTCTGCCGGACGGTACTGCGAGCACGCTGAGTGCCTTCAACGTGCGTGCGACCGAGTATTCGGTGGGGCCGCAGGGGCCGAGCGCCATGCCGGCGCCATTGCCCCCGACGTCCGGATATACGTACTGCGTTGAAATGAGCGTGGATGAGGCGATGGCTGTTGATGCCGACCACGTGCAGTTCTCGAACCCTGTCATCTTCTACGTCGACAACTTCCTCGGGTTCCCGGTTGGTACGGTGGTGCCAGTTGGATACTACGACCGGAAGCGAGCAGTCTGGGTACCTTCCGACAATGGCAAGGTCGTCAAAGTGCTCAGCGTCTCGGGCACGCAGGCTGAGCTCGACCTCGATGGCGATGGAATCGGCGAATCTGCAGCGACACTCGCACAGAACGGCATCACATCAGACGAGCGTGCACGCCTGGCCGGTCTCTACGCAGCCGGTCAAACACTGTGGCGCGCGACCTTCGATCACTTCTCGCCATGGGACCTGAACCATCCCGTCGTGATGCCGTCCGCCGCGCCGCCGCCCAATGGGACGGGGCCACAGGCCGACGTGAACCCCGACGACGTGTGCACCGTGGGCGGTTCGATCATCGAATGTCAAAGTCAAGTCCTTGGCGAGTCGATTCCGATCACGGGCACAAATCTCGAGCTCGAATACCGAAGCAGCCGAGTCCCGGGACGCGTTGCGGCACGTCACATCGATGTCGTGATGACGACGGACTACGTTCC
This sequence comes from uncultured Thermoanaerobaculia bacterium, assembly GCA_964558905.1. Taxonomy (GTDB): domain Bacteria; phylum Acidobacteriota; class Thermoanaerobaculia; order Gp7-AA8; family Gp7-AA8; genus QHVT01. Next base: position 14,851 of record CAZLGP010000254.1, on the reverse strand, counting down.
AGATGGCGTTCGCGAGGTGCGGCTGACATTGACGTCCGGTGGCAGGAAGATCGAGCGGACCTTCAGCCCGTCGGCGAATATTACGACGTCGTTCACATGGGATGGTCGCGATGCATACGGACGAACCGTGCAGGGCACACATGCGGTCGATGTGAAGATCACGTATGTGTATCCGGGCCATTACGCTGTCACCGATCGTTTCGGCGAGTACCCTACCGGCGTGTCATTTGCTCCGGCGCGTAGCGACTTGCTGTGGTCGAAAGAGCAGACCGTAAACCTCAGACCCTGGGACGCCCGCAGCGCGGGGCTCGGCGGCTGGATGCTGAGCGAACACAGGGTCCTCGATCGCGCAGGGAATGTCGCCTACAACGGCGATGGATCGAAACGCAGCGGTGACGATGTGGCCGGGGCGATCACGACGATCGCGGGGGTGGGGACCTGCACATCCAACTGCAGGTTTCCAAACGCCTTTGCTCCGATCCCGGCCAATCAGGCGACGATCTTCGCTCCACAGGGTGTAGCGGTCGGGCCGGAGGGGGCAATCTACATCGTCGCAAGCGGGGCGGTTCTCAAACAGGTCGGCAACGGGATCATCCGCTTCATCGGCAACGGCAGCAACGACCCGAACGGCGGCGGTGATGGTGGTCCCGCTCTGCAGGCCGGCTTGTACACTCCTGAGCGCATCGCGCTGGGGCCAGACGGTAGCATTTACCTGACCGAGCCCTTTCGCGCGCGCGTCCGCCGGATCACGCCGGACGGAATCATCACCCGTTTTGCCGGGGGCAATGAGCTTGGCTACTCCGGCGACGGCGGGCCGGCCGTGAACGCGCAGCTCACATGGCCGACTTCAATCGCAGTCGCGGCCGACGGCACGGTGTACATCTCCGAGCACACTGTGGGACGCATTCGCCGGATCACGACCGACGGCCGGATCAACACGGTGGCCGGGGGCGGCTCGGCGGCGATCACCGAGGGAGCGGATGCGCGGCAAGTCGCCCTCTACGCGTACACCGAGATTGCCACCGCCAAAGACGGAACGCTCTATCTCGCAGGGAAAGCAGGATCGGTCTGGCGCCTCGATGCGGACGGCCGCCTGCGGAATGCTGTTCCACCCAGGTGCGATTGGTCAGGGACACCGGCGTGTACGCCGTTTACCAACCCCGCGGCGGTGGGGATGGCCACGAGCCACGCCGGCGACATTTACGTAGCAGACGTCTACTACGGCGATGTCTACTCCGTTCGGCGCGTGGACGCGGACGGCACGGTGACGCTGGTTGCACAGGGCCCGAGAAACACCTTCTCGGGCGAAGGCGCGCCGGCAACCGCCGCCGGATATAGCAATCCGAGGGGACTGGCCGTCACGCAGGACGGTTCAGTTCTCATCGGCGACACGGGCAGTCACCGATTGCGGCGCGTCACGACGGCGCTGGGCAAGGCTCATGGCTCAGAGACACTCGTCGCATCCGGGAGCGGCGATATCGGTGTCTTCGATAAGAATGGTCGCCACCTGCGAACAGTCGATCCTCTGACCGGGGCAGTCCGCGCTTCGTTCTCGTACGACACGTCGGGTCGCCTCGCGGGCATCTCTGACGCGGCTGGGACCGTTACGGCCATCGAGCGAGATGGCGACGGCTCGGTCGCAATCGTCGCTCCTTCCGGCGAGCGCACGATCCTCACGGTCGACGGGAATGGGTATCTCGCTTCGATCACCAACCCTGCCGGCGAGACGACGCAATTGTCGAACAGCGCGGACGGCCTTCTCAGGGCGCTGACAAGGCCCAGCGGAGTCTCTTACTCGTTCCAGTACAACGATCTCGGCCGCCTCGGCACCGACAGCGATCCGGCAGGCGGCTCGAAGAATCTCTCCCTGGCACGGCAAGGGCTCGACTACACGCTGACACTCCGATCCGGCCTAGGCCGCGAGACCCGATACAAGCACGAGACGCTCGTCGGCGGGCAACTCCGCAAAACATTCACCAGCGCGAGCGGGATCAGCTCGGTGACGGACATCGAAAGGAGCCTGCGCACCGTGTATACGTCGCCGGACGGGACGGTCATGACGACCGAAGCATCCCCCGACCCCAGACTCGGGATGGAGTTGCCGTTCGTGTCCAAGGCGACCGTGCGGACGCCGGCCGGGCGCACACTGACGCTCGCGACGACCCGCTCGGTGTCGGGTTTGCTCCCCGCCGATCCGTTCGCGTTCACGACCGCAACGATGTCGACGACGATCAACGGAAAGACGTACACCGCGACTTATGACTCGACGTCGCGGCGCGTCACCTCCCGAACCCCCACCGGACGAACCATGACGATGGATGTGGATGCGTTCGGCCGGCCCACATCGCTGATGGTGCCCGGGAGCGGTGCTCTTTCATTGACGTACGGCGGTCGCGGCGAGATCGTCTCCGCAGCCCACGGTGGCCGCACGATGACCTTCACCTACGATGATGCTTTGCGCGTGACTGCTGCACGAGACGTGTTGAATCGCGTGACGCGGTTCGACTATGACGCTGCTGGCCGGCTCGCGATGCAGACGGGCCCCGACGGAAGCACGATCGCGTTCGGCTACGACGTCAACGGCAACGTGACCGCGGTCACGCCACCGGGGCGGAACGCGCACGCGTTTGGCCGGACGGCGGTCGATCTGGTCGACGCATACACGGTCGCCGGCACAGTGACCGAGTATATCTACGACGCCGACCGTCAGCTGACGAAGGTGATGCGACCCGATGGCGACGCGCTGACGATGACCTACGACGCGGGTGGTCGCCTCGCGGGCATCAGCGGTGGGGGTGTCAACATCGGCTATGCCTACGCGGCGAACGGCTTGCTGCGGAGTGCGACGACGAGCGGCGGCACCATCTCTTATGCGTACGACGGTGGTCTGCTGACACGCGAAGAGCTGGCGGGGGACGTCGCAGGAGTGATCGACTACACCTATGACGCAAACTTCCGACTGGGCGTCGAAGCAGTGGCCGGCGCGGCTGTCCAGTTCGGGTATGACGCCGATGGGTTCCTGACCGCGGCCGGTATGCTCTCGCTGACCCGGAAGCCAGAGAACGGCGCACTGGCCGGCACGACACTGGGGGGCCTCCGCGATGTGTACACATACAACGATCTCGGCGAGGTCACAACCTACGCCGCGTCGTACAACTCCGCGCCGGTGCTCACGTTCAACTACTCCCGCGACCCGCTCGGCCGGATCACCGCGAACGGCGACACCGGATATGAGTACGACGCGGCAGGCCGTCTGGCACGCGTGACCGTCGGCGGCGTCCCGATCGCGGAATACGACTACGACGCCAACGGCAACCGGATCGCGCACCGTTGGCTCGGGGGGAGTACGACGGCAACCTACGACGACGAGGATCGGCTCCTTACGTACGGCCACGCGACGTATGAGTACACCGCGAGCGGCCACGTTCGCACGCGCACCGTCGCCGGGGCCACGACCACGTTTGCGTACGACGCACTCGGGAATCTCCGGAGCGTCTCGCTGCCGGGAGGAACCAGCGTCGAGTACGTCGTGGATGGCCAGAACCGGCGCGTAGGGAAGAGAATCGACGGCACTCTGATACGCGGCTGGCTCTACTCCGGCCAACTTCGCATCGTCGCCGAGCTCGACGGCGCCGGAGCGCTGATCAGCCGCTTCGTCTACGGCTCCCGGACGAACGTGCCCGACTACATGGTGAAATCAGGAGTGACCTACCGCATCCTGAGCGACCACCTCGGGTCGCCTCGCATCGTGATCGACACGACCACAGGCAACATCGTCCAGCGAATCGACTACGACGAAATTGGACGCGTGCTCGGCGACACCAACCCCGGCTTCCAACCCTTCCGCTTCGCGGGCGGACTATACGACCGCGACACCGGACTGACGAGGTTCGGGGCCCGCGACTATGATCCGCACATCGGTCGCTTTGTGAGCAAAGATCCCATCGGTTTCGCGGGCGGTGACGCGAATCTCTACTCGTACGCCCTTCAGGATCCAATTAATCTGATCGACCCGAGCGGGCTCCTATTCAACGGAGCGGTCAATGCCGGCGAGGCCTACGGCACGTCGGCGCTCACCTACTATGCCGATGTCATGGCCGATCCAAGTTCGGCGTGGTATGAGGTCGCCGGCGCGGCTCTGGGCGGATTCTTTTCGGCGTTGTGGACGCCCTGTACGAGCGATAAGACCTTTACGACATTAACTGTGGCATACAGCGCCAACGGTTATGTCGGACGTTCATTCTGGCAGTATTATCCAGCCAACAATCCTGCGTACAACAGCCGCTATTTGACGCGTGGCAGGGGGTGGCGGCCGCCGTACCGGCTGGGTGATGACGCGGTGGAGGAACTGGCGCTGCCGCCATGGAACCCCGGTACAGCCGTACGCCCGGTTCCGAGCAGGTGGAATCAATGGGTTGGCGGACCCCGCCCGGGCGGTGCTGCTCCAAATTTTGGACATAGCGGCGGTGGTACGGAATACCTCATCGGTGGGTGGCCTAAATGAGCGGCGAGCTGGCGCTGGCGGCATCATTGGCGAGTTATGGCAATCGGTGGCTTCGCTCTGAACAGGCCGTGCCACTTCAGTGGCAGCATCTGTCGGCATTCCGGCATGTGAACGAGTGCCGATTCGCTCAGACCGTTCGCCGACTGTTTGTCTTTCGAACGTGGACGGAAGTAGCCGGCAGCCCCGCCGAATGGCTCTCATGGTTGGCGCGAAATGGGGTTTCATCGTTGGAGTTGGTGATTTCCGCTGACTTGAGGTATTTTCTTCGCGTCGCCGCAATGTCGCCCGAGATCTGGGTGCCGCGGCTGAAGCGCGCGCGCGTGCCAAACGCGGCCAAGCCGTGGGATCAATGGTATTTCGCCGGAAAGCATGAGGCTGTTGCGCGGCAGCCGTTGAAGAGCGTCCCTGCGGCCTCCGCCGCTCTCGAGTTAGCTCTCGAGTCGATCGTCGCTTTCGCTGAAAATGAAGGCCTAGACGAATGGGCGTCGCGATTCGGCGCAGGCAGAGCTATCCTGAAGCAGCGTGCCGACGCGCCGATCCCATACTATCCCGACCTGATAGCGACAGCGCAGCGTGAGGCACACCGGTTGGCCGCCGCCGCCGTCTCTGCGTCACTGTTTGCTGGTGCTGGGTCGTGGAGCGACGTTGCGCCGGAACTTCGCAAGCGCGCTGACTACGTGAATGTTAGTACGGCCGCGAGGGCCGCCGTGCTCGACGGAGTCGCCGCAGCCGCCAACGCAGCGGGCGACCCTTGATCGCCTGTGATTGCAACGGCCCGGCAGTTATCGCGGTAAACGAGGATTCTGACTCTCATGAGCGCGCCAGAGTGTGATTTTGCGCCGTCGGAGATGAGCCGTTTTGATGACGCGCTGCACGCGATTGATCCAGTGTTGGTGGAGCTAGCGCAGCGCTACGGTCTGATCGTGAAGCGCAACGCTCCCAAAGGGTGGCCTGGTCGAGCGCTAAGTTGTCGACGCTGGCTCAAAACCTACCGAATCATTATTTCGATGAATACGTCTTACCAAGACAGCGAAAGCGACGTGAAATGGGACATCCATGACGTTTGGATGTACGACTATGGCGAGATATGGAGGCGGACTGTTTCCTTTCGTACACTCGCCTCGGGGCTGTCGGAGCAGGCCATCTCCAGCCCAACAGCGTTCGAGATCGTACGTCGGACGCTGCGCGATAACCTTCGACCGATGTGAGCCAGCGTCATGAACCTTCGTCGATCAATCGCACAAATGGCGGCCGTGGTGACGCTGGTGCCTATTCTCATCGTTGCTGGGGTTCTGGTGTCAAACGCGAGTTGTCCGCCACCTCGGGCGTTGTCGGTTCTAGGTGCTGTGTTTCTCGTAGTTGGTACGTGTCTGTCGGCAAGACTGCGGATTCGTCGGCCCGGCAGACCAACCGAAGGAGAGCGTGCTGAAACGCCGTGAATCAGTATCCCTTCGCGTCACAAAACGATTACGCGTCGCGGAATCTGGAGAGTCGACGCAGCCGGAGTAATCACTCAGGAGGAGGGGCCGGAATGGTACAAAGAAATAGACGCCAAGCAGTGCACGCCGTGCAAATAGGATCAGCGCGGCTCGTGCGACTGCTCTTGACCGTGAGTATTGCGTGCTGCACACTGGCCACAGCCTACGCCGATGACACGCCTCGTCACGCGGTGACGTCGCAAAGCACCACCAGCGAAGTCGCCGCACTCGTTTTCCCACAGATCGAGAGCTACGTACCGCTACTTGATGAGGGAACGGTGGAGTGGGTCATCACCTTTCTATGTGAGCCTGCACATGGGCGTCCGGAGTATCAGGTGACGATGGTAAAGCGCCTTGGCGCGCCGGTTGAAGCGACGGTCATCCAACTAGTAGCGTCGTCGTTGCGAACACAGGTGCAGTCTATCAGCGGGGCCATGCCGAATCAGACTAGCGAACAAGTCGCCAAGGAAGTTCGTCGAAGGATGTGGACAGTGTCTGCGAAGGACAATCGCAAGCTTGCTCGCTTGCTGCAGGCGTTCGATCGCCTGGCGCTGCCTTTACGCCGTCCAGTTGGCATGTTCATAGACCCGACACAGTACCGGCTATGGTCTCGGACGGCTTCGCAGGAAGTCTCCGCTATTCTGGGCGCGGCCTCCTCGGGCGAGACAAGTGATCCCGTGGTCAAATGGATGCAGAACGTCGCTGGTGCTCTTGGCATTAGATCTCCTGGGACGTACACGAGACTTCGCACCAACGCGGGACTTGCGGTTGGACTCTCGCCTCCACAGTAGCCAGACGCTGTAAAGGCCGACCGCTGAATCGCATCAAACGGCCCGGCACCGACAATACCGGCTTCCATATCATGACCGAGATATCGTCACAGCCGATGACTGCGGCATCTGCGCGCGGGGACAAGTGCGCGTTCAGAGGATGTTTAGCGTCTGAGCGATTGCTACGAGCAGGATGAGGACTCCGGCCGGCCACACGTTGACGCTCGCGACGACCCGCTCGGTGTCGGGTTTGCTCCCCGCCAATCCGTTCGCGTTCACGACTGCAACGACGTCGACGACGATCAACGGAAAGACTTATACCGCGACCTATGACGCCACGTCGCGGCGCATCACCTCTCGAACCCCAACCGGACGGACCGCTACGATGGATGTGGATACGCTGGGCCGGCCCACGTTGCTGATGGTCCCGGGGAGCGGTGCCCTATCGTTGACGTACGGCGGTCGAGGTGAGATCGTCTCTGCAGCCCACGGTGCCCGCACGATGACGTTCACCTACGACGATGCTTTGCGCGTGACTGCTGCACGAGACATGCTGAATCGGGTGACGCGGTTCGATTATGACGTTGCCGGCCGGCTCGAGACACAGACGCTCCTTGACGGACGCACCATCGCATTCGGCCACGACGTGAACGGGAACCTCACCGCGGTCACGCCGCCGGGACGGGACCCGCATGCGTTCGGCCGGACGGCGGTCGATCTGGTCGACGCATACACGGTCGCCGGCGCGGTGACCCGGTACGTCTACGACGCCGACCGTCAACTGACACAGGTGATGCGTCCCGATGGCGAAACGCTGACGTTGAGCTACGACGCGGGAGGCCGGCTCGCGGGAATTACCGGTGAGGGTGCGAACGTCGGCTATACCTACGCGGCGAGTGGGTTGCTGCGGAGCGCGACGACGAGCGGCGGACCGTTTCTTATGCATACGACGGTGGTCTTCTGACGCGCGAAGAGCTGGCCGGAAACGTCGCAGGAATGATCGATTACACCTATGACGCGGATCTCCGCCTGGGCGGCGAAGTGGTGGCCGGCGCGCCCGTCCAGTTTGGTTATGACGCCGATGGGTTCCTGACCGCGGCCGGCGCGCTGTCGCTCACCCGTAAGCCCGAGAACGGTGCGTTGGCCGGCACGACACTGGCGGGCATCCGCGATGAGTACACCTACAACGAGCTTGGCGAGGTGACCGCCTACGCCGCATCGTACAACTCCACGCCGGTGCTCACGTTCAACTACTGCCGGGACACCCTCGGCCGGATCACAGCAAACGGCGACACCGCTTATGAGTACGACCCGGCAGGCCGTCTGGCACGCGTGACCGTCGGCGGTGCCGCGATCGCGGAATATGACTACGACACGAACGGCAACCGGACCGCGCATCGGTGGCACGGGGGAAGTACGACGGCGACCTACGACGAGGAGGATCGGCGTCTTGCGTACGGCGACGCGACGTACGAGTACACCGCGAGCGGCCACCTTCGCACGCGCACCGTCGCCGGGCAACGACCACGTTTGCGTATGACGCACTCGGGAATCTCCGGAGCGTCTCGCTGCCGGGAGGAACCAACGTCGAGTGCGTCGTGGATGGCCAGAACCGGCGCGTGGGGAAGAAGATCGACGGCACCTTGGTACGCGGGTGGCTCTACTCCGGCCAACTTCGCATCGTCGCCGAGCTTGACGGCGCTGGAGCCCTCATCAGCCGCTTCGTCTACGGCTCCCGGATGAACGTGCCCAACTACATGGTGAAAGCAGGAGTGAACTACCGCATCCTGAGCGACCACCTGGGGTCGCCGCGCATCGTGATCGACGCCTTCACGGGTAACATCGTCCAGCGAATCGACTACGACGAATTCGGGCGTGTGCTCAGCGACACCAACCCCGGCTTCCAACCTTTCGGCTTCGCGGGAGGACTCCACGACCGCGACACCGGGCTGACGAGGTTCGGAGCCAGGGATTACGATCCGCAGACGGGTCGCTGGACGGCTAAAGATCCGATTGGATTAGCGGCCGACAGTACCAACGTCTATGACTACACGTTCGCCGATCCCGTCAATTACCTCGATCCAAGCGGCCTCTCTGGAGTGGTGTCTGTTCACAGCTCAGGTAAGCAAGGCTCCTCCGATACCTTGGTGGCGGGCCATTCGTGGATCTCGTACACACCTGATGGAGGTGTGCGAACTTCGTTCGGGACATACGGAAACAATCCGAATGGTGGTTCCAATGGCCTTTGGGAAGGTCTCGAGGAAAGTGCGCGGGCGAAGTACGGTCTTGGCGACTCGTCGCGGACTACATGGATCGATGACGACGCCGAGAGACGTCTCTTCGAAACGATCAATCGATATCGAGAAATGGGCGAAGACGGATGGAGCTCTGGACAGACGTGCTCAACGTTCGCTTCTGATGCGTGGTATTCGGCTACCGGAGAGCGATTGAATGCCAAAGACGGTTGGTATCCGACCCCGACCGTCTTACGCGAGTCAATCATCAACGCAAACAATGGGTTGGGGCACCGAGTGCTGAACCTGCCACCAACGCCGTGAGATACATGATGAGATACGGCGCAGTTGTATTGGTACTTCTCGTCGCTGCCCTAGTGGCATCGTGCCGACGTGTGCACGTCTTGCGTGCCAGCGATTGTGTCGTGCTGGAAGCAAGACGAGAAGGCAGTTTGCTAAAGCTACGGGGATCTGTCATTCACAGCAGCCTCGGCGTCAACACAATCACGGCACAGCATTCAGGCGAGCGACTGATTGTTCGCGCATATCTCACACCAGCCGGCCAGACGGCGCGGATGGAATGTGCCGCGTCCGTCGAGCTTCCGGGTGGCGTGAAGGAAGTATGGTTCGGTGATCCGCCCAACGTCCTTACTTGTTGCAGCGTGGCCGGACGAAGCATTCATCTGCCGTACCCGTCACGTTCCGGCACAGGAGCGATCATCTGGCGGTCCGTCCAGTAATGGCACCATTGGCACGTTCATGCCTAGGCCTAGGCTAGCTGCCCTGCGTGTGTCGGAACTTTCTGGTCCTTAAGAGACTATTGTCACGTTGAGCGACAGTTGTCTCCGCATGCCCGTGGGCGCGGTCGAGAGGAAGGTGCGCAGGAGAAGGTGAGGCTTCTTTCCGATCAGTTCCAGTACGCTACGCTCTGATGCCGCGCCGGCCCCTCGCCGTTCTCTTCTTCATCGTCTTCACGAATCTGGTCGGGTTCGGGCTGGTCATTCCGCTGCTTCCGCTGTTTGCGCGCGAGCACCGCGCGGGCGGGATGGCCATCGGCGCGCTGGTCGCGGTCTACGCGCTGATGCAGTTCGTCTTCAGTCCGATCTGGGGGCGCGTTTCGGATGGGATCGGCCGTAGGCCGGTGCTGCTGCTGTGTCTCTGCGGCGCGGCAGTGGGACATCTGCTTTTCGCCGCCGCGGACTCGCTCGCGATGCTTTTCGTCGCGCGCATCGTCGCGGGACTCTTCGCCGCGACGGTGGGAACGGCGCAGACCGCGGTTGCGGACGTCACGTCCCGCGAGCAGCGCGCACGCGGAATGGGCATCGTCGGCGCGGCATTCGGCCTCGGATTCGTCTTCGGTCCGCCCCTCGGCGGACTTCTCGCAAGCGCTTCGACGACCCGAGGTTTCGACGCGAACGTCTATCCCGGCCTTGGCGCCGCGGCGTTCGCGCTCCTCTCACTGCTCGTCGCGTCTGTCTTTTTGCGTGAAACGAACAGCGAACGGTCTCGCGCGACGCGCGCACTTCCGCCGCAGTTCGATCCGGCATTCTGGCGAGCGATCGCCGGATCACGGGCGCTCCGCTCGTACTTCCTCGCCTGTGCCGCGCTCGTGCTCGCGCTGACCGGCCTGGAGACGATCGTGCCCATCTACGCGCGCGATCGCCTGGCGATGATGACGAGCGAGATCGGAATGCTCTTCGGATTCCTCGGCGCGGTGATGGCGCTCGTGCAGGCGACGCTCGTGGCGCCGCTCGCGCGGGCGATGGGCGAGCGAAGACTCCTTCTGTTCTCGAGCGCCGGCCTCGCGATCTCGCTGGCCTCGATTCCGATGGCGAAAGACCGCGTCTGGATCTACGCCATCGCGGCCGCCGTCGCCGCGACGGAAGGCCTCGCGATCGCGTCGGTGCAATCGCTCGTCAGCAGCGCTTCACCCGCGGCGCAGTCAGGTGTCTTCCTCGGCATGCTCGCCGCGACCAGCTCGCTTGCGCAGATCCTCGGATCGATGACCGCGGGGGTCGCATATGCATGGGGGGGCGCCGTAGCGCCGTTTGCCGTGGCCGCAGTGATCGTCGCTCTCGCGGTGGGAAGTATCTTACGCACGCCCGGAGTGACTTCCGCCGATCATTCTTGACGGCAGCGTCACACGGCTGTAACCTGCACGACTTCACGTCATGATCCGCGTCTCCGCGACGCACCGATGTACCGAGCTAAGACTATGGATACTCTGCAACTTCCGCTGGACGTTGGCCGATGGAGTGCTTTCCGCCATTGGCCGATCCAAACGTCCATCGCGCAACTCCATCGATCGGAGGAAGAAGTGTCCGCAGCGAACGCCTTCGCTGCCGCGGTGGCTGCACTCGACCGGATGGAGCTCGATGGGATTCCATGACTCCCCGGCCCGGTCAGACGTCGAGCGTCGTGTCGCTGCTCCGCTGGCGTACCGCAACGCAGGGGGAGTGTGTCGCGTATCGCTTCCTCGGCGGCGGCGAGCGCGAAAGTGAATCGATCACATGGAGTGAGCTCGACGCCCGCGCGCGCTCGATCGCCGCGGCGCTGCAGGAGCGCGTCGGGCCCGGCGATCGCGTTCTGCTCGCGTATCCCTCCGGACTCGATTTCATCGCGGCGTTCTTCGGATGTCTCTACGCGGGCGCGATCGCCGTTCCCGCGCCGCTGCCTGCGCATCGCCGCGCGTGGCCGCGGTTTGCCGCGCTCGCGGAAGACGCGGATGCGGCGCTCGCGCTGACGGACCGCGACAATTCCACGGAGCTCGACCTCGAATGGCTGGTGCTCGATGAGCTGCCATCGGCGGATCTGTGGCGCGAGCGTCATCCGAACGCGGATGACGTTGCGTTCCTCCAGTACACCTCCGGATCGACGTCGTCACCGCGAGGAGTGATCGTTACGCACGCGAACCTCCTTCACAACTCATCGCTGATCCGCGACGCATTCGCGCAGGACGAGCACTCGATCGTCGTTGGCTGGCTGCCGATGCATCACGACATGGGCCTGATCGGCAACGTGCTGCAGCCGCTGTACTCCGGCGGGACGTGCATCCTCATGCCGCCCGCCGCGTTCCTGCAGCGGCCGATCGTCTGGCTGCAGGCGATCTCGGGCCATCGAGCGACGACCAGCGGCGGCCCCGACTTCGCGTACGCGCTCTGCGCGCGCCGCATCCGCGACGAAGAGAAGCGCGGCCTCGATCTCTCGTCGTGGCGCGTCGCGTTCAATGGCTCCGAGCCCGTGCGTCACGAGACGATCGAGCGGTTCACCGCGGCGTTCGCGTCGTGCGGTTTTCAACGCGAGGCATTTCATCCCTGCTACGGACTTGCCGAAGCGACGCTCCTGGTGACGTCGAAGCGCGCGGGGACGATGCCGGTATCGCGCGAGATCGGCGGACGCATGCGCGCCAGCAGCGGACGCGCGGAGCACGTTTCGATCGTCGACGGCGAGATCTGCGTGTCCGGTCCGAGCGTCGCGCGCGGCTACTGGCGTCGCGATGCGGAGACCGCGGAGGTGTTTCGCGACGGCCTCCTCCACACCGGTGATCTCGGATCGCTCGACGACGACGGCGAGTTGTTCGTCACCGGTCGCATCAAGGACCTGATCATCATCCGTGGCCGCAATCACTACCCGCAAGACATCGAGAAGACCGCGCAGGAGGCGAGCTCCGCGCTCGTCGACGGCGGAGGCGCGGCGTTTGCGGTCGAGCTCGAAGGCGCGGAGCGGCTCGTGATCGTGCACGAGCTCGATCGCCACGCGATGCGCGGTGATCTCACCGGCGTCATCGATGCCATTCGCGCCGCGGTCGCGGAGGCGCACGAGATCCAGGCGCAGGAGATCGTCCTCATCCGCCCCGGAACGCTCCCGAAGACGACGAGCGGAAAAGTGCAGCGCTACGCGTGCGCGAAGATGTTTCGCGACGGCGCACTCGCGGTCGTGGCGTCGAGCACGGCCTCCGATTCACCCGACGCAACGATCGCCTCCCTCGGATACGACTCGCTGCAGGTCGTCGAGCTCCGCGACAAGATCGAGCGCGAGACCGGCGTTGTGTTGTCGCTGCAGGAGATCTGGAGCTCGACGCTCGCTGATCTCGAGTGCGGAGCCAGAGCCTCCACTCTCCGATCACGGCGCGAATCCGAAAATCGAGGCCCTGCCTCAGCGCTCCAAACACTCTCCGACGGGCAGCGATCTCTCTGGTTCATGCACCGCCTCGCCGCCGACAGCACCCCGTACCACGTCGCCTTCGCCCTGCGCGCGAACGCATCGCTCGACGTCGATGCCCTGAAGCGCGCCTTCGCGCAACTCGTCGCCCGCCACGACATGCTCCGCAGCAACTTCCCGATGCGCGACGGGAATCCGGTGCGCGTCATCGCCTGCGAGCCGACGCTCGAGATCGCGGAAGGCGCATGGGAAGACGAGCTGCACCGTTCGTTTGATCTCGAGCGCGATGCGCTCGTCCGCTTCCGTCTCCATGGGGACGTTCTCGTCTTCGTCGCCCACCACATCGTCGTGGACTTCTGGTCGGTCGCCGTGCTGATGGACGAGCTGCGCATCCTCTACGCGGGCGAGTCGCAACTTCCTTCCCTCGACGCCACGTACGCCGACTTCGTCCAGTGGCAGCGATCGTTGGATACGCACTCGCTGGACCGTTGGCAGGAGATTCTCGCCGGCGATCTCGCGCCGCTCGATCTCCCGGCCGATTCTCCCCGCCCTCCGCAGCAAACGTATCGCGGCGCGTCCTGTCGGTTCACCATCGACGCCGCGACCACCCGCGCGCTGCGCGAGCTGATGCGCGCCGAGGAGACCACGCTCTTCACCACGCTGCTGACGGCGTGGTTTCTCCTGCTGTCGCGCTACAGTGGTCAGGACGACATCGTCGTCGGCGCACCCGCGGCCGGGCGCAGCCGCGCGGACTTCGCGGGCATCGTCGGCTACGTCGCCAATCTTCTCCCGATCCGCGCGCGGGTCCGCGGTTCGTTCCGCGAGTTGCTCGCGCAGGTGAAGACGAACGTTCTCGAGGCGCTCGCGCTCCAGGACGTGCCGTTTCCGCGCATCGTCGAGCGCGTCCGTCCCGAGCGCGATCCGAGCCGCTCGCCGCTGTTCCAGACCGTGTTCGCGCTGGAGAAGGCGCACCGTCTCGCGCAGGAAGGCATCGCCGCCCTCGCTCTCGGCAGTGGCGGTGCAAAGATCACCCTCGGCGATCTGGAGCTCGAGTCGGTCGAGATCCGGAAGCGCGCGGCGCAGTTCGACCTCACGTTGATGTGCGTGGAGTCGGGCGACCGGATCGAGGCCGCGCTCGAGTACAACACCGATCTCTTCACCCCCGCGAGGATCGAGCGGATGGCGCGCCACTTCGTCAGGATCCTCCGCGGCGAGCCGTCGCTCGTCGATGAAGAAGAGCGCCGGCTGATCGGGTCGTGGAACGCGACGGAAGTCGAGTACCCGCGCGACGCCACGATCGGCGAGCTGTTCGGCGAGCAGGTCGCGCTGCGGCCCGACGCGATTGCGGTCGAGATGGGCGAGGAGCGATGGACGTATCGTGAGCTCGCGTCACGCGCGGATGAACTGGCCGCGCAGTTGCGCGGAGCCTCGCGCGTCGGCCTCCTCATGGATCGTTCGCCCGAGCTGGTGGTGGCGATGCTCGCCACGATCAAAGCCGGCGCCGCGTACGTCCCGCTCGATCCCGCGTACCCCGAGGAGCGCACTCGCTTCATGATCGAAGACGCGAGTGTGGATATCGTCCTGGAGGGTGGTGGCACGGTCACCGCTTACGAAAGCGGACCGCCGGCGTCCCGCCGGCTGACGCGCGGGCGTCCCGCCCGCGCGAGTGCACGCGAGACGCGTGCACGTCAGCCGCCGAGACGG
>CAZLGP010000253.1:0-28709 GCA_964558905.1 uncultured Thermoanaerobaculia bacterium | reverse complement strand
GGGCGCGGGCCCCCCCCCCGCGGGGGTCCGGTCGGGGGCGCGGGGGGGGCCCCCCCCCCCCCCCCCCACCCGCCAACCGCCAACGGGAGGCGCGGTCATGAGCCGCAAACTCTCCTTCGACATGTGGCTCTTCACCGTGGCGACACTCATCGTCGTCGTGGGGATGGTGATGATCTACAGCGCCTCGGCGATGATCGCGACGCAGAGGTTCGGGTACGGACCGTACTACTTCCTCACGCGACAGCTGTTTTTCCTCTGCGCCGGCGCGGCTTCGGTCATGTTCCTGATGCACCTGAACCCCGCTCTCCTGCAGGATCGGCGCGTGCAGTACGCCGCGCTGGGAGTCGTCGCCCTGGGCCTGATCGTTGCGCTGTTCCAGTCGCCCATCAACGGCACGCATCGCTGGATTGCGTTGCCGTGGTTCAACCTGCAGCCGTCGGAGCTCGCCAAACCGGCCATGGTCCTCTTTCTCGCCTCGTACCTGTCGCGGCGCGAAGGGCGGATCAACGAGCTGACGGCGACGTTGCTGCCGGTGGGATTCATCCTCGCACTCTTCGCCGGACTGATCCTCCTCGGCCGCGACTTCGGCACCGCGGCGACGCTGGTGCTCGTCGCCGCGGCCATGATCTTCGCGGCGGGATTGTCGTGGCGGTACATCGCCGCGATCTCGTTCACGTTCATTCCTGTTTTCGGATATTTCGCGCTCAGCGCCGCGTATCGCCGCGAACGGCTGCTGACGTTTCTGAATCCCGAGAGCGATCCGCAGGGCGCGGGTTTCCAGCCGATGCAGTCGCTGATCGCCCTTGGAACGGGCGGCTTCGAAGGCCTCGGCATCGGCAATGGACGGCAGAAGCTCTTTTTTCTGCCCGAGCCACACACCGACTTCATCTTCTCGATCATTGGCGAAGAGCTCGGCTTCCTCGGCGCGGTCCTCCTTCTGGCCGCGTTCGCCCTGCTCGCGTGGCGCGGCTTCCGGATCGCGCGCTACAGCCAGAGCCGCTTCGCGTTCTACGCGGCCCTCGGCTGCACGCTGATGATCGTCATTCAGGCGCTGATCAACGTCAGCGTCGCTTTGTGTCTTCTACCGACGAAGGGAATCCCTCTGCCGCTGGTGAGTTATGGAGGCTCGTCGCTGCTGGCGAGTCTCATGGCGGTGGGACTGCTCCTGAATTTCTCGCAGCAATCCGGGTGAGGGTGTGATGGGCGTGAAGGGCGTGTTGATGATTGCGGGAGGGGGGACGGGAGGACACATCTATCCCGCCGTCGCCATTGCGCGCGAATGGCTCGCGCGCGATCCCGGGCGCCGCGCGATCTTCGTCGGAACCGAAAAGGGACTCGAGAAGACGATCGTCCCGAAGGCCGGCTTCCCCCTCGAGCTCATCGACGTAGGCGGCCTGAAAGGCAAAGGCGGACTCGATCTGATCCGCAACGTCCTGCGTGTTCCCCGGGGCCTCGTTCAGGCATGGCGCCTCATCGGCAAACACGAACCGAGCGTCGTCCTCGGAGTCGGCGGCTACTCCTCCGGTCCCGTCCTCCTCGCCGCGAAGCTCCGCGGGGTCCCAACGATCATCCACGAGGCCAACGCCTTCCCCGGCCTCGCGAACCGTGCTGTCGCCAGGTTCGTCACTGCGGCCGCGGTTGCCTTCGAAGACGCGTTGCCTCGCCTGAGGCGTCCGGACGGAGTCGTGACGGGGAATCCCATCCGCGCGGAGTTCTTCACCGCCAACCGCCAACCGCCAACCGCCAACCGCAAGCAACGCATCCTCATCTTCGGCGGTTCCCAAGGCTCCCGCATCCTCAACGACACCATGGCCGGCGCGCTACTTTTTCTCGCGCGCTGGAAGGACTCGCTCCAGATCGTCCACCAGACCGGTCCGAAAGAGTTGGAGAAAGTGCAGAAGGCGTATCGCGAGTCGGCATTCCACGATGCGATCGTCGTCCCGTATCT
Source organism: uncultured Thermoanaerobaculia bacterium (assembly GCA_964558905.1). Lineage (GTDB taxonomy): Bacteria > Acidobacteriota > Thermoanaerobaculia > Gp7-AA8 > Gp7-AA8 > QHVT01. The sequence goes on along the minus strand of CAZLGP010000253.1, from coordinate 26,761 downwards.
CGACCCGATCGTCGACCAGATGGCGGCCGCTGATCTCGTCGTCTGCCGCGCCGGGGCCATGACTATCGGTGAGCTGTCCGCGATCGGACGAGCGGCCGTCCTCGTGCCGTTTGCGGCCGCGACCAACAACCACCAGGAGCTGAATGCACGCGTCGTGGAGCGCGCGGGAGGGGCGGTCGTGATCACCGAGGCCGCGCTCTCGCCGGAGAAGCTGGCCGCGGCCATTGCCGAGATCGTGAGCGATCCGGAACGCTCGGCGCGCATGGGGGCGTCGGCGAAGACGCTGGCCATGCCGTCAGCTACCAAAATCATCGTCGATTTGATCGAAAAGATTCATACAAAGTAATTGCTTCGATGCATCCGTAAACTTAAAATTTCAGAATAAGACGCCACAACCGTAATGAATTTTGGTGACATAAAAAACATCCATTTCGTCGGCATCGGCGGGATCGGGATGAGTGGCATGGCGGAGATCCTCTCCCATGCCGGCGTCTCCGTCTCCGGATGCGACGCGAGGCGCTCCGCGGCGACGGACCTGCTCCGCCGCCGCGGCATCCACGTCGACATCGGCCACGATCCCACCCACCTCGACGGCGTGGATCTGGTCGTGGTCACCGCTGCCGTGAAAGGAGAGCACGCGGAGATCGAGGCCGCCCGCCGTCAGGGCGTTCGCATCATGAAGCGCGCCGAGGCTCTCGGCGCGATCGTGGATCAGAAGCGCGCCGTCGGCGTCTCCGGGACGCACGGGAAGACCACCACCTCGGCGATGATCTCGGTCGTCCTTCAGGAATCCGGGCTCGATCCGACCGTCCTCGTCGGCGGCATGGTCCGGAACTTCGAGACGAATGCGAAGAGCGGCGCGGGCGATGTGCTCGTCGTCGAAGCCGACGAGTACGCGCGGACGTTTCACCACCTGCATCCCGAGGTTGCGGTGGTGACGAACATCGAGGCCGACCACCTCGAGTACTACGGCTCGCTCGAAGCCATCCTCGAGGCGTTCCGCATTTTCCTCACGAACCTGAAGCCGGGCGGAGTCATCGTCGCATGCATCGATGACCGGAACGTTCGCCTCCTCCTCGGAGCCGACGAGTCCTCGAGTCGTCAAGTCGTCGAGGGGGCGCTCGGCGACTCGAAGACTCGTCGACTCGTCACCTACGGTCTCTCCCAAGCCGCGAGTCTGCGGGCCGTGAACCTCGAGTTCCACGAGCGCGGCACGACGTTCGAAGTCCCGGGGCTCGGCTTCTTCAAGCTCTTCGTGCCGGGCGAGCACAACGTGAGGAATGCCCTCGCGGCCATCGCCGTGGCGCGCTGGTTCGACATCCCGTATGAGGCGATCGCCGCCGCCCTGGCCAAGTTCCTCGGCGTCGACCGGCGCTTCCAGATCCTCGGCGACTACCTCGGCGCGATCGTCGTCGATGACTACGCGCATCACCCGACCGAGATCCGCGCGACGCTCGACGCTGCGCGCAGCGGGTACCCGGGACGCCGCATCGTCGCGCTCTTCCAGCCGCATCTCTACTCGCGCACGCGCGACTTTGCGCGCGAGTTCGGCCAGTCGCTGCTCGCGGCCGATGTGCCGATCGTGACCCCGATCTACGCCGCGCGGGAGGAGCCGGTCGCCGGGATCTCCGCGCGCACCATTTCCGACTCCGTGCCGGGCATCGAGTTTCTGGATCGAAGCAACGCTGAGATCGTGAACGAGATGCGCCGGCGCCTCGGGCCGAAAGACATCTTCATCACCATGGGAGCCGGCGACGTCCACGAGATCGCCGAGGAGCTCGTGAGAGGAACTCATGTCTGAATTCCGAGCGCTTGTCCCAATTCCGAGCGACGCGAGGAATCAGGGGAGCCCTCTCGTGAAGCGTGGATGGCCAGGCGAGCGTGAGGGCTCCATTGACCCTTCGCGGTGCTCAGGGTTGACGGGTGGAGGTTCGGCATGAGCTTCGACACCACCGCTTCGCGGTTCCTTCGTCCAACCGACCTTCAGCGCCTGCGGCGCAATCAGCGCCGGATTCAGGTGCATCGCCTCTTGGTGATCCTGCGCACCTGCGCCCTCGTCGCCGCGGTCCTCCTCGGCGGGCTCTGGGTCTGGCGGCACATGCGCTCGAATGAGCGTTTCGCGGTACGCACGATCGAGCTGGTCGGTGCGAAACACACGCCGAAGGAGGCGCTCGACCGCGCCACGCAGCGCTACGTCGGACTCAATCTCTTCCAGATCGACATCGATCGCGTGCAGCGGGATCTCACCGGCCTCGGATGGGTGCGCCGCATCGACATCGAGAAGCAGGTTCCGGACACGTTGCGCGTCAAGATTACCGAGCGCACACCGGTTGCGCTCGTACGCATCGATGAGCGCCTGATGTACGTCGACGAAGAGGGCGCGGCATTCGCGGAGCTCTCGCCGCGCGTCGGCGACGACGATCTGCCACTCATCGTCGACGCGCGCGGAGCAGAGCTCGCGCGCAGCGTGGAGCTCCTCCTGATGCTGAAGCAGCGCGATCGCGAGCTCTACTCGCGGATCTCCGAGGTGTGGCCGATTCCGCCGCGAGGCTTCGCCCTGTTCGACCGCGAGCTCGGTGCGGTCGTCTACGCGAACGCCGAAAACATATCCACGAAGTACCGGAATCTCTACGCCGTCCTGAGCGCGGAGAACCACCCGAGGATCGAATACGCGGACCTGCGGTTTGCGGACAGAGTCATCGTGAAGGGGCTGGAGACAAGCAATGTCCAGAACTGAAGACAAGTACATCGTCGCACTCGACATCGGCACGTCCAAGGTTTGTGCGCTGGTCGCGGAGATCAGCGACCGGGGACAGCTCGAGATCATCGGCAAGGGCACCTCGCCGATGAAGGGCACGCGTCGCGGCAACATCATCAACCTGGATCAGGGCATCGAGGCCGTGAAAAAGGCGGTGGACGAGGCCGAGGTGATGGCCGGCCTGTCGATCGAGTCGGCATACGTCGGGGTGGCCGGCGACCACATTCGGTCCGTCAACTCTCGCGGCGTCGTCTCGGTGATGGGCAAGCACAAGGAGATCGCCCGCGAAGACATCGAGCGCGTGATCGAAAAATCGAAGTCGATCAACATTCCGGCGGAGCTCGAGCTGCTGCACGTCATTCCGCGCGAGTTCGTGGTCGACGGACAGGATGGGATCCACGATCCGCTGGGCATGACCGCCACACGTCTCGAGGCAAACGTGCACATCGTCACCGGCGCGCGCACGCACAACCAGAACGTGCTGACGTGCGTGAACAAGGCCGGCATCGCCGTGCAGGAGCTGGTGCTCGAACAGCTCGCCGCCGCGGAAGCCGTGCTGACCCAGGACGAGCGTGAGATGGGTGTGCTGCTGATGGACCTGGGAGGCGGCACGACGGACTACGCCGTGTTCCTCGAGGGCAACGTCGTCCACACGAACGTCCTCCCGGTGGGCGCCGGTCACTTCACCAGCGACATCTCGGTGGTCCTGCGCACGCCGATGGAGGACGCCGAGCGGATCAAGAAGCGTTATGGGTGTGCGCTCTCGTCGCTCGTCACCGACGACGATCCGATCGAAGTGCCGACCGTCGGCGGCCGTGCACCGAAGATCCTCAGCCGGCAGGAGCTGACGGGCATCCTCGAGCCGCGCGCGGCGGAGATCGCGAAGCTCGTTTACCGCGATCTCGAGAAGGTCGGCCTGGACAAGGAGATCCGTTCGGGGGTTGTCGTGGTCGGCGGCGGCGGGGAGATGGACGGCATCGTGGAGATGGTCGAGCAGGTGTTCGACCAGCAGGCGCGCAAAGGCGTGCCGCGGGGCCTGGGGGGACTCTCGGACACGGTGAGCGGCCCGGAGTGGGCGGCGGCGTGCGGTCTCCTGCTCTGGGGACTCCGCGATCAGTCTCGTGTCAGAAAGCGCCCGCGCAAGGGTCTGGCGAAGGTGGCCGACTCGTTCAAACAGTGGTTCGCATGGACGTGAGAAGCGTTGCCCGTGATCCGTTGCCCGTTGCCCGGGCAGCAGCGCCTGGGCGGGACAGCACGGGCAACGGGTCACGGGTCACGGGTCACGAAAATCTGATTGAAATTCACTATCGAAAAACTTACTATCCGGAGAACGGTTAAATGATCACATTTGACGAGCGACCTGGCGACGGAGCCCTCGCGGTCACACTCGACGAGGAGCATCTCGGAGCAAAGATCAAGGTCATTGGGGTTGGTGGGGGTGGTGGGAACGCCGTCAACCGGATGATTCAGGCCGGGATCAAGGGCGTCGAGTTCCTCGTCGCCAACACCGATCTGCAGGCCATGCGCACTTCGCTGGCGCCGGTGAAGCTGCAGATCGGCGGAAAGCTCACGAAGGGTCTCGGGGCCGGTGCGAATCCCGAAGTCGGCAAACAGGCCGCGTTGGAAGACACGGATCAGATCCTGGAGGCGCTCAGCGGCGCCGACATGATCTTCATCACCACCGGCATGGGTGGCGGCACCGGTACCGGCGCGGCGCCGATCATCGCCTCCCTCGCCGCGGAGCTGGGGTCGCTCACCGTCGCGGTCGTGACCAAGCCGTTCGGCTTCGAAGGGAAGCGGCGCCGCGTTCAGGCCGAGCAGGGGATCCGCGCGCTGCGCGACACGGTCGACACGCTCATCACGATTCCCAACGAGCGGCTGTTGAACTTCGTCGAGCGCGGCACGTCTCTGAGCGACGCGTTCAAGATCGCCGACGACATCCTGCGCCAAGCCGTGCAGGGCATTTCGGACCTCATTACCGTCCCGGGCGAGATCAACCTCGACTTCGCCGACGTGAAGACGATCATGCACGGCATGGGCATGGCGCTCATGGGCACGGGCGTCTCGCAGGGTGAGCACCGCGCGGTCGAAGCCGCGCAGCGGGCGATCTCCTCCCCGCTGCTCGAGGAGGCCTCCATCGAGGGTGCGAAGGGCGTCCTGATCAACATCACCGGCGGTCCGGACATGACTCTGTTCGAGGTCCACGAGGCCGCATCGGTCATCCAATCGGCGGCCGACGAAGAAGCGAACATCATCTTCGGGACGGTGATCGACTCGCGGATGAAGGACGAGGTGAAGGTGACGGTCATTGCCACCGGCTTCGACGCTGCGACGAAGGGACTGCTCAACGCGCGCGGCGAGTCGCTCTCGTCGCAGTCGCCGTCGCGTGGCACCCAGTCGCCGGCCACGCCCCACCGTCCATTCGCACCTGGTAAGGAGAAGGAAAAGGAGATCGCCGCGCAGCACGAGGAGCCGGCCGCGCAGCCGCAGGTCGGCGCCGAGGGCGAGATCTACGATCCGCCGTTTTTTCGCAGAGGGTTCACCCGCGCCGACGGTACCGGAGGATTCGGACCGATGGCGTCGAGTGATTTCGGCAATGACCTCGATATTCCGACGGTGATCCGCAACTTGAGTGACTGAGCATGTTTCTGCCGGGGCGTCGACCCTGGCGCGGCGCATCCCTCCTGTGCGCCATGGGATCCCGGGGAGAGGGCCCCGGGATCGCTGCTCCTGACGGGGCGCGGTTCTTCCGACCGCGCCCCGGTTTTTGTGCCTCAAGGCGGCAGGTCCCCGCAAAACAAACGGCCGGCGGTACCGCCGGCCGTTCTCGTCCGTGTGAAAGGGCGATCTACTGTTGCTGCTCGATCGCGTTGAGGCGCTCCGCCAACGCATCGTTCTGCGCCTTCAGCTCGGTGATGGTCTTGTTCTGCTCGAGCGTGTAGAGGGTGAGCTCTTCCACCTTCTCGCGGAGGATTCGGACCGATGGCGTCGAGTGATTTCGGCAATGATCTCGATATTCCGACGGTGATCCGCAACTTGAACGACTGAACGACGAGCCTGAAAGAGCCTTGGGCAACGAGCGGAGCCGGCCGTGCCGGCCCCACGGTGATCAGGAACTTAATGACTGAGACGACATCAATCGGTGCCGGGACCCATCGCCCCGGCAGGCTCCAGCGCAGCTTCAGCAGGTCCTCGCACGACGACACAGGAGAAACCGCGGAACGCGACGGACTGGTCGACGGGAGCGTGGATGCCGTCCTCGAGGTCGATCACGTGCTCGTTTCGCCGAGTTTGGAAAGCACGCGGTCTGCGCTTCCTCCTCGGGTCCGATCATTCAAGCTCAGCAAAGACCAGAACTTCGTGAAGAAACTCGTCGACTTCACATGCCCTTCATTCCAACGAGCAGTTCATGGCAAACGGAATGAAGCGCCACTAGCGCGTGCTCGCGGCTATGAAGGGATCACCGGCCGCCGGATACCAGAGCGCATACAGCCGCAACTGAAACATCGTGTACCAACAGGCACAAAATACCGCGACGAGGATGAAAGCCCCTCTTCGCCTGGACATCATCTCGCCGATGGCTGGTACGAGGGCGAACAGAGCAATGACCAGAGCTGTGTAGAGGAAAACGTCGTACAGATATGGATGGATGGCGACGCCCTGGCTGAAGATTGCGGCGTACAAGATCCACGTTCCGATCAATGCGGCCAGAGCTACGACCGCGAATCGCGGTGCGCGTCCGGTGATGTAGCCGCCGAAAACCAGGAGTGTGGCGATCGCGCCGAGAACGAAAACCCATGGCCACCGGAAGAGATATTGACGATGGAGGGTCCAATTCCTTCGGGCGACGGAGCGTCCTTTGACGATGTCGAGATGATCCCCGTAATAGCGTGAGTCTCCGTCCAATCCCGTGCGGAACATGATCGTCGAGCTCGTGAACGTTCCGTCGGGAAAGCGTGCCCTAGCGATCATTTGCTGCATGGCGTTGAGCGCCACCGCTGCCACGACGGGAATCACGCAAGTGACGACGAATTGCCTCCACTGCCCGGTGCGTTGCTCGAGAACGAAGAGAATCACACCGAACGCGCCAAGGAACATCAGCCCGGCCGGCCCTTCCATCATTGTCATGAGGAAAGCCGCTGCGGCCTGCGCGATCGTAAGCGCTCGCGTGCGACCTCCGTCGAGGCAACGTTCCTCGATCAGAAGAAACGCGAGGGCGAAGACCATCCAATAGAGCTGTGATGAGATCTCCCAGTAGAGAGCCAGATTGCTCGGAAATGTGAAGACCAGGATGACGACGGCCGAGCCGCTGGCCAGGGCCAGGCGCGCATCGAGACCGATACACCTGGAAATCCGGTACGCGAGCAAGCCGCTCAGCGCAGATGCCAGCAGCGATACGATCTGGTTGTGGAGCGCGGCCAGTCTCCAACTGTAATGCCCGCTCACCGAGCGGTAGACGCTCTCGATCACGAAAAGGGGCACCATGTACGCGCCCCCCCAAGAGGTATAAATCCTGTTTTCTGTCGGATGGTGGATCAGCAGCCCGGCATAGTGGAAGTACCCGTCCGTCATCCAGCGGGTGACGACGGTGTGAGCGCGTTGTGCGCCCGGCCGCGCAAGAAGTTCCGAAGGAAGACGATTGTGGACCGTGAGGAATGCCACGGCCATGACGAGCGAGCCGACCAGCAGGAACAAGGCCAAAAGCGGGATGGTGCGGTCGAGCAGCGGTGCTCGCGTGGTCACCGGATCGGCCACGTCACTTTCGCTTGACGACCGCTCGCCGGGCGGTGCCTTCATGCGGTCCCTCATTTCCGGCTGCCGAGGGCAGCAATGGGGGAGCTGTTTCGGACATAGCTCACCACTTGGAATTTACACGTACCTCGCGATGCCTGTCAACAGAACGTTCTCGGACCCCGAACGGCGTCCCAAGCGGACTGTCGAGGAGTGCTAGGCTATGGAACGTCGTCAGATGGCTTTCATACCCTTACCATTCACACGCGTGCACCTCACCGAGCGTGAGCTCGATTACATCCGACAGGTGATGGAGTCGAACCACTTCTCCGGCGACGGACCATTCACTCGCCGGTGCGAGGAGTGGCTGGCGCGAGCAGTCGGTTCCGCCCGCGTGCTGCTGACGCATTCTGGGACCGCGGCGCTCGACATGGCGGCAATTCTCGCCGACGTTCGTCCCGGGGATGAAGTGATCATGCCGTCGTTCACATTCTCCTCGACGGCGAATGCATTCGTGTTGCGCGGCGCGCGTCCGGTTTTCGTGGACATCGACCGCCACACTCTGAATATCGACCCTGCGGCAGTCAGGGCAGCCCTCTCATTTCGTACCCGTGCCATCGTCCCGGTTCATTACGGCGGTGTCGCGTGCGACATGGATCTGCTGGAGGCCATCGCCCGCGAGCATGGATCCATCATCGTCGAAGATGCGGCCCAGGCCCTCCTCTCTACATACCGCGGGCGACCGCTCGGGAGCATCGGCGCGCTGGCGGCCTTCAGTTTTCATCAGACGAAAAACATCACCGCCGGCGAAGGGGGCGCCTTGCTGATCAATGACCCGAAACTGATCGAACGCGCCGAGATCGTGCGCGAAAAGGGAACCGATCGGAGCCGCTTCTACCGCGGCGAAGTCGACAAATACACATGGGTCGACATCGGTTCGTCGTATCTGCCGGGGGAATTGATTGCAGCGTTCCTGTTTGCCCAGCTCGAAGATGCCGAAATCATCACGGAACGGCGGCGAACGCTCTGGATGGAGTATCATACCGCGCTGGCGTCCATGGAGGAGAACGGCCACATCGTCCGGCCGTCGCTGCCGGCATACTCGAACGGCAATGCGCATCTGTATTACGTCTTGATGCGCTCCCTGGCGGACCGGACGAAGGTCATCAATGCTCTCCGTGCCCAGGGGGTCTTCGCGGTTTTTCACTATGTACCCCTGCACAGCGCCCCGGCGGGGATGCGGTTCGGGCGCACGGCGGGGAGCCTGGCGGTGACCGATGAAATCAGCGCGCGTCTTCTGCGCTTGCCTCTCTGGACCGACATGACCACCGGGGACGTGGAGCGCGTCGTGACGGCGATCGCCGATGCGTTGCGAGTCACGGTTCGAACGTGATGTGTGTCGCGGGGTGAAGCGACTGCCATATGATGAAGCTCGTGTCGCGCGCGAGTCATCGAACGGGTGGGCTTTTCGGCGTGTTGGAGCGGCCCGCAGCCTACCTCGCTCTGCAGAGTCTCCTGGGAGCACAGTCCGCCCGGCGGCGGTTCGTGGAGGATTTCGTGCGTCCGTTCAGCGGCGCGAGAATCTTGGATGCGGGATGCGGCGCGGGGTCGCTGCTCGATTCTCTTCCGCCCGACGTCGAGTACGTTGGCTTCGACGTCAATGCGGCATACATCGAGAGCGCACGTTGCCGATACGGCGACCGCGGGCAATTTTGTTGCGCGGGCATCGAAGACGCCGTGAGCGGCGATGCCGGAGAATTCGACGTGGTCGTTGCCGTCGCTTTCCTGCACCACCTCGACGATGAGAACGTTCACCGCCTTCTCGATCTCGCCGCTCGCGCTCTTCGGCCCGACGGGGCATTCGTGTCGATTGACGCCGTTTTTCACGTCGGGCAGTCATGGATTGCCCGGGCTCTGGCTGTCGCAGATCGAGGAGGCCGAGTCCGTTGTCCGAAGGGATACCGGACGCTCATCGAGGCGCACTTCGAGGAGGTGCACGACCGTGTGCTACAGGACATGCTTCGGATTCCGTACAGCCACTACATTGCGCGAGGGCAGCGTCCCCGGGTGTCACGATGACGCGAGATGACGCGATCGAGTTATCGGTGGTGAGCCCCGTCTACCAGGCCGCGGACTGTCTGGAGGAGTTCGCGGAGCGAGTGAGCGTTGCCGCGGCACGAGTCTCGCCCTCTTACGAGATCATTCTCGTCGACGACGGAAGTGTGGATGAGTCGTGGGCGCGGATCGAGGATCTCGCGCGGCGGAACAGCCGGGTGCGGGGCGTGCGCTTGAGCCGCAATTTCGGCCAGCATCTGGCGATCGCGGCCGGATTGTCGGCAAGCCTGGGTGCTTTGGTCGTGGTCATGGATTGCGATCTGCAGGATCCACCTGAACTGATCCCCGAGCTCGTGCGAAAGACCTGCGAAGGGTACGACATCGTCAGTACCGTGCGCCTTTCTCGTTCGGCGTCCATGACCCGCCGGGTCATGTCCCGCGCCTTCTATCTTCTGGCGCGCCTGCTGTCGTCGCCGCATGTCCGGCCGAACTCCAATACGCTTTCCATACTGAGCCGCAAGGTCGTCGAAGCCTACCTGCGGACGTTCGATCGCTACAGTCCTTATCCATTTATCGTGAACTGGCTTGGGTTCCGCTGCGCATCCCTCGAAATCGATCATGCGCCGCGCGCGGCGGGATCAAGCTCATACACCTTCTCGAAGCTGGTGAGATTCGCGGTCAATGGGCTCGTGTCGCAGTCCACTCGACTGCTGCACATCAGCACTGTGACCGGTCTGCTTTTCAGCCTTCTGTCCGTTGCCCAGATTCTCTTCATCATCTATCTGAAGCTGACTCGCACGATCGTTTCCGGTTGGGCAAGCGTCATGGCCGTGCTGTGGCTGGTCGGAGGGACGATCCTGTTCTCCCTTGGTGTCATCGGTCTATACCTGACGCGAATGTTCGAAGAGACGCGCGAACGGCCATTGTTCATTGTCCGAGAAACGACGACGGGCACATCGGCTGACGGACGTCTCCCGTCCAGACGCTCTCCGCGAATCGCGGGCTCAGCCCTTTTCGAACACAGCGAGGATTGACGAGCCCCATGGGAAGGGGATGTGCCATCCCAGGGGCGTTTCCAGCGAGAAAACCGCTGTCAAAGGCGCGTTGATGAATGCCGGCGGAACAGCGTGCGTCCGCGCCAGGAGTCTGCGGATCTCATCCGGCGTCATGGCGGCCGCCGGCCGCCGACGACGGCTGGCCAGGAGCAGAGGGCTGAGAAAAAACATGAAATAGCGGCTCCGCAGGAGCTTCAGGGAGGAGACCGATCCCAGTCGCTCGAAATCCCGGTGATTGTAGCGACGCAAATGGTGAACGAGATCGTCGTTGTACGTGCGGAAATGCTCCAGCGCGGGCGTGGTGACGAAAAGCAGTCCTCCTGGACGCAACGCAGCCTGGATCCCGCGAAGAACGCCGGCGTCGTCCTCGAGATGCTCGAGCACGTCCAGGAGAAAGACGACGTCCCAACGCTCCTTCCACCCGAGGTCGTGAAGATCCACTTGATACCTGGAGGCGAATGTGCCCACGGCGGGCGCGGCCAGTGCCAGAGCTTCCAACGACGAATCGGCGAGTGCCAGCTCGTCAAACGCTCCCGGACAGCGACGATGCAGGTACTCGAGCCAGCCGCCACATCCTCCTCCGAGATCGATCGCGTGCAGTCCGTGCCTCTGTCGAATGCAACGCCGCAGCGCGTTCAGAATGAAGCGATGCCGCCCGATGTACCAGAAATGATCGTGCTGCATCCGCAGTAGCTCGACGAGATTCTCTTCGGCGTACTCGTCACTGTGCTGAACGACGGGCTTTCGCGGCAGGTGAATTCCGCCGGGCCTGGACGTTCCGAACAGCGCGTCGTCGGTGCTCATCCAGCGCGCCCGTTCAACGTTGTCGTCAATAGGTGATCAATCGGCTCAGAAACCAGAGCTTCCCGCCGGCAGAAGAGTCGATACAAGAGCACCGTCGACAACAGAAAGACGAACGTCTGGCTTTCGCGCGGGCTGGCCGGACCATGCTCGCCGAGCACCTTCCTGGCCACCTTCGACGCGAAGCCCGGATCGAGAACTCCAATGGACCGTAGCTCCGCATCAGACAGTATGCTTTCCAGATAGTCGGGACGCGCTTCCCGAAAGGCCTTGACATCCGGCGAGCGGTAGGGCTGTTTGGGACGTTGCGAGACGGACGGAGGCAGCAGATCTCCGAACGCTGCGCGCAAGACGTATTTCTCCTCACCCGAGGGATGAAGTAGGAGCTCAGCCGGGAGCCGGGAGGCGAACTCGACGACGTCGGGGTCCAGAAACGGACAACGCGTTTCGACGCTGTGGGCCATGCTCGCCCGGTCCCCTTGTGACGAAAGCAGATAGCCGGCCAGCAGAGTCCTGAATTCGAGCCATTGTGCGCGCGCCAATGAAGTCCAGTCGCGCCACGACGGAATCTCCTCGTCCATCCAGCGGCGAAGGTCGTTCAGCGGATCAGAGGATAGGTCGCGGAGCAGGCGCGTGCTGAAACCGGAATTGTGAAATCTCAACTGGTGCGAGAAAAGAGGATCGTCGTGCCGATCGCCGAATTGTCTGAACAAGGTGAACAACGCGGAAGTCTGGCCGGCATGCAGATGAGACTCGTAGGAATACAGCGCGTCCATCAACCGCCTGGCCTCCCCGTCGTCGGATCCTGCATCGAGGCGGACTCGCAGAACGGTCTCCTTGAAAATATCGTAGCCGAGGAATACTTCGTCGGCGCCTTCGCCCGTCAGAACGACCTTGATCCCCGCGTCATGTACCAGCCGTGACAGGAGGTACATGGGGGTAAGGGCGGTTCGAAACACGGGCGTCTCTGCGTGGCGAACGGCGTCCGGAAACGCCGCCGCGATGTCGGAGCTGGAGATGACGAGGCGTTCGTTCCGCGTCCCGAGATGGGCGCTCATGACATCCTGGGACGGGCTCTCGTCGAATTCGAGATCCTCGAATCCTACGGAAAAGGTCCGAACGGGCCTGCTGGCGTGCCGTACTGCCAGCGCGGTGAGGATGGCCGAATCGACTCCGCCACTCAGATACGTGCCGACCTCCACATCGCTGCGGAGCCGCAGGCGGACGCTCGCATCGAGTCGGGCTCTTGTCTCCTCCCTCGCGGCTTCGAAGTCGCAGTGTGCGGAGCGCTGACCGAGCGGCACGTGGTAATACCGTTCGACGACGGGCGGCGTTTCTCCCGAAACGGTCAGAGAGCACCCGGGAGGCACCTGTTGGATATCGCGAAATCCGGTCGCTGCCGGAAGCGGAACCCAGATGCGGTAGATCGACGCCAGCGATTCGGAATCCATGGTAAAATCGAAGTTCGGCACCGCAAGAAAACTCTTCAGCTCCGACGCGAACGTCAGCCGTCCCATGGAGAATCGATAATACAGCGGTCGCTTCCCAAAGCGGTCGCGCGCGAGGACGAGCGAGTCGAGTGTGCGGTCGTAGAGCGCGAACGCGAACATGCCGTTGAGCCTTGAAAGAGACGCGGGTCCCCAGGCCATCCACGCGCGCAACAGAACCTCCGTATCGGACCTGGTCTCGAAAGCATGCCCTTCCGCCTCGAGAGTGCGGCGTAGCTCGACGTAATTGTAGATCTCGCCGTTGTAGGCGAGGCAGAAGCGCCGCGTCGGATCCAGCATCGGCTGATGGCCGCCGGGGATGTCGATGATCGACAAACGGGCGGCGCCGATCCCGACCCCGTCATGGACGTGCAGTCCCATCTCATCGGGGCCGCGATGACGGATCTGCGCGAGCATGCTCCGCACGATCGCCGGAACATCATCGCCGCGATCGGTCCAGTGCCACAGCCCGACGATTCCACACATGAAGCATTCTCCGGTCAGGCGGACGCCGGCTGAAAGGTGATGTGCTGGACCGCACGATTGATGAAGAAGCCGAATTTGGTGAGCATATTGCCGTATCCGACTTCAATGAAACGGGTGACACTCGACGCGACGAGCGCTTCGATTCCGCACGACCAGCGCACCGGTTTGCAGACGTGATCCGCGAGCGTTCCCCTGTACAATGCGGCATCGGTTGGTAGAAACCCACCGGTGACGTTGTCGATCACCGGAGTAGTCATCGGCGCGAACGACTCCGTCCAGAGATAATCTGCAAGTGCATTCCCAGCCGGCGCCATCAATGGCGAATGCCAGGGCCCGGCGGCTTGCAGCTCGATGCATTTGATCGGTTTCATGGCGCGAATATCCTCGATCACGGCGGTGATCGCGGAGGCTTCTGCGGAGATCGAGTATTGACCGGGAGCATTGTAATTGGCAATCGCCGCAAAGAGGCCGCGTTCGCGCGTTCGGGCGCAACAAGCTTCGACCGCCGCCTCGTCGAGACCGATCACGGCGATCATCGCGCCCGGGCAGGCGGCCACGCACTCATCCATGAAAGATGCTCTGCGCTCGACGATGCAGACTAGTTGTTCGAACGAAATCGCGTCGGCGGCGTAGAGAGCGGTCCACTGGCCCACGCTGTAGCCGGCAACAGCGGCGACCGCGCGCGCGATCGGGTCATTCTCTCGCAGAAGATCCAGACTCACGACACTGGAAAGCACCGTCATGAGGCTGCCCGTTCGATTTTCGTGGATGGACATCCGGCTGGCGCCGACTTCTTCCAGCAGGTCGTATCCCAGGATGTCGCACATGGTTGTGTAGCGATGCGTGAATGCAGCAAGGGGCCGCATGGCATCGAACATGATCTCGGACTGTGCGCCCTGACCCGGAAACAGCAATGCCGCGGGCTCAATGATCATCCAGGTCGATCCCCACTTGTCTCGCCTGTGGCGAGACCCGCGACGGTTCAGGAATCGAGAACACCCGGCGCAATCCCTCGCTGCGGGACATGAGTCCATAACGGACCTGTTCCGCGATCTCCGCGGAGTATGGATTGAAGCCGTGTTGCCGATGATGGATGAGGATTCCGAGATCATTCAGGCGGCAATTGCTCGACTGTTCACCCGTGTCTCGCGGGCGGACCCAGCCGATGCCCCTGATGGAGTCGAGGATCTCGTCCTCCGATACGGCCAGTGTGAGCATGGGATTGATCACGAACAACTCGTTCAGCGAGGAACGCTCGACGACACCGGGATCGATCCCGAAGTATTTCCGAGCCGCGGCGCCGAACTGCTCCTCGTACTTCCTCAATGTGGACTCCCGCGCCTTCGCATGCGCCGAGAAATCGATGCGGATGACGCCAGCATCTTTCGGAACCTGTCCGCCAAGATACCCGCCGGCGATGGTGGGAATGTTCTTCTCGAGCGCCGTGACCACGGCGACATTGTTGATCAGGTTGATGCATGAATTGCAGATGGCGCTGGCGCGCGTGATCGCCGATCGCGAATGGATGTCGGGATTGACTGCGCTACGGCCATACATGTTGGTCATGAAGGCGGGCGAGGGCTTGAACACAAGGAAGTCCACTTCCAGGCTGGCCGTGACGCGGTGACCATTCTTCAGCGCCTCGGTGGAAAGAAAGCCGTTGTCTACGGTCAAAGCCAGACAGCGCGCGCCGTATTCGCCCACCAGTAGTTGCAGAACGAACGACGAATCCTTCCCGCCGCTGAACGCAACCAGACAGTCGTAAGGGCCGTCGCCACGGCGATTCTCCAGGACCTTCCTGGTCTCGAGGCGTAGGGACTCGCGCATGCCGGCCATCTCTTCGATCGTTGGAGCCGAGCGGCAGATGCTGCACAGGCCGTCATCGCCGATCTGAATGCCTGGAAACACCGCAGACAGGACGCAACGCGAACAGATCCGGTCAGGCGTGGATACCTTCATAAGTCCGCGTTTCGACGAGGCCGGTCATGCCATTGATGGAGGTCAGTTCGCCGCCGACGAGATCGGAGTCCCGGATGCTGATCTTGAACTCGCTTTCGAGAAAACGGACCAGTTCCACGAAGCCGAAGGAGTCGATGATCTGTGTTTCGAATAGATTTGTGGCATCGTCGAAGTCCGTTCCGTGCTCGACGAGAAAGTGCTCCTGAACGAACGACCTGATCGACGTTCGGATCTCCGCGCGTGTGGGCGTGCTCACCGTTGTTGGTTTCCCCAGAAATGATAGTAGTGACGCAGTCGTCCTGTCGGGCACAAACCGAGATGCTCGAAAAACCGCTGAGACGGGACGTTGTCTTCGTAGATTCGGGCGACCACCCGTTCCGCGTCGGGATGGGTCAAGCCGAAGCGGTCAAGATTGTACCGGACGAGATTGAGCCCGGCAAACCCGCGCCGGTATTCCGTGTCGACGGCGATCTCGTACAGGTTCATGCTGTCCTCCTCCAGCGAGGTGCATTGGTAGCCCACAAGACGGAGGCGCTCACCGGTCGAGTACGCCAGAGCGATCTCTCCGTACCTGTTCTGGACATGACTCTTCAGAACGGCCAGTTTGTGCTGTCGAAACGTGGCCACGGAGACGTGCGCGTCGGTGGAGAATCTCGTGGGCGCTGCGAATGGCATGAGCTGCTCGACCTCTCCCCAGTCCGTCTCGGATTCCAGCGTTCGAACATGGAACCGCTGATCCGCCATGCGGGCTCGCGAGAGCACGTACTCGCGGCTGCCCTCCATCTCCACCAGCGTTCCGCGGTAGTCGAGAAGGTTCGTGTCCAGCCGGCGGCTCGTCTGCATCCAGATCAGATCGAAGTTTTCCGCGGCGGCGGCTTTGGTCAGAGCCAGGACCTCGGCGTCGCAGATCGTCTCATCGTCGCCGAGAGTGATGGAGCCGACGCGGGGAGCGATCATGCCGCTGTCGAAGGCGTGCAGGCGCGGTCGGAGCATCAGTGGGGATCATAAACGAGTCGGGGTGAATTCAACGCATCGTGGAAGTCACCCCGCTGATCATCGGATCGGGAGTACGGCGGTTACTTCCTGACCTGCCCTTCGAGCTCGGCGAGGCGAGCCTGGAGCTGTTTGATCGTTTCGTCCTGCGAAGCGTTGTACGACGTCAGGTGTTTGATCGTCTCGTCCTGAGAGACGGTGTACAGCGTCAGCTCCTCGACCTTGCGGAGGAGGTTCATCTGGAATCCGGCGATGTCGAGACCGTTTGCCTTGATCTCGGCCTCGTTCGGGACATCGGGAAGATGCTTGTTGGCGGCGATGAACTTCTTCAACTCGTCCAGCGGCATCAGCTCGTAGTCTTCCGCAAAGACGTAGTCGCGAAAGGTCATCGTGATGCCGCCGACGCGGATGGCCGTCGGTGACCTCGAGTCCGGTCGCCGTCAAGCGCATCTCGACGACGTTTTTGACCGCGAAGTCGATCTGGCCGGTTCCGGTGCTGGGCCTGGTGCCGATGAATCCGCGGCCGACGCCGGCATTGCCGTTGTATCCGAAGAGGAAGCCGTCGGTGTGATCGCTGAAGCTCGGTCCGGCGCTCAGGCCGATGATCGCATCCTCGTTGCTCGCGCTTTCGACGTAAATCGCAGATTGGCCCGGGCCCGGGTTTCTCGAATCGGCGTGCAGGTTGGCCCTCAGGCGACGCGTCGCCGATACCGACGTCACCGTCCGCCGAGATGTCGGTCGAGCTTGTCGGCGCGCTGGGACGAATGCGGAAGGGCACGTCAGCGGAGTCGTGGCGCCGGACGAATCTTCGATGAAGAACTTGCTCGCACCGCCGCTCGCGCTGTCGTTGGCGATGATCCGCCAATCGTTGGCCGGGAACCCCGCTATCGACGACGTGTCATCGAAATGAATCCGGAGATTGTTCTCTTTCAGCCTCAGCGTATCGAAGCTACACGCATGTGATTTCCGACAGTCCGATCCGCTGTGCGGGGTGGACGCGAGACAGATGCGATGGGGCAGGAAGTTCTGACGTCTCAGTAGGTTCGCGGAAGGGCGCCAAAAATGAGTCAGGGTGACTCCGACTCTCGTCGAAGTCACCCTGCTGATCACCCGATCAGATGAAAAAGGAGTCTACTTTTTGACCTGTCCTTCGAGCTCGGCTAGGCGAGCCTGAAGCTGTTTGATCGTCTCGTCCTGCGCGACGGTGTACAGAGTCAGTTCCTCGACCTTGCGGAGGAGATTCATCTGGAACCCGGCGATGTCGAGTCCGTTAGCCTTGATCTCGGCCTCATTGGGGACATCTGGAAGGTGTTTGTTGGCGGCGATGAACGTCTTGAGCTCGTCCAGCGGCATCAGCTCGTAGTCTTCCGCAAAGACGTAGTCGGGAACGGTCATTGTGACGCCGCCGACGCGGATGGCGTCGGTGACTTCGAGTCCGGTCGCCGTCAAGCGCATCTCGACGACGTTTTTGACCGCGAAGTCGATCTGGCCGGTGCCCGTGCTGGGCCGCGTGCCGATGAAAGCTTGGCCGACGCCGGCGTTGCCGTTGTAGCCGAAGAGGAAGCCGTCCACGTTGTCGCTGAAGCTCGGTCCGGCGCCCAGCCCGATGATCGCATCCTCGTTGTTCGCGCTTTCGACGTAGATCGCAGATTGGCCCGGGCCCGGGTTTCTTGAATCGGCTTCGACGTGCAGGTTGGCCTCAGGCGACGCGTCGCCGATACCGACGTTTCCGCTCGCGCTGATGTCGATCGAGCTCGTCGGGGCGTTTGGCCGGATGCGGAACGGCAGGCGCGAGCCGCCGGTCACGTCGCGGACGAAGAAGTTCGCCTCGTTGCCGGCGATGTCCCAGGTCTGGGCCGTGAAGCCGCCGGCGTTGGTCTGCTCGAGACGGATGCCGGGGGTGTTGCTGGTGGCGATGTGAAGGTCGAGGACCGGCGTCGAGGTCCGGAAACCGATGCGGCCGGTGCTGTCGACGTAGAGCGAGTTCGTCGTGGACGCACCTTCGATCGTAAACGGCACGCGCGCGGCGGAGATGTCTTCGATGGAGAACTTGTTCGCGCCGCCGCTGGCGGAGTCATTCGCGGTGAGCTGCCAGTCGGTGCTCGCGAAGCCGGCCGACGACGACGTGTCTTCGAATTTGATGCGGGTGTTGTTCTCTTTCAAGCGAATCGTGTCGAAACCGAAGCTCTCACCGTTCACGCAGTCGAACCCGACGCAGAGGCTCATCTGCACGATGAGGTCATCGGGGATGACCTGGTCGTTGACGGCGATCGGCGCGCTCGGACGCGCGGCGTTGGTGGACACGTTGGTCGGCCGTGCGGCGTTGCCCCCCTCGGTGCCCTGCGTCGAGACGAAAGCGCCGTTCTGAACGGTGAACGTGCCCGACATCACTCCGGCGTTGGGGTCGATTCCCGCGTCCTTCAAAGCCTTGCGCGCGGCCTTATCGTCATTCGCGGAGCGCGCGGACTGGAGCTTCTTCTCGAGGTCCTTCGAGACCTTCGGGACGAGGCGCAGCTCGTAGTTGTACTGGCCGTCGACGAGCTCCGTACCGAGGTCGCGGATCTGCAGAGTGACGTTCTTTCCGTTGGGGAAGTCGATCGAGCCCGTCTCTCCGTCCGGCCCGACCCAGCGCAGCTGAGCGCTGTCGTGACCGCTCCTGTTCAACTGCCAGTCCATCGTCGAGCCACCGCCGATCTGGCGGGCCACCGGCTCGGCGGCGAATGCGGCGAATGGGATCGCGGCAATCATCAGAAATGTAATCAAGCGGATCCTGGGAAATCGATGCATCATGTTTTCCTCCTGAAAATATTGATCCAAGCCATCAGCGGGTTACGCCGACGACCCATGAAACCCACTCGCGCGTGGGGGCCTGCGATTGGCTAGACGCGGATGAGTCACTATACCCCGGGATTCAATCACGCATGACTGTGATTTTGCGCACAGACGTCTCAATTAAAACATCTATGCGCTGAATTTGGTAACAAGTTGACATTTTGCACTGTCAGGAATCACCGAATCTGGTGCGTCACTCCCACTCGATGGTGCCAGGAGGCTTGGACGAGATGTCGTAGACGACGCGGTTGATGCCGCGTACCTCGTTGACGATGCGACGCGCCATCCGGTCCAGAAGATCGTGCGGCATCCGGTACCAGTCCGCGGTCATGAAGTCCGTGGTCGTCACCGCGCGAATGGCGCAGACGTTCTCGTACGTCCGCTCATCTCCCATGACTCCAACGCTTTTCACGGGGAGGAGAACCGCGAACGCCTGTGCGATCTCGCGATAGAGACCGGCGGAGCGGATCTCGTCGATCACGATCTCATCTGCATTCTGCAGGATCTCCACGCGCGCGGCATTCACCTCGCCGAGGATGCGGACGGCGAGGCCGGGGCCGGGGAAGGGATGCCGCCACACGAACTCCTCCTCGAGTCCGAGCTCGAGTCCCAGCCGGCGCACCTCGTCCTTGAACAGCTCCCGCACGGGTTCGATGAGGCGGAGGCCCATTTTCTCCGGCAGGCCGCCGACGTTGTGGTGGGTCTTGATCACGGCGGACGGGCCCTTGATCGAAACCGATTCGATGACATCTGGATAGAGCGTTCCCTGCACGAGGAACTCGACACCGGCGATGCGCTTCGCCTCTTCTTCGAAGATGGCGATGAACTCGTTGCCGATCCGCTTGCGCTTGACCTCGGGATCCTCGATCCCGGCCAGCTTGTCGTAGAACCGCTGGCGCGCGTCGACCTGCACGAAGTGAAGGCCGAGGCGGTCGCTGAGGCGGGCGCCGACCTGCACGGCCTCGTGTTTGCGGAGCACGCCGTTGTCGACGAAGATCGCCGTGAGCCGATCGCCGATCGCCTCGGCGACGAGGAGCGCGGCGACTGTGGAATCGACGCCGCCGCTGACCGCGACGATCGTTC
Organism: uncultured Thermoanaerobaculia bacterium; assembly: GCA_964558905.1. Lineage (GTDB taxonomy): Bacteria > Acidobacteriota > Thermoanaerobaculia > Gp7-AA8 > Gp7-AA8 > QHVT01. The sequence continues at coordinate 6,521 of CAZLGP010000253.1, read as the reverse complement.
TGCGATCGCCCACTTGATGGCGAATCTCCTCCACTTTGCGCCGGCGGAAGTCGCCGAGGTCCCAGGACGGCTGGCACTCCGCGATGTCGAAGAGAAAGTTCCGGATGATCTGCGCTCCCGCCTCGGTGTGCGTCACCTCGGGATGGAACTGGATGCAGTAACACCGGCGCTCGGGGCTCTCGAACGCGGCGAGCGGGGCGTTGGGTGAGGAAGCGGTGATGTGGAACCCGGGAGGCGCTTCGAGGATGCGGTCGCCGTGACTCGCCCACACTTGCTGCCTCTTCGGCGTTTCCCTGAAGAGCGGCGACTCGCCCGTGATCTCGATCTCCGCGCGGCCGTATTCGCGTTCAGTAGCGGCCTCGACCTTCCCCTCGAGGAGGTAGGCCGTGAGCTGCATGCCGTAGCAAATCCCCAGCATCGGAGCGCCAAGATCGAAAAGCTCACGAGAGCAGATCGGCGCCGCCTCGGAGTACACCGACTGCGGGCCACCCGACAAGACGATCGCCTGCGGCGCCAACTCCCGGATCTTCTCGATGGGATGGTCGTACGGATGGACGACCGAGAAGACGCTGTTCTCGCGAATCCTCCGGGCGATCAGTTGTGTGTATTGGGAGCCGAAATCGAGGACGAGGACGGTCTGCTCTGGCTGCATTCGGAGGCATTCTACAGGGCGCCGACGCAGAGGGCAGAGGGCAAAAGGCAGAAGGAGAGGTCAAGGCGGGGCGCAGCTGGCAGGGCGCAGGAGATGGACGGCGTGTAGTTGTGCGGGGGGCTACGATCTGAAGGCGCGGGGCGATGATGGGGCGTGGCAGTGCGGGGGTCTCCTGCCCTCTGGGCCCTGCCCTCTGAAAGAGGAGGGGGGCCGCCCAGCGCAGCCTGTTGCGGGGCGGCCCGGTGGGGCAGTGAGGCGGGAGGGTGCATCACGGGGGTTTTTGTGATGCGGAATGTCGTTCGTCACTCTGTATGACGAAAACCCCGCGCTCGATGTTGCGTTCTGCCGTGCGACGGTTACCGGTTGTTCACAGCAGGTTCCGGAGCTCTTTCCCCGGCTTGAAACGGATGGTGTTGCCGGGCGGGATCTTCACCTCGACGCCCGTTTTCGGATTGCGGCCGATGCCCTTCTTCCGCTGCTTGACCTGAAAGACGCCGAAACCGCGGAGCTCGATGCGCTGGCCCCGTGCGAGCGCGTTCCGGAGCCCTTCGATCACGGTGTCGACCGCCTGGGCCGCCTTGACGCGGGAAATTTCCGAGCTTTCCGCGACTTTGTTGACGATGTCCGCCTTGATCATCTTCCCTCCGAAGGCGCTGATTATACAGGACCTATGGAACGACCCATCGACGCCGCTCAGAGCAGGCCTCGCATCGACACCTGGCTCAAGCTGGTCTGCCTGTTCAAGCACCGCGCCGATGCCACCGACGCCTGCAAGGGGGGCAAGGTCAAGATCAACGGCCATCGGGTCAAGCCGGCGGCGGCCGTGAAAGAGAGCGACGTCGTCGAGTTCTATGACGGCGGCGATCACTACCGACGTGTCGTCGTGAAGCAGATTCCCCTGACGAACGTGTCGAAGGAGATCGCACGAACGATGTATGTCGACGAGACGCCCGCGCGCGAAAGGGCCGATGTCGTCGCGGCAATCTTCCGCGAGCGCGGGGCGGGACGGCCGACAAAGAAGGACCGGCGCGAGATGGATTCGGTCAGAGGGCAGGGGGCAGTGCGCAGAGGGCAGAAGTAGACCGCAGGTTCTTCCCCTGTAGCCAGTAGCCAGTTGCCGGTTGCCAGTAGCCGGTTGCCAGTAGCCGGAAAACATCCACTCGCGACGAGCTCCCTCGGCAACTGGCAACTGGCAACTGACAACCTCAGGGCGCGTTGACGAAGCGTCGCATCTCCACGTTTGCGATCAGGCCGATGGCGATGAAGAACATCATCGTCGACGAACCGCCATACGACAGCAGCGGCAGCGGGATCCCCGTCGTGGGCAGCACGCCGATCTGCATCGAGACGTTGATCAGAATGTGGAACAGAAAGAACGCGACCAGGCAGATGATCAGGAACGTGCCTCCCCGGTCACGTGCATGCTTGGCGAAAGTCAATGCCTGAATCAGCAGGTAGAGATAGAGCCCGAGGACGATGACCACGCCGATGAATCCCCACTCCTCGCCGAGAACGGCGAAGATGAAGTCGGTGTGGTGCTCGGGCACGAACCCGAATTTCCCCTGCGTACCGTGCGTGAAACCCTTGCCGTGGATGCCGCCAGAGCCGATGGCGATCTTCGCCTGCGTGACCTGGTAGCCGCGGCCCAGCGGATCGCGCTCGGGGTTGAGGAACGTCAGCAGACGCTCCTTCTGGTATTCCTTGAGGGAGAAGTACCCGACGGGCAGAGCGATGACCACGGCGAGAATCATCGTTGCCCAGATCCGCGCCCGGATGCCGCCGAAGAACATCGCCACCGCCACGAGCGGGAAGAACGCGGCGGCCGTGCCGAAGTCCGGTTGCATCGTGATCAGCACCACCGGCAGGCCGATGATGCCCATGACGATGAGAAAGGCGCGGAGGTCGAGATAGGCGCGGTCGTTGGAGTCGAAGAAACGCGCCACCATGAGCGCCGTGAAGATCTTCATGAACTCCGATGGCTGGAACTGAAAGCCTCCGATGTGGATCCACGATCGCACGTTCGCCGTCAGCCGGCCGAAGATCATCAGATACAGCAGAAGGACGATCCCCAGTCCGTAGAGGATCGGCGCGATGTCGAACAGGACGTGGTAGTCCACGACCATGAACGCGATCATCAGTGCGATGCCGATGCACACCCACAGGGCCTGCTTCTTGGCCGTCGTCAGAGAGGGCTCGCTGTAGAAGGTCGCGCTGTAGACGAGCAGCACGCCGATGCAAGCCAGCACCACGGCCGTGCCGAGGAAGTTCCAGTCGATGGTCGGTCTGCCCGTATCGCGAAAAATCATCGTGTAGAGGGGAGAGGCAGCTCTCCTTCCCTGATCTGCTCCAGAGTCTCGGGATTGCGAAGGTCGAGCCGTGCGCCCGCGACGTTGTCGCGGAATGCCGACTCGAACAGCAGTTTCGCCAACGGGGCCGCGTCCGCACCGCCCGCGCCGCCATGCTCGACGAACACCACGGCCACCATCTGCGGGTTGTCCGCGGGTGCGAACGACACGAACCACGCGTGGTCGCGGAACTTGAAAGGAAGTGACGATGCTTTGATCCAGCCCGAATAGGCGATGACCTGCACCGAACCGGTCTTGCCGGCGATGTTCAGTCCCTCTACGCGCGAGTTGCCGCCCGTGCCGCCCTGCTCGTTGACGACCGCCCACAGCCCGTCGCGCACCGACTTCAGCGCCGGAGGCGAGAGTTTCACCTCATGCAGCACGCGGCTCGGGACGCGGAACCGCCGGTACGATCCGTCCTTCTGCACCCGGTCGACGTAGCGCACGACGTGCGGCTGGAAGACCTTTCCGCCGTTGGCAACGGCCGCGGTCATGTTCGCGACCTGCAGCGGCGTCACGATCAGCGGCCCCTGTCCGATGGCGACGGAGATGGTCTCGGCGGGATACCACCTCTTGTCGCCGCGGACTGGATGCTCGGCGCGCCATTGCGTCGAGGGCAGGATGCCCGCGCGCTCGCCGTCGAGGTCGATGTGCGAGATCTCGCCGAACGTGAGCTGCCGCGCGTATTCGTTGATCTTGTCGACACCGAGGCGACCGCCGACGTTGTAGAAGTAGATGTCGCACGACACTTTCAGCGCGCGGCGGACATCGACCTGGCCGTGTCCTTCCTTCTTCCAACAGCGGAACCGGCGTCCGAAGAAGTGGCCGCTGCCGCCGCAGTTGAAGTTCGTGTGGGGATCGACCACGCCTTCGGAGAGTCCGGCCATCGCCATGACGATCTTGAAGACCGAGCCGGGGGAGTAGAGTCCCTGGATTGCTCGGTTGAGCTCGATCTTGAACGGGTTGCTCGTGATCGTTCTCCAGACGTCGGGGGTGAATCGTTTGGAGTAGACGTTCGGATTGAACGTCGGCGACGACACCATCGCCAGCACTTCGCCGTTGCGAGGATCGAGGACCACCGCGGAGCCGACCATCTCGTTTTCCGCGAAATATTGCTCCGCCCGGCGCTGCAGCTCGAAGTCGATCGTGAGGTAGATGTTGTCGCCGGGAACCGGCTGTTTGCGTGCGGGGACGTACTCGCTGAGGCGTCGTCCGTCGGCGTCGTACTCCCAGTACTCCGCGCCGCCGCGGCCGCGCAGGTACTGGTCGTACATCAACTCGACACCGCGCTTGCCGATCAGGTCGCGCTGCTTGAGGTCGGGGTTCTGCCGGATCTCCTTGTCGCCGACCTCGCCGATGAAGCCGAGGACGTGCGCGGCCATCGTGCCGTAGGGGTAGTTGCGCCGCTGAACCGGTACGACGTTGATTTCGGGGAAGGCGATCGACTGGGCCTGAATCGTCGCCACCTGGGACATCGACAGGTCCTCGGCGATCGGGAAGGGCTGCTGGACGTTGCCCGACTTCACTTCCTTTTCCCACCGCGCGAGCACGTCCGCGGGTGGGCGCTGCAGCACCTGTGCGAGGAACGCGATCAACTTGTCGCGCCGCTGCGCGTCGGCTTTCAGGAGCGGTCTCATCACTACGCGATCGATCTGTAGGGTGTACGACGGCTGGTTGTCCGCGAGGATCTTGCCGTCGCGGTCCATGATGAGGCCGCGCTTCGGCGGGATCTCGATCTGCCGTAGAGCGTTCGCCTCGGAGAGCCCGCGGTACTTGTCGGCCTGCACGCCCTGGACGAACCAGAACGAGCCGGCGAGAAAGACGAAGGTCGCCACGATGCCCCAAAGGACGGTGTTGATTCGGAACTGGAGGAACTTCTGATCGTCGCGATAGACGCGCATATTGCGATTCCGGTGCGTGCTGGGTGCCAGCCGCGGAGTCTCAAAGTCTCAAGGTCTCAAGGTCTCAAGGTCTCAAAGTCTCAAAGTCTCGAAGACGCCTGGCCGAAGTCTCTTTGAGACTTTGAGACTTCACCAAGCGGTCTTCGTGCGCGTCGCCTCGATCGGCTCTTCGCGCAGGAAGAGTGTGAGGAGTTGATAGACGAGCATCCCGAACAATACGGTGAAGAGCGTCTTCACCAGCAGGGCCTGCTCGAACATTTCGATCTTCTGCTTCACGAGGATGTTCACGAGGATGTAGATCACGAGCTCGTTGACGATGATCGCGCCGGCGAGGCAGGCCCCGAAGGCCAGCGAGCCGCGGAGGGCGAGGCGGGCGTTGATCGAGGACACGACGTACGCGCAGACCGTCAGCGAGAACGCGTGCAGGCCGAACATCGCATTCGAGAATGCATCCTGGACGAAGCCGGCCAGTACGCCCGCGGCGATGGCCCCGAGAATGTTGCCCCCCATCGAGTAGTAGATGACCAGGATGATGTAGGGATTGAAGAACGCCAGCGCGTTCGGATAGAAGCTGTCGAGCAGGGAGTGTAGGGTCAGGGCGAGAAGCAGGCCAATGGCGAATCGCAGCCATCTCACGGCGCATACCTCACAACCTGGGGTGGGATCTTCCTCGTGTGGATCACGATCACTTCCTCGATCGTCCCGAAGTCGACCGCCGGCCGCACGGTGACGGCCTTGAACAGCGACTGCCCCGGTTCCGAACGGGTCACCGTTCCGATGGGGATCCCTTTTGGATAAACGCCGTCGATCCCGGCGGTCAGGACGCGGTCGCCCGGCTGGACGTCCGCGAGCGAGGGGATGTCGAACATTTGCACGATCGGACCGCCCGTCCCCCTCACGACGCCCTGGCGGCGGGTGCGCTCGACCAGCGAGCCGACCGCGCAGTTGGTGTCTGTGACGAGCTGGACTTTGGCGAGGTCCTGGGTCGTCAACACGACCCGGCCGATGAGGCCGCTGGCGTTGGCGATGATGTCATTCACGGCGACGCCATCCGCCGAGCCTCGATCGATGATGACCGATTTGAACCGTCCCGCCGTGTCGAGCATGATCACCTGGGCCATCGACGTCTCGAACTCGAATTGCTCGGAGTAGGCCAGCAGGCTGCGCAGGCGCCGCATGTCGCTTCCGGACTGCCGCAGCTTGAGATTCTCGGTAGTGAGCGTCGCGACCTTCCGCCGGAGCTCGACGTTCTCTTTCACCGCCCCGCGCATGTCGAGATACCCGTAGTGCATGTCCTGTGCGGTCCCGCCGATCCAGTTCACGAACCTCGGGACCGGCGAGAAGATCGTCATCACCGCGCGCTCGAACATGGTGCGCGTCTCCCCGACGTAGCGCGTCTGGCCGCTGAAGCTCATGAGAACGAACAACAGCGAGAGCACGACGATGAAGAGAAGCGTGGGGCGCCGCGGGATGACGTCAGTGGGGACTGCCATGGTTTTCGCCAGCGAGACTCAGCAGGTTTCAGGCCATGCGGTTGGCGGTTGACGGTTGGCGGTTGGCGGGAGAACCAGGTGTGGGTGGTGGCCTCCCGCCAACTGCCAACTGCCAACCGCCAACCGCTAC
>CAZLGP010000252.1:0-26638 GCA_964558905.1 uncultured Thermoanaerobaculia bacterium | reverse complement strand
CAATCCGGACGGCGCCATCCATATCCCCCTTCGCACGTTCGAGTTAAGTAGGGTCTGACCCGGAAACTCTACTTAACGGGGGGGTGGTGGAGCGTTAAGTAGAGTTTCCGGGTCAGACCCTACTTAACTCCGTGGCGCGGCTCTTCGCGACGTCCTTTCCGCGCAACTGGCCGCAGGCCGCGGCGATGTCGCGTCCTCGCGAGCGCCGCACGGTGACGCGCACGCCGTGCTGCACGAGCGCGTCGACGAAGCGATCGATCTGCGTGTCCGTCGGACGCTTCATCCACGCGGGCAGATTCGGGTCCTCGTTGAACGGGATCGCGTTCACCTTCGCATGGATGCCGCGGATCCGTTTCGCGAGCGCGGCAGCGTCGCGTGTCGAGTCGTTCCAGCCCGCGAGCAGGACGTACTCGATCGTGATGTCCCGACCCCGCTCGAGAGGAAACCGTCGCAGCGAGTCCATCAGCTCCTCGAGCGGATACTTCGCCGTGATCGGCATGATCTCCTCGCGACGCTCGCGATCCGGCGCGTTGACGGAGACCGCGAGGTTCGGGCGCCTGTCGTGTCGGGCGAGCTGCCCGATTCCGGGGATGATCCCTGACGTCGACACGGTGATCCTCCGCGGCGACAGATTGCGGTAAAGGATCTCCAGCGTCGCGATGAGGTTGTCGTAGTTCAGCAGCGGCTCGCCCATCCCCATGAACACGACGTTCATCTGCTCGAATGGGATCTGCTTCTCGCGCTGGATGACGAAGAACTGACCGGCCATCTCCGCCGGTGTGAGGTTGCGTCCGGCGCCGAAGAAGCCGGTCACGCAGAACGTGCAGCCGACCGCGCATCCCGCCTGCGAGGACAGGCAGATGCTGATGCGATCGCCGATCGGCATGGACACCGATTCGATCTTCTGTCCGTCCGCGAGCCTGAAAAGGTATTTCTGGCTCCCATCCGGCGCCGGCTCGGTCCGCGTCAGCACCTCCGGCATCGCGAGCGTGAACCTCTCCGCGAGCTCAGCGCGGATGTTCTTCGGGATGTTCGTCATCGCGTCGAACGAATCGACGCCCCGGACGTGCATCCATTCTTCGATCTGCTGGACGCGGAACGGGGGAGAGACGATCTCGGAGAGCGTGCGCTCGAGTTGCGCCGGAGCGAGGTCGTAGAGATTCAGACGCTCATTCGTCACTGGTCGGATCAGTCGTTCTCACTGGCTGGTCAGTCGTCTTTACTGGCTGCGCCAGCGACTCCACACGCTTCGCGCCCTTCACCTTGCGGGTGGGGTCGATGCCGAGGGCGCGGAGCATCGCCAGGTCGTTCACGTTGATGCGAAACTGCACTTCCCTCGCAGGCTTTGCCACGGCGGTGTCGTCGTCCTGCTGCTCGTCTGCATCCGGCTCCTGCTTGTTGAGACCGATCGTCGCGTCGAGAACCACGTACAGGTCGTAGCCTTCGTCCCGGATGCGCTGGATGTGGCGGTTGACGTCGTCCGAGCCGGAGATCGACTCGTTGATCGCGGTCCCGAGCTCCTGCAAAAGCTGTTTGATCTTGTCGTCCACGCGTTCTCCGTCTGGTTGCACGTAAACTACTGCAAAATCAATGGCTTATTTACATGCGTCAGCTCGAATTATGCAAACGGGACCGCCCGAGGTCAATATTCCGAATCTGGCGCGAGCGGAGTACACTACTTGCCCTCGCCCGCACGCGCCTGCTGCAAGGGCGCCACCAACCCTTCGACTCGGCACGCCCGGCAGCGCTGGTTGCTCCCGCCTTGCGGCACGTCTCCGGTGGATTCGACAGTCGAGGCTTCGGGCAGCGCAACGCGCCTGACGTTTTCTACGACTCCACGGTGGCGGCGAAGGCGAAGTCTTTCGGGACAGTGAGTTTGGAGGCGACGGCCGGAATCGAACCGGCGGATGAAGGTTTTGCAGACCTCTGCCTTACCACTTGGCTACGTCGCCTCACTCAGAAGAGGTCGAAAGGAACCGCGAGTGTAGTGAACCGCGCCCGGAGCGTCAATATTCGGAATCGATTCCTGAATCGCGCGTATTCGTCCGTCCCTTCATCCAGCAAGGGGAGGTCCCGCAAAGTACAGCGATCCGGACACCAACTTCCGGGGCGCTGTACTAAGCTGGGCATCTTCTGGGAGGAAACGTGAAACGAATTCTGGCGGCGGCCGCACTGCTGGTCCTTGGATTCTCCTCACACGCGCAGACGTCTTCGCAGGGTCTCGAAGGCGACGAAGGCGTCCAGACGCTGACGTTCCGGTACCAGATCCCCGACCCCATCAGCCTTCCGATCAGCGGCTTCTGGCAGACGGTGGACGGCACGGCCACCGCGGCGGACAACGACTACATCCCCGCATCGGGCATCTTCACGATCGCTCCCGGCGAGACCGAGAGCAGCCTCGTCTCCGTGCAGATCGTCGGTGACCGCAAGGTCGAGGCGGACGAGTCGTTCACCATCGTCGCGAGCAACATGGTCAACGCCCTTCCTCCGCCGCCGGTCACGCTGACGATCCTCAATGACGACGTCGCCGGCACGAGCGTCGCCGACGCGGGCGTCACCGAAGGAAACGCCGGCATCACGCCGCTGGCGTTCGTCGTCACGCTCACGTCCGAATCGGACGTTCCGGTACAGGCGTCGTACGCCACCGGCAACGGAACTGCCCTCGCCGGGGAGGACTACCAGGCCACGCAGGGCACGCTGACGTTCTCGCCGGGCGTGATGCAGCAGAGCGTCACCGTCAACGTCCTCGGCGACACCACCTTCGAGCCCGACGAGACGTTCACGTTCACCGTGACGCCAGCGGGCGGCACGGCCTCCACGGCGACCGGCACGATCTTCAACGACGACGCGCGCACGCCATCGCGCATCGAAATCGTCGGCGGCGCGAACCAGCAGGGACGGCCGGGACGGCAACTCGAGGAGCCGCTCGTCGTGCAGGTCGTCGACGACACCGGCGAGCCGGTCCCCGGTACCGTGGTGCAGTGGAGCGTGACCCGCGGCGAAGCCCTGCTCGATCCATCGACGAGTACGACCGGCGCCGACGGACGCGCGAGCACGATCGTGACGCCGCGCAGCGTCGGCGAGATCGAGATCCGGGCAACCGCCGGCGGTCTCGAACCGGCGACGTTCAGCATCAATGCGTTGACCTCGTTCGAATCGCGCGCGCAGGGTCCGGTTGCCGTTCCGATTGCGCGCGCGCTCGATCGGGTCTGTGCGCGCAACGAGCCGGCGTTCGCCGCCGCCTGCCGCGCGCTCGCCACCCTCTCCGACCGCGACCTCACCCCCGCTCTCGAGCGCGTCGCGCCGCAGCAGTCGGGCGCCGAGGCGAAGGTGGCCAGCGAAGTCGTCGGCGCGGTCACCGCGGGGGTCGGCGCGCGCCTCTCCGCGTTGCGCAGCGGCGTCGATCGCTTCTCCATTCAACAGCTCGCGCTCAACATCGACGGCCGTGCAATCCCTCTCGGCGCGATCGCGAGTGCGCTCTTCCAGCAGGACGCGCAGACCGATGCGGGCGGCATCGAGGAGTCCGACTACAACGGCTGGTCCGCGTTCCTCAGCGGCAACCTCGGCAGCGGCGAGCGGATCGCGCGCGACGGTCAGCTCGGCTTTGACCTCGATTCGCGCGGCCTGATGTTCGGCGTCGATCGGATGTTCGGCTCGAGCATCTTCGGCGCCTCCCTGAATCTCATGCAACTCGATGCAGAGCTCAGCAGCGACGCCGGCTCCGTCGATACCACCGGCTACGCGCTCTCGCTCTACGCGAGCCGCGGCGGATTCTTCGCGAGCAGCTCGCCGAACGCGAGCTTCGACGGATTGCATCTCGACGGCAGCATCACCTTCGGTCGCAACACGTACGACGCCGAGCACGTCGTCGAGATCGCGGGACTCCCCCTCTCCCGCGCCACCAGCGAGAACGACGCGAACGTCTTCGCCGTCACCGCCGGCACCGGTCTCGAGGCCCATCGCGGGCGAACCGACTTCGGCTTTACGCTGTCCGGCACGTGGTCCCGGGCGAGCATCGACGACTTGACGGAAGAGGGGGCAGGCCCGCTCATCCTCTTCGTGGAAGGACACGACGTAAAGTCCCTCGTCGCCACGGCCGGCTTCAACGTGCGGTCCGCGTTCGCCGTCCCGTTCGGGACGCTTCTGCCGAGTCTGCGCGCGGAAATGCTTCACGAATTCGAAGACGGCGCCCGCTTCGTCACCGCGCGCTTCATCCGCGACACCCTCGGTACGTCCTTCACCATTCCGCTCGACCGGCCGGACAAGAACTACGGGCGCATCGGGGCCGGACTGCAGGGCGTTTTCCCGTACGGCTGGTCGGCGTCCGTCGAAGCGTCTCAGGACGTTCTCCGTTCGGACTTGCACTTCCGGACAGTTCAGTTCACTTTGTATAAATCGTTCTGACCAGGAGCATCCCCGTGCAGCAACCCATGGAACAGCAGCGCATGGAGCGCCGGCGTCCCGCCGGCTGGCCGGGCGGCGTCCTCGCCGCCCCCGGGCGGGTTGGGCAAGTCCACGCCGGCGCGAGACCGGCGTTCCGCCTCCTCGCATGCGCGCTCCTGCTCTCGCTTGGTCTGTCCGCCGGTGGGCAGAGCACGGACGACCTCACGCTCGTCGACTGCCGTCTGCCGCCGAAAATGAAACGTCTCGGCGGACGGACCTATCCGATGGCGCAGCCGCCGCGGCGCACCACCGCCGTCGATTGCCAGATTCGCGGAGGGGAGTACACCACGTACGACCGCGGCAACTACGCGACCTCCCTGAAGATCTGGCTGGCCGAGGCTGAGAAGGGGAACGTCGAGGCGCAGTACTACGTCGGGAAGATCTACGAAGGCGGACTGGGAACGGCGCCCGACTACGCGTCCGCCGCCAGCTGGTACGAGAAGGCCGCAGCGAAAGGGCACAGCGCCTCGCAGTACAGCCTCGGCTCGCTGTACGAGAAAGGCCTCGGCGTCACCGCGGACAAGACCCGGGCATTCGCGTTCTATCGGAGCGCCGCGGGTCTTACAGGCGATTACGTCTTCGTCGAGAGCGCGAAGTACGCGGAGCTCGAGCGCGCCGCCGAGGAGCTCGCGCTCCGCGAGGAGGAGATCGAGGAACTGCAGCGGCAGCTCGACGACGCCAAAAAGCAGCAGAAACGGGACGAGGCGCGGGAGCGCGAGCTCGTCCGGCAGCTCGACGCGCAGAAGCAGAAGATCGACACGCAGATGGCGCAGATGGCCCGGCTGCAGGAGAACCTCTCCGCTCCCGCCACTCCCGCGAAACCGCTCCCCTCGCCGAAGAAAGGCACACTTGGGCGCTTTTTCGCGCTCGTCATCGGCAACGGCCAGTATGCGAACTTCCCTCCCGTGCCGGCGGCGTTGAACGACGCCAAGGCGATGGCGACACTGCTGCGCGATTCCTACGGTTTCGAGGTCACCCTGCTCCTCAACGCGAGGAACGCACAGATCCTCTCCACTTTGTACCAGTTGAGTCAGAACCTCGCCGAGAACGACAACCTCGTCGTCTTCTACGCCGGCCACGGCAAGCGGGATCTGCGCAACCGGCGCGGGTGGTGGCTGCCGGTCGACGCGGTCGGCGACGACACGGCGCGGACGAACTGGCTTCCGAACCAGGAAGTGTCGGATCGCCTCGCGCTCATCCCGTCCAGACACATCCTCGTGCTGGCCGACGCGTCGTACGTCGGCGACATCACCCGCGGCGCACCGCACGCGGAGACCGACCGCATGACACCCGCGCAGTGGACGAAGTACGTCGAGACCACGAAGCGGAAGAAGGCCCGGCTCGCGCTCGCGTCCGGGACGGACGGCGCGAGCCCCCGTTTCACGAAGACGCTCATCGACGTGCTGCAGAAGCAGAAGGGGGTCGTCCCGGCGTCACGCATTCACCGCGAGGTCGTGAACGCGATCACCTCCGGCGGCGTCACGTCTGCCGTCCCGACCTTCGCGCCGCTGCAGTCGGCCTTCCACGACGGCGTCGATTTCCTCTTCGAGCGCAAATGACGGCACTGCCCGAGATCGAAAGCCGCTTCGATGTCCTGGCCAAGCTGGGCGAAGGGGGGATGGGGTGCGTGTACAAGGTGCGCCATCGCGATCTCGACGAAGTCCAGATCGTAAAGACCCTGCAGGCCCACCTCAGCTCCAACGCCGGACTCCGCGAGCGCTTCGTCAACGAGGCTCGCCGGGGGATGCGCCTGCGCCATCCGCACATCGCCGGCGTCCACGACTTCGCCGTCTGCGCCGACGGCACCGGCTACATCGTCATGGAGTACGTGCACGGCCACAACCTCCGCGACCTCATGGCCACGCGCGGGCCGATGCGGCTGCAGCTCGTCGGCACGATCGCCGTCCAGACCCTCGACGCGCTCGGCTATCTGCACTCGGAGAAGTTCATTCACCGCGACATCTCGCCCGACAACCTGATCCTGACCACGACCGCCGACGGCAAGCCGTTCGTGAAGCTCATCGACCTCGGCATCTCGAAGTCGCTCGAGTCGGGAAGCACGATGACCGGTACGGGCCAGTTCATCGGCAAGGTTAGCTACGCGTCACCGGAGCAGTTCGGAGGCCAGGCGGACGAGCGGAGCGATCTCTACTCGCTCGGCGTCGTGCTGTACCGGCTCCTCACGAACGCCGATCCGTTCCCGGGCGAGAACTACAACCAGATCATCGCCGGACACCTCTTCCAGCCTCCACGCCCGTTCGAGGAGACCGGGCCCGGAATCGAGATCCCCGAGGCGGTGCAGCGCGTCGTGTACCGGGCGCTGGAGAAGGACCCGGACAAGCGCTACCGCGACGCCGCGGAGTTCTGCGCCGCCGTGGAAGAGGCGTTCGGGATCGACGAGCCGCGCGTCACGCGACAGGCCGCGACGCGTCCCGCGCTGACGCGGCCCGCGTTCACCGAGAGCGCAACGACGGTCGTGCCGCTCTCCGACCAGACAGAAGTCAGCACGGCGCCTACGCAGGCGGCGACGACGATGGTCGCCCCCGCTGACGCGTTCCCCATGCGTTCCGTGATCCTCGCCGTCGTCGCGCTCGTGCTCATCGTGGCCGCGGTCATCGCCTGGCAACGCAGGCAGGCCGCGAATCTCGCTAGCTTCGGGAGGTTCTACGCCGTCGTCATCGGCGAATCGCAGTACGGCAAGTACGAGTCGCTCCCGACCGCGGTGAACGACGCGCGCGCCGTCGCGCAGCTCCTCGAGACGAAGTACGGCTACGAGGTGACCCGACTCGAGAACGCCGGCGCGCGCCAGATCGTCAGCGCACTGCAGGCGACGGCGAAGAAGATGACCGCGAACGACAACCTGCTCGTCTACTACGCGGGACACGGAACCGTGCGCAACGACAAGGGCTACTGGCAGCCCGTCGACGCTGAATTCGATATGACGAACTGGATCTCGCCGGCGATGATCCGCGACGTCCTTCTCGACCACCCCGCGCGGCGCATACTGATCCTCGCCGACTCCTGCTACTCCGGCGCGCTCGCGCGCGGCGCGGCGTCCTCATCCGATTCCGATGCGCGCAAGGAAAAGCGCGCGCGCATCGTCATCAGCTCCGGCGGCGACGCGCCGGTCATCGACTCCGCCGACGGCCAGCATTCGCTCTTCACCCGCGCGCTTCTCGATGTGCTCGCCGCGCCCGGCGACGACGTCGCCGACGTGCAGACGCTCTTCACCCGCATCCGCGAGCGCGTCACCGACTCGGCCCGCCGCGCGGGACGGGAGCAGAATCCCGATCTCGCCGTCATGGCGGAGGTCGGCGACGAGGGCGGGAGCTACTTCTTCGTGTCGCGGTGACGCGCTCCGCGCTCACGCGTGTCCAATCCACACAGACTTGGCGTGCAAGCCGCGTAGCCTGTGTGTCATAAGGAGACTCCATGACCGCAACACTCGAGCTCGAAAAATCCAGACAACCAGGCTCCACCGCCACGATGCGGGCCGTCGTGTTTCACGGCGCGAACGACATCCGGCTCGAGCACGTTCCGAAGCCGAAGCCGGCGGCGGGGGAAGCTCTCATCCGCGTCACCCTGACCACCATCTGCGGCACCGACCTCCACATCGTCCGCGGCGAATACCCGGTCGCGAACGGCCTGATCATCGGCCACGAGCCGGTGGGTGTGATCGAGGAGCTCGGCGCGGGCGTCACCGGATACGCCGTCGGTGAGCGCGTGATCGTCGGAGCCATCACACCCTGCGGCCAGTGCTTCGCGTGTCTCGGCGGCCACCTCTCGCAGTGCGGGCGCGAGCAGGGCTACGAGGCCCTGGGCGGCTGGAGGTTCGGCAACACGATCAACGGCTCGCAGGCCGAGTACCTCGTCGTTCCCAATGCGCAGGCGAATCTCGCGAAGATCCCCGACGAACTGACCGACGAGCAGGTCGTGCTCCTGACCGACATCGCCTCGACCGGAATCAGCGGCGCCGAGTCCGGCGAGGTCACGCTCGGCGACAAAGTCGCGGTCTTCGCCCTCGGGCCCATCGGCCTCTGCGCGGCGATCGGCGCGCGCCTCCTCGGCGCATCGATGGTCATCGGCGTCGACGGCGACGACGGACGCATCGCCTTCGCGAAGAAGATGGGCGTCGACGTCGTCCTCGACTACCGCAAGGTCGACGTGATCGCGGAGATCAAGCGCCTCACTGGCGGCGGCGCCGACGTGTCCATCGAGGCCCTCGGCACGCAGATCACGTTCGAGAACGCCCTGCGCGTCCTCCGTCCGGGCGGCACTCTCTCGAGCCTTGGCGTCTACTCGGGCAAGCTGGAGGTCCCGTACGAGGCCTTCGGCGCCGGCCTGGCCGAATACCGCATCGTGACGACTCTCTGCCCCGGCGGCAAGGAGCGCCTCACGCGGCTCATCAACATGGTCCAGAGCGGCCGCCTCGATCTCCGCCCGCTGATCACGCACCGCTACTCGCTGGATCAGATCAAGGACGCGTACGACCTGTTCGGCAACCGCAAAGACGGCGTGATGAAGATCGCCATCAAACCGTAGCCGGGCCCTGGATGCGCCGGAGGCGCGGCAGAGGGTAGCCGGTGGCGGAGAGCGCGAAGCGCCGCCACCGGACCGGCGGTTGTGTCGATCTCCGCCCTGAGCAGGGCGGCAGACGGCGCTCTTCCGCCCCTACCGGGGCGGTTGATCTGCGTACGCTCCATACCGGTGGCCGCGCGCTTTCGCGCTTGCCACCGGCTACCCTCTCATGTCCCTCCGGGACAGCGGGCGGCCGGTCGTGAAGGCGGGCTTCCGCACCGGCAACCGCGCCGCTGGTACGCGACGGCTGTCGCGCCGTCGCGCTCCTGCTCAACGGTCCTTTGGCCGTCACGCGCGTCAGGCCGCGACGACTTTTTCTGCTCCCGGTTTCCAGACCTCCCAGACCTTGCCGACGAGTTGCGGCCCCGGGGTGAGCGTGCGCTGCCCCGGCTGCCATCCGGAGGGCGTCACTTCGCCCCACGCGCACCGGGATTGACTCAGTGCCGCACCACCCGGCGGCGCGGGGGATCCGAGATCGCGTACACCGCGGGTGTGATGTTCCACGCGTTGCAGGAACCCGACTCGATCGGCACGAACGTCCACGGACAGCGTCGCGTGTCGGCCACATAGATCGTCCCCTCCGGTCCGATGACGGGATGTGCCCACTCGATCAGTCCCCCGGTCTCGAACTGCCACAGCAGAGAGCCGTCCTCGTCGACTGCGAAAACGCGTCCACGGTCCTGGGCGCCGGAGACTGCCGTGTAGACGACTCCTTGGGAGTCGATGGCGATGCCTGACATCGCACCGGTTGCTCCATGCGCTTCCGGATCCAACGGAGTGCTCCAGAGCGGGACCCCATTCGCGGGATCAACTGCATAGAGCTTTCCGCCGGGCGGATAGGCGGCGGGGAGCGGCGAATAGAAGTTGCCCGAGGTCGCGTAGACGCGCGTGGTGTGGCCATTCACCTCTCGCAGGGCCAGCCCCTGGCTGGTCCGCGCACGTCCGCGATCGAGATCGACCATGCGCGGCCACGCATACGAAGCGTGACTACCGCCGTCGCGAAGCGCGTAAAGAACCGCGGAGCCTCCCCCGGCGGTGTACTCCGTGCCGGTGCCGTAGATCGTCCCGTCCGAGCCGACGGCGAGCGCGGACGTCCAGACCGTCGGCTTCCACCACTCCGCCTCGTTGACCGGCTCGAAGCGCCACTTCAGTCTCTGCTCTCCGGTTCCATCGCCGCGCCCGACGTCGAATGCGTAGATGGCGCCGCGCGAGGTCACGTCCAGATCCTCCGCCGTCGGTCCCCACGCCGACGCGACGTACAGCGTCTTCCCGTCGGGAGACAACGCCGGCGCGGCAAAGAGTGTCTCGGCCAGAGTCTTCGCCTGTTGCGGATATCGCCACAACAGCACGCCCTCGGGTGAGACTGCATAGACCGCGTTGGTCTCGTAGGGCCCGACCGCGACGGTTGCGAAGTAGATCGTTCCATCGGGACCGACGAGCGGTCCGCCGATGATCTCGCCACCACCTTCCGGATCGAGAGGATCCTCGGGATTGAAGGTCGTGAATCGCCACGACACCGCACCCGTGCGCGCGTCGAGGGCAAAGAATCTTCCGTCGCCGCGGCCGACATACAACCGCGATCCGCTCGCGTCCAGAGCAGCCACGCCTTCGACCGTCCCGTTGTACCCGTTGAACGTGCCGCCGTTCGGACAGAAGAGCGGCGTCGCTCGGCCGCCGTATTCGTAGCAGTACGGGACGCGATCCGGCTCGAAGGTCCAGAGCGGACGCAAGCGCGAGTCGAACGCGAATAGCGCACCGTCGCTCTTGTTCCACGCCGCCGCATCCGGCTCGCCGTAGGAGCGCACCACACCCCACGTGCCGACGAACACCATTCCGCCGTCGGTGATCGTCACCGGCATGTTCACGGCGACTTCCTCGGTGAGCGGAACGACCGTCACGCGCGCGGCGGCGCGGGGGCCGGCGACATCACTCTGACTCGTGCGGCGCGAGTCGCGTCCCTTCGTCGGCCAGCCGGAAGCGCCGACGTCGAGCGCGAACAGCAGCGCGATCATGCCGGCCGCGCCGGCCGATCGGAACCACATCGCTTCACACGATCAACCGCTTCCGCATCGCATACAGCACGATCTCGGCCGTGCTGTGCAGGTTGAGCTTCTGCATCAGGTTCCCGCGGTGGGTCTCGACGGTCGAGAGGCCGACCTCGAGCAGCACGGCCACTTCCTTGTTCGACCGCCCTTCCGCGAGGAGTTGCAGGACCTCTTTCTCGCGGTCGGTGAGGAGGTCGTAGGAATCGGTGAGGCCGCGCTCCTGGAGCTGCTCCACGTACTCCGCGGCCAGGACGCCGCTCACGGCGGGACTGAAGAACGACTTGCCCGCGGCAACGGCACGGATGGCCGGGATCAGATCCTCGTCGGTGGCATCCTTGAGCAGATATCCACGCGCGCCGGCATTGATCGAGCGCATGACGTACGACTCGTCGAGGTGCATGCTGAGCATGATCGCGAGCGGCGCGGGCTGCATCTTCTGCACGCGCGCGGCGACGTCGATGCCGTTCAGCTTCGGCATGGCCACGTCGAGGATCAGCAGATCGGGATGAAACTCCTCGCACAGGCGCAGCGCCTCGAGCCCGTCCGCCGCCTCGGCCACCACTTCGACCGACGCCTCGGTCTCCAGCAGCGACCGCATGCCCCGTCGGACGATGGAATGATCATCAGCCAGCAATACGCGCAAGTTGAACCTCCTCGATTGGTGTCGTGACCGGCAAGGTCACGTGCAGCTCCGTTCCGTTCGGCTCGTGCGGCCGGATCTCGAATGTGCCGTGCAGCTCGCGGACGCGCTCTTCGATGCCGAGCAGCCCCATCCCGCGCACGCGCGCGGGATCGATCCCGACTCCGTCGTCCGCGATGACGAGATCGAGCGTGTTCCGCGTGAAGCGCACCGTCACCTCGGCGCGTTTCGCCCGCGAGTGACGGGCGCAGTTCGTGAGCGCCTCCTGAACGATGCGATAGACGCAGGTGCGGAACTGATCGGGCAGCGTGTCGATGTCCCCTTCCAGCGTCAGATCGACCGCGATGGCGAAGCGGCGGCGGAAATCCCGCACGTGCCACTCCAGCGCGGGCTGCAGGCCGAAGTCGTCGAGCATGCTGGGCCGCAGGCCCATGACCAGGTCCCGCACGGAGCGGAGAATGGTATCGAGAAGCCGCCGCGCCTCGGCGAGAGCCTGCCCGAGCTGGCCGTCGGACGTGCCGCGCGCGCGACCGGCCCGGCCGATCTCCATCCGCAATGCGGTGAGCATCTGGCCGACGTGATCGTGAAGCTCGCGAGTGAGCTTCTTCCGCTCTTCTTCCTGCGTGGCGACGAGCTGCTGCGAAAGGCGACGCATCTCCTGCTCGGCGCGCTCGGCCTGGACGCGCTGGCGCTCGGAGCGGCGCTCCAGCATGCGCAGGCGAACGACGGCCACGAACGCGACGAGAAACCCGAGGAGTAGCGTGCGCCAGAGGCGCCGATGAAGGTCCTCTCGGAAGACGACCAGCCGTCGCGTGACCTCGGCGCGTTGCGCGGCAAGGTTTGCGTTGTTGAGCTGTTCGATGTCGGTCGTGATATCCAGGACGGCTTCCCGGCGGGGCAGAACCTCGCGGCGCAGGAAGAGCCCGCTGCGCATGATCTTCTCGTAGATCGACCACTCGAACAGCGGGTCGAACGTCTGCCAGTACTCCCCGAGGAGCTCTTCGAGATGGTCCACCCGAGACGCGCCGTCAGCCGGCACCAGAGCGCGCAGCTCTTTCACCGTGACCTCGTGCTCCTGGCGAAGCTCCGTGAGCCGCGCCCGGTAGGCAGGGACCTCGTCGCGGTCGGTGTCGAGAAGGTAGTCGCGAATGTAGATGCCGGAGAGATGCACGTCCGCGCGCAGGCGGCGCAGCTTGCTCTCCACCTCCCGATGGTGCGTATTCAGTTGATCGAGCTGGGCGTAGATCTCCTCGGCTTTCCGCGAGGTCGTCGCGATGGACGTGTAGATCAGCAGCAACAACCCACCCAGCGCGGCCGCCGCGACCGGCCAGGTCTGGAAGAACTTCCGCTGCCAATGGGTCAGAGAGCGCATCGCGATCGAGAATGACAACACTGATGGTCAGATCATCACTTCCTCGAGGAGCGTGAAGCCGGCGATCATCCCGCGACGACCTCGCGCGGTGCGGGTGCAGCGGCGGCCGGATGGCGCCGCGGCCAGAACCGCGCGCGCTCCTGCCGGATGTCGCGCATGTCCATCAAAAGGCGCTCGGACCAGTCGTAGATCGAGTGCGTGGCGATCTGCGCGCGCATTGCCTCCATCCGCGCGCGACGCTCCGCGAGCGGCATGCGGACCGCGCGAAGGATCGCCTGGGCTACCTGTTCGGTATCGTACGGATTCACGAGCAGCGCGCCGTCGAGCTCTTTGGCCGCGCCGGCTAGCTCGCTGAGGACGAGGACGCCGTCGCCGTCCTCACACGCGGCCACGTACTCCTTCGCCACCAGGTTCATGCCGTCGTGGAGCGGCGTGACGAGCACGCTGTCCGCCGTCGCGTAGTACCGGCGTACCTCTTCCGGCGAGAACGTTCGCATCTGCAACAGGATCGGCGTCCAGTCCGTAGTCGCAAAGCGAGAGTTCACCCGCGCGACCATCTCATTCAGATCGTCGGCGAGCTGGCGATATCGGCGAATGCTCGTGCGTGTGGGCGACGCAAGCTGCACGAAGACGAACCTCCCAATCATCGAAGGGTTCTCTTCGAGCATCAGCTCAATGCCCGCCACGCGCTCCACGAGGCCCTTGGTGTAATCCGCGCGGTCGACGCCCACGCTCACGTGCGCGTCGGCCGGAATGCGCAGCGACCGGCGCAGCGCGGCTCCTTCCGTTCGCGAGGCGGCCGGATACGGCCACTCCACGCTGATCGGATACGGCCGCACGACGGTTCGATGCCCGCCGTGCGAGATCGACATCTCATCGAGATTGACGCGGCACTCGAGATACCGGCCGGCGGTCTCGAGGAAGTTGAGGCAGTACTGCCTCGTGTGAAAGCCGACGACGTCGGCGCCGAGCATTCCCTCGAGCAGCGTTTCTTTCCAGGGCAGGATCCCGAAGATCTCCGGGTGCGGCCAGGGGATGTGCCAGAAGAGGCTCGTCACGATGTGCGGCGCGCGGTTGCGGACCAGTCGCGGGACGAGCGCGAAGTGATAGTCCTGAATGAGCAGCATCCCGTCGGCGCTCGTCTCTTCGGCCGCCGCGCGCGCGAAGGTGTCGTTCACGCTCTGATACGAGGCCCAGTCCTGGGGGCGGAACGAGGGCTGGGCGTGCGCCATGTGGCAGAGCGGCCAGAGGCCCTCGTTCGCGAATCCGGCGTAGTAGCGGTCGTATTCTTCGTCGCCGATCCACATCCGGCGAAGTGTGTACTCCGGGGCCTCGAGCGGCACGGCGACGCGGCCCATCCGGTCGGAGTGCTCGCGATCGGCCGAGCCGCCGCCGTACCCGATCCACGTCCCTCCGCTCGCGCGCAGGATCGGCTCGAGGCCCGTTACGAGCCCGCTGGCCGGACGCTGAACGATGACGCCGGCGTCCGTCCACTCGTGAGCGTAAGGCTCGCGGTTCGCCATGACCACGAGGCTGCCGCTCGGGACCTCGGCCGCGACGAGCGCGCGGAGCCGCTCCGCGCCGTCTTCCAGGCGAGGGGACTGATTGCGGAGCTCTTCGACGGTCTCGTGCATGTCGCGCACGAGCAGCCGCAACTCGGGAGGGATCGCGACCGCGCCGCTGTTCCCCGATCGCATCTGCCGGACGAACGAGCGCGCCGCCTCTTCCGTACGGCGGCTGCCGATGCGCGCACCGGCGCGAGCGAGCAGCAGCAACGCGAGCAGCATCAGCTCGGCGGAGACGAAGACGATTTGCAGCAACTGCCTTCTCCGCTCGTCGAGGAACGTCCGGTCCTGCAGAACGAGCAGCGTTCGCCCGGGAGCGATCGGGCGCGCGGTCGCGACGACGCTGCGGTCTCCGAACCTTCCCCGCCTCGACTTGCCATCGGCTCCCAACGCGGCCCGCGCGAGCTCCGACCTGCAGGTGAGCTGGCGGCCGATGCCGCTCGCGGCCAGCAGCGAGCCGTCGGATGCGCAGACGACCAGATCGGCCGCTTCTTCACTGGCCGAAAACGCGTGAAGCGTTCGTGCCAGGGCGGCCGGTGAAGCGTCGCCATGCGCCTGGAACGCCACGCCCACGAGATGTGCGCGGCGATTCAGATCGCGGTCCGTCCAACTGCGCAGCGCGCCATCGAAGATGTCGTAGAGCAGTCCGAAGATGAGGCCCGCGCAGACCAGGGCACAGGCGATGACGATGACGCTGTCGCGAACGCGCGCCGGGCCCACCAGGGCACGCCAGAGGCGCGACCTCGGACCCTCAGCCTCACGACTCGTCATTCGTTCTCCTCTTCTTCTCTCTCTGGTTGTCTTTGCGCGGGCGGCGGCGACACCCGCCCTCGGCCGCGGGAAGCGCGCGCTGGCCGCGACGAGACGACATCGCCGCCCACAGCCCAGACCTTATTGTCCGAGCTCAACGATGTACATCCGGTCTACAGGGGAGGGGCGCTGCTGAGTGCTGAGTGCTCAGCTCGCCCCCCTTCATCCTTCATCCCTCCGGCCTTCATCCTTCATCCTTCCCCGCCCCTTCCAGGTAGACGGTCCGGGTTGGGTAGGCGAACGCGATGCCCTGCTGGGCGAAGGCGCGAACGATCGCGAGGTTGATCGTCTGATGGATGTCCATGTACTTGTTGTAGTCGGGTGAGAGGACGTAATAGACGACCTCGAAGTCGTAGGAGGAGTCGCCGAATGCGGCGAAGTGGGCGCGATCGAAACGGACGTCGCCGGCGCTCTCGACGATCTCTCTCACGATGGTCGGGATACGCTCGAGCAGCTCCGCCGAGGTCTGATAGAGGACGCCGAACCGGAACAGGACGCGGCGCTCGTGCATCCGTTTGTAGTTGTGGAGTCGACTCTGGAGGAGGTCGGCATTCGAGAAGATCAGTTGTTCGCCCGACAGTGAGCGGACGCGGGTGGTCTTCAGCCCGATGTGCTCCACGACGCCCATCTGATCGCCTGTGCGGATGAAGTCACCGACGACGAACGGTTTGTCGAGGACGATGGAAAGCGAGGCGAAGAGATCGCCGAGGATGTTCTGCGTCGCCAGGGCGACGGCAATGCCGCCGATCCCGAGGCCGGTGACCAGCGCGGTGATGTCGACGCCGGCGTTGTCGAGCGCCACGAGGACGGCGATCGTCCACATCGCGACCATCGCCGCGAAGCGGAAGGCGCGGATGGTCGTCACGGCGGCCGGGTCGGTCTCGACGCGGCGGCGGTGATGGCGGCGCAGAAAGAAGTCGAGGACCGCGGCGGACCAGAATGCAACCTGGGCGATGAGCGCGAGGCGCGCGAGCATGCTCACCAGCGCGGTCGTTTGCGCGGGAAGCGTCAAGGCGCGCGCACCAAGGTGGATCACGGGAAAAATCAGGAGGGCCACGCTGGTGCGGCTGACGAAGTCGAGCAGGAAGTCATCGACCTCGCCGGCCGTCTCGGCCGCGCGGCGCAGCTTCCGACGAGCCAGGGCCACGATGCCGGCGATCAGCAGCAGCGTGCCGGCCGACACCGTTGCGGCGACGGCCAGTGCGGAAGGGGTGTTTTCCAGGATTGCGTACAGAACCACGCGATCCTACAACGCCGCGTTCCATGGAATTCAATCCATCGGGGCCTAGACGCCGCTTTCGACGAACTGTTCGGCGTGTCATCCTGAGCCGCGTAGACGGCGAAGGACCTTCTCCGTTGCATGCTGGAAGGTCCTTCGCTGTCTACGCAGCTCAGGATGACACAGCGTTCTGCCGCGCAGGCTAGCGAGGCTAGCGGGCTCTCTTCTCGGTGCGCACGGCGCGGTGCGGCTTCTTCGGCGGAGGCTCCTCGTCCTGAAAGAGCATCGGTGCCTTCCCGCCGCCCGAGGGCGAAAGACCCGCCATCAGCCGGTCGAGAAGTCCCATGAGCCGGGCTCTCTCCGAGGCGGACATCTCCCGGACGCTGGCCAGGATGCGCTCCTGCGCCGCGGGCGGCGAGCGTTTCACGAGCGCGCGGCCCTTCCGCGTCAGCGAGAGACGCACCTGACGCCGGTCCTCCGGGCTGGTCATCCGGCGGACGTAACCCTCGGCCACGAGCTTTCCCACGGCCAGCGAGACGGAGCTCTGATCCGTGGCCGTACGGTCGGCGAGGTCGTTGAGCGACAGGTCTTCCTCGCTCTGCAATACGTGCAGGATGAACATCTGCGCCGCGCCGAACCCGTAGCGGGCCTGGGCCTGCTTGTCGAAGGAGCGGAGCACCCGCACCAGCTGCCGGATTCGATTCAGAATCGCCTTGGCGTCATCCATCGCCGATCGCCGCTCCACCGCCATCGTGTGCAAACTCTTCGGCCATTGTGCCATACCAAAGTGCATTGAATCCAATTCATTGCACGGCATTTGCATGCCTCGACCAGGAATGAAGATTCGTGCGTTCTCGAGCCTGCTGGTCCTGCTGCTGGCAGCGTGTGGCGGAGGCGAGAGCGATGCGACGGCGACGACCCAGACCTCGTTCCTCATCTCCGGTCCGGAAGAAGATCCGAGGCAGCCGATCGTCGTGCGGAACTTCGCGATCGACGCCGAGACGGTCCGGCGCGGCCGGCCGATCCAGGTTCGCATCGAGCTGGCTCAGGCGCGTCCCGCGCAGCAGATCTCGGTCGACTGGTACGGCCCGGACGGATGGCTGGTCGCCTACCAGACGCGTGCGGCCGCGGAGGCACGGTTCGACGTCACCGCGCCGGTTCCGTCTCTCGATCAGCCCGGCCGGTACCGGGCGGTGCTTCGAGTCGGCAGCAGACCTCTCGCAGAGGACTCCGTGACGGTCACCGAGTGACGAGCGCCGTTCGTAGAGTGAACGCCATGACCACCACCGAATCGATGGCGGGCACCAGCGACTCCTGGTGGAACTGGCGAATCGATTTGGGTTCCATATAATCCCGGACTTTTGCCGATGGCTGCCTCCGAAAAGCACCAAACCCAGCGCTCCCTGCCGCGCGACGTCAGAGAGCTCGCGGAACGCCACCTCCGGTCGGCCGCCGAGATCGATCTCCTTCTGCTGCTGTTTCGCTCGCCGGAGACGTATTGGAGCCCCTCAGCCGCCGCGAATGTCATCGGTGCCGACGACCGCGACATCCGGGCCCATTTCGGCAGATTCGCCGCTGCCGGCCTTCTCGACCGCGGCAAGCAAACGGATGCCTTCCGCTTCGCGCCGTCGAAGCCCGAAGATCGCGACACGGTCGAGGCTCTGGCGACCCTTTACGCCGAGCGGCGGGAGGACGTGCTTCGCGCCATTACCGGGTCGCTCTCGCAGATCACGGCGTTCTCGGACGCCTTCCGCTTTCCGCGCTAGGCGCCGGGCCGGCACGGCCGGCCGATGCGCCGCACCCTGGACATGCTGTTGCTATGAAAATCACACTCACCATACTCACCGCGCTTCTCGCCTGGACCGTCAACGCCGCACCGCCGACGACCGTGATTCTCGTCCGTCACGCCGAGAAGACTGCCGTCGAGAACGATCCGCCGCTCAGCGCCGCGGGAGAGGCGCGCGCCAGCCGGCTCGCACGAACACTCGCCAGCAGCGGGATCACCGCGATCTACACGACGCCGTATGCGCGCACGCGCGAAACCGCGGCGCCGATCGCGGAGGCGCTACAGCTCGCGCCCGTCGAGCTCGATCCCGGCCCGTCGTACGCGGCCGACCTGGCCGCAACGATCCGCGGGGAGCACGCGGGCGGAACGGTCCTCGTCGTCGGCCACTCGAACACGACACAGAACGTCCTGAAGGCCCTCGGCATCGGGAACGCGCCCAAGATCGAAGAGACGGAGTACGACAACCTCTTCATCGTGACGCTCAGCGCCTCCGGCGGCGCGAAGATGCTGGTCCTGAAGTATTGATGTGGCGTGCGAGGCGCCGGGAGAAGGCCGGAAGGTCGGAGGATGAAGGCCGAAAGGTCGAAAGGCGACCGGGCGGCGCAAACTCCTTCATCCTTCCGACCTTCCGAACCGGCCTCCGACCCGACCGTCACCCCACCGCGATCACGGTGCGCAGATGGGCGCTGCCGCGCTCGAGGTCGTCGAGCACCTCGCTCACGGCATCCGCTTCCAGCGGCACGGTGCGGGTGATGGCGCGTGACACGTCGATCGAGCCCGTGCGCGCCAGCTCGAGCAATTCCACCAGCTCGGCCCGCGTGTGATCGGAGCAGCCGATGATGCGCCGCTCGCGGACGAGGAGATCGGTGAAGGGATTGAACTGCAGAGAGCGGAGATTGATGGCTACGATCATGAGCCGTCCGCCGGGCGACAGCGATCGCAGTCCGCCGTGCGCGACCTTCTCGTTGCCGGTGAATTCGATCGCCACGTCGACGCCCTTGCCGTCGGTGGCGCCGAGGATGGCTTTGTGCACCGGCGTGTCCCGGGCGTCGAGAGGCGTCGCGCCGAACTGTGCTGCCAATTCGAGCTTCTCCGGGACGACGTCGACCGCGAACACTTCCGCGGCCCCCAGCGCCCGTGCGAGTTGCACGGCCGACACGCCCAGGCCGCCGAATCCGAGGACGGCGACGGAGTCGCCCTTCTGCATGCCGGAGAGGCGCAGCGCGTGATACGCGGTCGCCGTCGAGCACATCATGATCGCGGCCGCGTCCGAGCTCACCTCGTCCGGGATCGGGATGGCGTTGAGCGCGGGGACGACGATGCGGCTCGCGTATCCGCCATCGCGCTCTTTGCCGAGCATCTCGCCCGTGGGGCAGAACTGTTCGCCGTGGCGCCGGCAACGGGGACACTCGCCGCAGCTGACCAGGTAGTGGAGCGCGACGCGCTGCCCTTCGCGGATGCCGGTGACGTCGGCGCCGACGGCGGAGACGACGCCCGCGACTTCATGACCGAGCGTGATGGGGAGAGTGGTCTTCCCCGTGCCCGCGCGGTAGTGCGCGTCCGTGTGGCAGATCCCGGCGCGCTGGATGTCGACGACGATCTCGCCGGCGGTGGGAGTGGGATCGGGAAGCTCTGCGAACCGTAGTGCCTGACCGGGTTCCACGAGTCGAATGGCTTGCATGCGCGTATCGTAGCGTGCCTCGCGCGTGCTGCCAGTCCCCCGCCTTCCACCCGTAAGGCCGCTGGACGGTCGTTTGTCCTTATACTAGCGCCCGGTCCATGAACACGCCTGCAGAAGTCGTTCGCACGAAGCTCAGCCAGTACCTCGGACCCTTCACCGCGAAGAACGCCGTGCAGATGGTCGCGAAGCAAACCGCCGGCACGGACGCCGATCACGTCACGCGCGCGCAGGTGCCGGCGCTCATCGACGCGCTCGGTCCCACGCTACGCACGCTCCTCGGCAAGGCGACGGCGGAGAAGGTCGCGAACGACATCCGAAAGGAGCTCGCACTCTGAAGCGGCTCATCCTCATCCCGCTCGTTGCCGCGCTGGCGACGCTCATCGGCGGCTACGTCCTGGACGCCGACGACGCCGCGCGATTCCATCGCCTCCTTCTCGTCCTGGCAGTGCTGCTGACGAGCTTCAGCGCGTTCCTCACCTCGGCGAAGTTCTCCGCGGGCGATCGCCTCCTCGTCTGCTGGCTGCTGGTGGGCGCCGGCTACTTCCTCGCGGGCGTTCGCCATAGTGTGCGGCTCTACGCGTACCTCGATCCGTCGATCGCGCTGCCGTCGCCCGTGAACAACACGCTGGCGATCCTGCAGAACGTCTTCATCGCCGTCGCGCTGCTGCTGTTCGTGCTCGCGTGGCGCGCGACGGGACTGACGGCGCCGTTGTCGACGACCGCGCAGACGCTCTCGATCCTCTCCGGCATCGCCATCGCGGTGCTCGTGGGCGGCTATCCGCTGGTCAAGGCGCTCACGACCGCGAATGCCGATCCGATCCTGCTCGTCTCCACCCTCGGCGACATCGTCGGCCTTTCGCTGATCGTGCCGCTCGCGCTGCCCGCCCTCGCGATGCGAGGCGGCCTGCTGATGCATACGTGGATCTATCTTGCGGCGAGCGAAGTGGCGTGGCTTCTGTACGACTTCTGGTGGGCCGTGCAGCCGCAGAGTACCCAGGTTCTCGAAGCGTTCCGCCTCGCCGCCGTGCTCTTCGCGTTCATCGCCACGAAAGCGCAGCGCCGCGCCCTCCAAGCGTAGTGTGGAGGTATGGTCTCCGTTCTGTGACGGGACCACCGGCTACCCTCTGCTGCGCCTCTGGCGCACGAATGCGCATGGGCCCGCAACTGCCCAGACATGACCCGCTCTGGGGCGGTGAGGAAACTGCGGTTGCGTCCATGGCCGCCTCTCGGAGCGCCGCCGTCCCGGCGGCGTCCTCGCCGCCGCGCGCTCGCGCCGCGTTTCCCCCTCCCGCCCGGGCGGCGGGGACGCCGCCCGGCCAGCCGGGGGGACGCCGGCGTTCCGAGAGGGTGGGCGGGCGACGATCGCAACGCCTCCGCTTTCCCCCATCACCGCCCGACCCAGCCCTGTGCGACCGGCACGCGGCGTCCGGCGAGTGCGGCCGCGATCTCGGGCGTCGATTCGACGAGCGGGCGCACGTAGTCGCCTTCCATCACCGACACCGCGACGCCGTCGCGCCAGGCGATGCGCGTTCCGGCGACGGCGCGGATGCGCTCGTCCGCGGTGATGATTCCGGTGAGATTGAGAGGGTCGGCGGCGGAGAGGACGATCAGCTTTCCGTCCGGAGTCTCACGCCGGATCTCGCGCATCCGTTCGATGGCCTCCGGCAGCGCGAACTGCTCGCCACTCATGCCGTGCACGAAGCGTCCGCCGCGGATCTCGCCGCGCGCTTCCAGGCGCCGGTAGACGCGCGCCAGTTCGCGCCAGGGCGCCGCGTTCGGCTCCCGCGTGAGCATGCGGCGGAAGACGATGCCGTAGCGGCGCAGAAGCACGCGCGCCTGAATCTCGACGGCGTCTTCGGCTTGTGCGCCGGCGAGCAGCGACCAGCGTCCGGCGAAGTTTGCGCGCGCGTTCGTCCCGTTGGAAGCAGTGATCAGCGTGCGCAATCCCGCGAAGCCGTCGGATGCGATCAGTCCCGCGGACACGAGCTCGGCAAGAGCCTCGCCGTCATTGCCGAGGTCGCGGGAGAAGCAGGCTCCTTTCGACTGGAGCACGTCGAGCACGGCGCGCGCGCGATCGCTCAACACGATCTCCGACTCACCGCGCAGCGACTGCCACGCGTCCGCGTGCTCGCGGAGGAACAACGCGATCGGCGTCGCTCCGACGACACTCGTCGCCGCGGGGGAGAGCCGGGCCCAGCCCACTTCGCCGGCGAGACAGAGCATGTCCAGGAGCGATGGCTCGTACGCGTCGATGCGCGACGGCAGGATCGAGCGCTCCCACGCCGTCGCTGCGACTTCGAAGCCGTCGAGCTGCGCGATCACCGCCTGCAGTCCGTCGATGCCGGTCAACTTCGACGATGCCGCGACGTGCTGCCACGCGAAGAGGAAGCGCATGAAGTCCGCCGCGCCGACCGGCTCGATCTCCGCGCGCAGGCGGTTCAGCGTGTAGCGGTGAATGCGCGCCAGCAGTCTTCGATCGCACCATTGATCGGGTGCGCTGAAGTGCCCGCGCAGCACGACTCCCTCGGACTCGAGCCGCAACAGGGCCGCGTCGGCTTCGCGTTCGTCGATGCGCAGAGACGACGCGAGCTCGCGCGCGGTGGTGGGGCCGAGGATGGAGGTGCGTCCGCGGAGCAATTCGACGATGGCGTCTTCGCGGGTCCACGTTCGTTGGCGCGACACCGGAGGCACGATGGTGGTCGGCACGTCATGGATCGCGAGAAACTCGGGAAGGCGTTCCGCGGCAACCCAGATCCCTCCCCTGTCATTCTGAGCCGGCACGGCCGGCTGCGCTGATTGGCCAAGCCTCGGCCACGAGACGCGTGGCTCCGCCGGGCATTCCGAGTGAGATGACAACTCTGGGCGCGGCATGAATCGAGCGTTGTCATGAGCCGCGAAGACGGCGAAGGACCCCGTGCGGCCTGAAACGTCTGCGCCTGAATCAGGGGGTCCTTCGCCGCGCTTCGCCGGCTCAGGATGACAGAGGGTGGCGCGGTGCGAGGCGACGAGTGCATCCGCCATCGCCCGGTCCACCTCGTTGTCCAGCAGAAACCCGGCCGTCAACAACGCGTCGTGCAGCTCGTCCGCGTCGCGCGGGTCGGGACGCTCCTCGTCGCGCACCCGCGCGATCGCGGCCGCGTCGAGCGTGCCGAGCTCCTTCACCTCGCCGCCCCGGCGTGTGAGCACGGCCTGTGTGCGGCGCTCTTCGAGCGGCGCGTCGTCGAGGAACGCGTACGGCTTCGCGTTGAGGATCTCGTACGTCAGCGGCGAAGGTTCTGGCGTGTCCCGCGCGACGAGACGCACGTCGTTCTGATGGATGCGCGTGAGCACGCGCGCGAGGCCGTCGAAGTCCATCGCTTCCTCGAGGCAGTCGCGCACGACCTGATTCACGAGCGGATGATCGGGGATCTGCCGGTCGCCGGGGATGTTCTCGAAGCATGCCGCCGCGTCGGGAAAGACCGCGGCCATGAGGTCGTCCGCCATCATGCGCTGCAGTTGCGGCGCGACCTTGTTGCCGTTCCGATTGCGGGGCACGGCCAGCGAGATGGTCGTGTTCCAGCGCCACCGCGTCTTGAATACCGGCGCGTCGAGGAACGCCTGCACGAGCACGTCCTTGGCCGTGTTGGGATGCAGATAGCGGAAGACGTCGGCGAGGGGGAACGAGTGCTGCGGCCCGAGGGAGAGGAGGATCGCGTCTTCCGTTGCTGCGGCCTGCAGCTCGAAATTGAACTGCCGGCAGAAGCGCTTGCGCAGCGCCAGTCCCCATGCGCGATTGATGCGACTGCCGAACGGCGCGTGCAGTACGAGCTGCATGCCGCCCGCTTCGTCGAAGAAGCGCTCGAGGATGAGCGTGTGCTGCGTCGGCAGCACGCCGAGGGCCCGGCGGGAGGCCTCGAGGTATTGCGTGATCTCCGCGATCGCCTCGGGCGAGTCGAGGAAGGAGAGGGGGGAGTCTTCGAGTCTTCGAGTCTTCGAGTCTTCGAGGATTTCCGTCTCGACGGCTTGTCGACTCGACGACTCGACGACTCGCCCGAGCCACGCATCGACGTCCGCGCGCAGATCGCTCACCGCTCGCGACAGCTCGTCGCTGCGCGCCGGTGCTTCGCCGAACCAGAACGGAATGCTTGGCGGCTCGCCCTTCGCGTCCGTCACGCGGACCACGCCGCTCAGAACCTGGGTGATGCGCCACGACGTGTTGCCGAGCTGGAAGACGTCGCCGGCCATGCTCTCGATCGCGAAATCTTCGTTCAACGTCCCGATGAACGTCTCCTCCGGCTCGAGCACGACCCGGTAGTCCGCGACCTCGGGGATCGCGCCGCCGGACGTGATCGCAAGCGTTCGTGTTCCCCGTCGTCCGCGGACCGCGCCGTTCACTTCATCGCGATGCAGCAGCGCACCGCGGCGTCCGCGCTTCGTCGTGAAGCCCTCGGACGTCATCTTCAACACGCCGTCGAAGCGTTCGCGTTGCAGCTCGCGATACGGCCACGCGCGCTTCACGAGCGCGTAGAGGTCTTCTTCCGAGGAATCGCACGCCGCGGCCTCGGCGACGATCTGTTGGGCGAGGACGTCGAGCGGCATGTCGTGCACGACGATGCGGTCCAGCTCTCCCCGTTGCACCGCGCGCAGCAACGCCGCGCACTCGACGAGGTCGTCGAGCGAAACAGGGAAGAGCCGTCCCTTCGGCAGCCCCGCGACGCTGTGACCCGAGCGGCCGACGCGCTGGAGGAACGTGGCGATGCGATGCGGCGATCCGAGCTGGCAGACGAGATCGACACTGCCGATGTCGATGCCCAGCTCGAGCGACGCCGTCGCCACGAGCGCCTTGAGGGTTCCGCTCTTGAGCCGCGTCTCGGCATCGAGACGGTTCTCCTTCGACAGACTCCCGTGATGCGCGGTCACGGCGTCGTCGCCGAGACGGTCGGCGAGATGCCGCGCGACGCGCTCGGCCATACGCCGCGTGTTCACGAAGACGAGCGTCGTGTCGTGTGCCGCGATGAGCTCCGTGAGGACGTCGTAGTACTCATTCCAAACCTCGGCCGACATCACCGCTTCGAGTGGCGAGCGGGGAAGCGCGAGCCGCAGATCCATCGCCCGGCGATGACCCTCGTTGACTACTGCAGGGGGCAGTGCGCAGGGGGCAGGGGGCAGGAGAGACGGGTCGCCGAGATTGTCCGCTGCCGTCGTATCTCCTGCGCTCTGCGCCCTGCCCTCTGCCCCCTGACCGCAGAGCCACTGCGCGACTTCCTCGATGGGCTTCTGCGTTGCCGACAGTCCGAGGCGGATCAGCGGGCGCTCGGCCACCCGTTGGAGGCGTTCGAGGGTGAGCGCGAGATGCGCGCCGCGGCGCGTGCCGATGACGGCGTGGATCTCGTCGACGATCACCGTCCGCGCCGTGCGTAACATCTCCCGACTACGCTCCGCGGTCAGGAGCAGGTAGAGCGACTCCGGCGTCGTGACCAGGATGTGCGGCGGTGTCTTCAGCATCGCCGCCCGTTCCGAGGACGTCGTGTCGCCGGTGCGAACCGCGGCGGTGATGCGCGGTGCGCCGAGGCGCGCGAGACCTTCGCGCGGCTCGGTGAGGTTCTTGTGGATGTCCGTGGACAGCGCCTTCAACGGCGAGACGTAGACGACGCGCACTTCATCCGGCAGCGGCGTCTCCAGTCCCTCGACGACCAGATCGTCAAGCGCGGTGAGGAATGCGGCGAGCGTCTTGCCCGAGCCGGTCGGCGCCGCGATCAGCGTGTGCCGTCGCTCGCGCAAAGCCGCCCAGCCTCGGGCCTGTGCGGGAGTGGGTGTACCGAGGGCCTCAGCGAACCATCGCTGAGTGATGGAGTGGAAATGGGAAAGGGGCATGGACCCCTCATTTTATCGCTTCGTGGGTGGCGTAACGTGGCAGCCGGCGTGCCGATTTCGCGAACGGGCGTGCCGCGGCGCGTGTTGTGGGCAGCGAAGGAGGAAGCGATGACCGAACAACTGCTCGCGGTCCTGCGGGAAGGGTGGGAGGGGCCGGCCCACAAGTTGAGCTATTTCCTCGATCAGGGTCCCGACGCCGGGTTGCGCAACACGCTGGCGAAGCTGACGCCTGAGGAGGCGTCGCGCGAAGTCGGGGGCAACTCCATCGCCGCGCACGCCCACCACATTCTGTTCAGCTTCGAGGCTTTCGGTGCGTTCATCTCCGGCGATCGCACGAAGCGCGACTGGAGCGAGAGCTGGCGCGTTTCGGTCGTCGACTCCGCGGCCTGGACGCAGCTCCAGAGCGATCTCGGCGCGCGGTACGAAGAGCTGCAGCGGACCATCGAGACCCACGGGGCCACGAGCGACGCGACAACCGGCGGCGCCCTCGGCGCGGTGGCGCATCTCGCGTATCACATCGGCGCAATCCGCCAGAAGATGGCCGCGCTCTAGCGGGCTAATGAGCCGCTGGAGTTTGGACATTCGCACGCACGCGTGATTCGGAGCCCGCGTAGCGGCGAAAGGAAATAGCCCCCGGCTGAAGGGC
>CAZLGP010000251.1:0-7388 GCA_964558905.1 uncultured Thermoanaerobaculia bacterium | reverse complement strand
CACGCGTCTTCTTCCGGTGGCGGCGCTCCGCGCTCGCCACCGGCTACCCTCTGCCGCGCCTCCGGCGCTGATCAGGCCACTCTCTCCGCGTCGAGTGGGAAGAGTCGCTGAACGCCAACAAGACGACGCCCTCGCCTAAAGTTAACGCCATTGCGGCTGAAGCCGGGGGAATTGCGACCCGTAGAGTCCAGCCCGCCCGCTACGCGGGCTCACCAAGGACCCCGCGCCAGACCCCCGGCTGAAAGCCGGGGGCTATTTCCTCATGCCCGCTACGCGGGCGTTTGGGCAACAAACCTTGAAGCCGGCGCGCGTAAGCGCCGCCCCCACGACATCTCGCAACGCCACCGTCTCGGCGGCTGGCCCGGCGGCGTCCTCGCCGCCCGGCGCTCGCGCCGCGTTTCCCCCTCCCGCACGGGGGAAACCCGCACCGGTGCCGCTGACGCCCACGGGCCGACCTCGTCTCGAGGCACCGCCACGCCGCTGATCGGGGCGTCCAGAACTCGGTCTACAGTCCGGGAATTGGACGGTTCGCCAACCCGGCGTGCACACGATCAAACGATGGAACCCTATCGAACTACAGCCTTTATGGGTTCTGCGCTCCCTGGGCAGGCCGTTTGCGCTACGGATGGGTCGAAGCCGAGAGCGGGAGAGGTCTCAGCCATGATACGAAACATCCGAAAGTGGATTGCAGTGTTCGCCTTGGTGCTGCTGGCGGTACCGGTTGCGGTCTACGCCGATGGCGACGTCACAGCAGCATCCGAGGAGAGTGCAGCCTCGGTCTCGCAGAACGCCGAAGACGCCGAGGACGCTGGGAAGCGGCTTCGCGAAGAGCTGATCTACTCCGTCAATCGAACGCCCGAACGGACGTTCGAGACCAGCCGCGCGGACAAGGTCATCACCGGGGACGACATCCGCCGAATGAATCCCGCCGGCCTGGCCCAGATTCTCGAGGAGCAGGCCGGAATCGTCGTCTCCAGGCGTCCCTCCGGTGGAAAACCCATCATCCGCGGGCTGGCCGGCAAACAGGTGATGGTCCTGATCGACGGGGTGAAGGTGAACAACGCCTCGTCGGGAAGCGACATCGTCGAGTATCTGAACATCGTCGAGCTGAGCCAGATCGAGCGGATCGAGATCGTCCGCGGTGTCGTCTCGGTGCTGGGGACCGAGTCGCTGGGCGGAGTGATCAACATCATCACCAAGGGATACAGCCCGCTGGTCAAGTCCTTCGGCGGGTCGATCAGTGCGCGCTACAGCAGCGCGGACTCTTCGCTCCGCACACCCTTCGAGGTCTATGGCCAGACCGAGCGCTTTCGGTTCACCGCCGGCATCTCCCGGGGCCGCTTCGGTGATGTCACGGGCGGCGGCGACGCCGGCCGTCAGCAGAC
The DNA here is from genome assembly GCA_964558905.1 of uncultured Thermoanaerobaculia bacterium. Classification (GTDB taxonomy): domain Bacteria; phylum Acidobacteriota; class Thermoanaerobaculia; order Gp7-AA8; family Gp7-AA8; genus QHVT01. The sequence continues at coordinate 6,003 of CAZLGP010000251.1, read as the reverse complement.
CGGATTCGACGAGACCGGCGGTTACTTCAACGGCCGCCTGGCTCTGACGCCCGAGAAGTCGATCAGCATCGGCTACCAGCAGCTCGAACAGAACGCCATTGAGTGGCCGGGAATCTCCGGCGTTGTCGCAAGCCGCTCCCTGCAACTCGGCAGAGTGACCTACCACGATCTGACTGCCCGCGGCTGGGTGGACTCCCTTCGCCTGACCGTCTACTGGAACCAGCAGGACGGGGGCGCCGACATCACGTTTCCAGGCCTGACGCCGAGCGACCCGCCGTTGCACTACACCTATTTCGACGGCGACCGCCTGGGAGGCGCCGCCCTCGAGCTCGGGACCTTCGTCGGGTCCCACCACCTCGTCTACGGAGTCGACTACGCGCACGACCACATCGAATCGTGGGGCTACGGTCCCGACCCCGTCACCGGCGTAGTCGGGCGTACGCGCGGTGCTCTGATGGACCGCGCCACGTACGATTCTCTGGGCGTCTATGTTCAGGATCGTTTCGATCTGACGAAGTGGCTGACGGTCATCGCGGGCGTTCGCTACGGTTCGTTCGAGAGCGCCGGACGGGAGCAGACCATGTTCGGCGAGTTCGAGCTGACAGGGACGAAGAGCGATTTCACCGGTGCGGTCAATCTGGTCGCACACGTGACGCCGACTCTGAACGTCATCGGAAATGTCTTTCGAGGGTTCCGTTCACCGAATCTCCAGGACACGTCGCGGTTCGCGTTCACGGCGTCCGGGGGCACGTTCGGACTCGAGGTTCCGAATGCCGACGCCGACGCGGAGCACGTGATGAGCTATGAGGCCGGCGTCAAGTATCAGAGCGGCAGATTCGCCGGCTCCGCTTTCGTGTTCCGCAATGAGCTGACCAATCTCCTGCAACTGTCCAGGGTGGGCTTTTTCGATTTCGATGAAAATGGCCAACAGGATTTCTTCGACTTCGACGTCATCCAGAATGTCAATGTCGGAAAGGCAAGAACCAGCGGCTTCGAGCTCGACGCCAGGGTGGACCTTGACGCCGGCCTGACCTTCTGGGGCCACTTCGCGAAGACCAACGCAACGGATACCGCGACGAACGAACCGCTTTCCTCGATCCCCGGCGGCTTCGGCGCCGCGGGCATCCGCTACGCACCTCGCGTTTCGCGGCACCCGTGGGTGGAGCTGGTCGTGCGTCACCAAGAGACCCAGCGCCGCCTCGGCGTGGCCGACCGCCGCAATCCTGCCTACGTCGACGGCATCCCCGGCTACGACCTCTTGCACATCCGCGGCGGCCTGCTTCTGAGCCAACGCCTCGCGGCGACAGTCGGGGTCGAAAACCTTCTCGATGAGCAGTATCGCGACCTCGACGCCTTGACATTCTCCCCCGGCCGCAGTCTGGTCATCGGCACACGCTACACGTTCTGAGGGACCAGCGATGAAACGATTCTTCGTCCTCGCACTGCTCATCGCCTCCCTGGTGCCCGCCGCGAAAGCAGCAGGGTTCAAGATCGTCGTCCACCCGGACAATCCAGTCCAGTCCATGTCCATCGATGAGGTGGCGGCAATGATGCTGAAGACAACGACCAGCTGGGCCGGTGGCACCGCCATCGTTCCTGTCGATCAGGTCGATACAGCACCTGTCCGGCAGGCTTTCTCTCGGACCATCCTTCGAAGAAAAACGATGGCTGTGCGGAGCTACTGGCGGCAGAGACTGTTCGCCGGCGTGAGCGTTCCTCCGCCGGAGTTGGACAGTGATGCGGAAGTGCTCGCGTATGTCCGGCGACATCGCGGCGCAATCGGATACGTCTCCGAGAACGCGCCGACGACGGGAGCTCGCGTCGTGACGCTTCGCTGAGGCCTGGGGCGTCTCCCCCAGGAAAATTCGGGTGTTTGTATTTTTCACCGCTCCTCACGCGACTTCTACGTAGGCCCCGGAACCGGCGCCTTCGCGCAAAGCGGAACGATCCATATATGACGAAGCTCGAAACAGGAGAAACGGCGCTCTCGCCGGACCCCGGGACGCGACGGACGTCGCGTTTGCGGCTGCTGCTGCAGCTCGGCGTCGCCATCGCCTTCACGATCGTTCTCGCCGTCAGCCTCGTCTACGGGCGCCGCAACGAGCGGATGCTCGACATCGTGCAGCGAGGCCATTTCCCTTCGGTGCAGACCACTGGCGAGCTCTCCGTGCTCCTCACCGAGATCCAGCGGGGCCTCCTGGACGCGGCGGAAGCGGCCGACCCCTGGGCCCTGGACCATGTCGATCAGACCTACCTCGCGTTCAACCAGACCCTCGATCGGGTCGCGGCCAATCCCCTTGCGGATCAGGGGAGAGTCGTAGAGCTGCGTCTTGCGATCGAGCAGTACTACACACTGGCCCGAGGCACCACCGAGCGGATGATCCAGGGCGAGACGTTCGGTGCGACCGCGCCCGCCCTTCATCTGATGAAGAAGCACCACAACACGGCCCAGGCGCTGCTCGAGGACAGCAGCCGGCGCAGTCAGGAAGGGATCGTGAAGGCCTTCGCATCCTCGCGCAGAATCCAGCGGACGACGATGACGGTCATGGCCACGGTCATCGTCGCATGCATGGTCGCCCTTCTCATCGGCTCGTTCCTCAGCGACCGCCTGATCGCCACGCGGCAGCGCCACGAAGCGCTGCTGCGGCACCGCGCCGAGCTGGAAGAGGAGGTCGGGCGTCGCACTCAGGAGTTGACCGCCGCGACACAGTCGCTGGTGGCGGCGAAAGACGCCGCGGAGCGTGCCGCCGCTCAGAACGCGGAGCTCAGCCGCCGCAACCGCATGATTCTCGACTCCGCCGGCGAAGGAATCTTCGGTCTGGACGCTCGCGGGTCGGTGACCTTCCTCAACCCCGCCGCGGCGACGATGCTCGGCTGGGACCTCGAGGAGATGCACGGCCGGAGGTTCCATGACGTCATCCGCTGCGCCCTCGAGCACGTCCGGCCGGACGAGAGCTGCGTCCCCTGGAGCACCCCGCACGCGTCGAACGTTCGCGCGACTGAGATCGGCGAGTTCCGCACGCGCGACGGCAGGCCGATCCCGGTCGAGTACACGGCCAACGCGATCGTCGGCGACGACGCTGTGGCGACCGGCGTCGTCATCACCTTCCGCGACATCAGTGAGCGCCTGGCCATCGAGGAGATGAAGAGCGAGTTCGTTTCGACGGTCAGTCACGAGCTGCGGACGCCCCTCACGTCGATTCGCGGCGCGCTCGGCCTGCTCAGCAGCGGGTTGCTCGGCCCGGTGGACGGCCGCGGCCAGCGCATGCTGGACATCGCGGTCATCAACACCGACCGTCTGATCCGGCTGATCAACGACATCCTCGATCTCGAGCGGATCGAGGCGGGGAAGATCGAGATCGTTCGGACGTTCATCGCCGCGAACGATCTGATGCGCCTGGTCGTGGAGGGGGTTCAGGCCGTGGCCGACCAGGCCCGTGTCCGCCTTCTGATCGAGCCGGCAGAGACGATGCTCTGGGTCGACACCGACCGGATCGTCCAGACTCTGACGAACCTGGTGAGCAACGCGATCAAGTTCTCACCGCCGGACGGGGAGGTCACGGTTGGAGGGGCCGAGACAGGCGAAGGCTTCATGTTCCACGTCTCCGATCGCGGTCGCGGGATCCCCAAAGACCGCCTGGAAACGATCTTCGAGCGTTTCAAGCAGGTCGATGCGTCCGACTCCCGCCAGAAGGGCGGCTCGGGGCTGGGCCTGGCGATCTGCCGCAGCATCGTCCAGGCGCACGGCGGCCGGATCTGGGCCGAGAGCCGCGACGGAGGCGGCAGCGCGTTCCGCTTCACCCTGCCAACCACGCCGGTCCACGAGAGCTCCCAGGGGCTCGCTCCGCGAACCTTGCTCGTCTGCAATGAAGACGTGAACACCATCACCGGTCCGGTCCGGGAGTTGCTGGAAAACAGCGGGTTCCGCGTCGTCGGTGTTCCGAGCACCGCGGCGATTGCGGAGTGCGCGGCGAAGATTCATCCCGATGCGATCATCCTCGACGTCGCCAGCAGCGATGGCTGGCGCATCGTCGAAGCGCTGGAGGCCGGCGACGATACTCGGACCATTCCGTTGGTCGTCACCGCCGCCCTCGATTCGGTCGAGGGATCCGCCGCTCACATCGCCAACTGGGTGGCGAAGCCGGTCCGCGCCGAGGCGCTGCTGGAGGCGGTGACGGCCGCGTGTGCGATGCCCGCAATTCTCGTGGTGGAAGATGATCTCGACCTCGCCGGGGTGATGACCGCCTCGCTCCAGATGCACGGGATCCGGACTCTGCACGCCGCCACGGGGCAGGAGGCGGTGGCCATGTGCCGCAGACACGAGCCGAACCTCATCGTTCTCGACATCGTCCTTCCGGACATGGACGGTTTCGCGGTCGTCGACCTCCTCCGCAATCAGGCCACCCTCCGCAACGTCCCTCTCGTCGTCTACTCGGCGCTGGATGTACGGACGTCCGATCAATCCCGCCTCAGACTCGGCCACACCGAGTTCCTGACCAAGAGCCGCGTGTCGGTCGACGAGTTCCGGTCCAAAGTCATGCGCCTCCTCCAGGAGGTGACCGCGGCGGAGAGGCCGATCGAGACGGCGCGGGACGAACCCCAGGCACCTCTTCTGCGCGCCGTCTCCTGAGAGGAGGCCCATTCGGGAGCCGGAGGAAAGGCAACGCCGGAGAAGAAGTGGGTTTCCGCCCTCAATCCGCAGCTTCTTCCTTGTGCGGACTGTAGGCCTGCTCATCCTGCGCGCGCCGTCGGTCGTTGCGAAACTCCGCGTCGTCGCGCGCGAAGCGCTCGGTGAGCTCCGCCGACGCCAGGATCACCGCGGCGGTGAAGTAGACGTACAACAGCAGCAGGACCACGGAGCCCGCCGCGCCATACGCGGCGGTCACGCTCGCCCGTGCGAGGTACGCGCTGATCAGCAGTTGTCCTGTGACGAACAGGAGCGCGGCCAGTCCCGCGCCGATCGCCACGTGACGCCACTTGAGCTCGATGTCGGGAACGAACTTGAGGATCGCCGCAAACACGACCGCGAGGAGACCGTACGAGACCGCCATTTCCGCCAGCCGCCACAGTCCCGCGGCTTCGCCCAGGATCTCCGGAACATTGTCGCGGATCCAGGCAACGCCGGTCATCGCCGCGAGAGCGCTCAGATGAAGTACGATTCCGGCGACCACGATGACCGCCGCGAATACGCGGTTCTTCAAATAGCGCAGGACCCCGCTCTCCTTCTTCGTCGGAACGTCGAGCACGATGTTCAGCGCCGTCTTCAGGTGTCGGAACACCGCCGAGGCGGAGAGGAGCAGCAGGATCACGCTGGCGACGGTGGCGCCGGCGTCCGTCCGAGAGGCAGCGATGATGATGCGGTCGACCGCCTCGGCCGCTCGTGCGCCCATGGCATCGGTCACGAGCGCGAGCAGACGCGCCCGGGCCGTCTCCTCTCCGAACAGGAGCGCGCCGGCGTTGAGCAGGAGGAGCAGCAGCGGCGCGATCGAGAACGTGGCATAGAACGCGATCGCCGCCGCCAGCATCATCCCGTTGTCGCGCTGCCACTCGCGGTAGGTCGCGCGGGTCAGTGCCGCGGCGGAACGAAGACGGCGTTGCATGGCATACCAACCTGCGTCTCGGGTGCCAAGCGGCACTTCAGCGCGAGGAAAGTGCTGGGTGCTGAGTGCTGGGTGCTGAGTGCTGGGCCACCCGGACCGCCCACGGATTCGCGGCGATGAAGCGGGCGATGATCTCCGCAAGCTCGACTCCCGCAAAGTGTCCGGGAACTGTCCAAACCAAGCGGACCGCCGGCGTCCCGCCGGCTGACGTGCGGGCGTCCCGCCCGCACGCGCACGCGAGACACGTGCGCGTCAGCCGCCGGGACGGCGGCGGTCCGGGCACTCCGGCCGACGTCATGAGTCAGGCGCGCTGCGCCGCTCGAAGCCGCGAACGTCGAATGCACCAGGAACGCGCCGCAAGGCGGAGCAACCAGCGCTGCCGGTCGCACCGGCCAGCGCTGCC
>CAZLGP010000250.1:0-18623 GCA_964558905.1 uncultured Thermoanaerobaculia bacterium | reverse complement strand
ACGCGTCCCCCCCGAAACCCGCTCGCACGGTACGATCAGGGGAGCCCTCACGATCATGGTTGCTGAAAGAATCCTGAGCGTAGGGAAGGATCAAGGGAGCCCTCACGATCATGGTTCCTGGGGACGCTTCAGGGGAGGGCTCCGCTGATCCTTCGCCGTCTACGCGGCGCAGGAATGGGGTGAACGAAGGATCAGGGGAGCCCTCACGATCATCGTTCCTCGGGCGTTTCACGTGAGGGCTCCGTTGATCCTTCGCCGTCTACGCGGCTCAGGATTCGACATACTCCGGAGTGCCGCTGGAGCGATAATCCCTACCCGCATGAACAAGCTCCCGAATCACACCGCGCTCAAGGAATGGTCGAGCGTCGTCGCCGCCCTCGGACGCGGCGAGCAGGTGACCCTCATCCGTAAGGGCGGCATCGCGGATCCGACGTTCGGCGTCGAGGCGGAGCGCTTCTACCTCTATCCGACTTATTTTCACCAGGGTGAGTCGGAGGCACGGCCGAGCGTGACGATCACGCACTGGTGTGAGGTCGTGCAGACCTGGGGTGTGCGCGATCTCGCGGTGCTGGGGCGTCTCGCGCCGCTCGTGGCCATGCCGTGGGAGACGCTGGAGGCGCGCTATCGCTTCCGTCCCGATCAGGCGCTGTACGTCATCGCTCTGCGAACCTGGAAGCTCGCTGCGCCCATCGAAGTGCGCCATCGCGAAGAGTACGGGGGCTGCAAGAGCTGGATCAGCATCGACGACGAGATCGACATCGACGGCTCGACGCCCGTGCTCGGCGAAGGCGAGCTGCGCTCGATGATCGAGGTCGTTGCGTCGAGGATCGAGCCGGCGGTTGCCAGCTCCCAGTCGACAGGAGCCTGACGCCCTTTCAACCGCCACCGCCAACCGCATGGAAATGATCGCCATCGTCTTCATCCTCGTCGGAGGCGGCGCGCTCGCCGCGTTCGTGATCGTGGCGATGGCAATCGCCACGCGTGAGCGGGAGCGTAGCCAGGGACCGATGCCCGCGCCGCAACGCGACACGATCGCGGCGTCGCTTCTCTTCCACGTCGTCGCCGCGGCGGGCGCCGGCGATGAAGACGCCGCGAGACAGGTGCGTCGCGGCGCGGGCCTGGCCGCGCCGATCACCCGCGGCATCGACGTCGCGAACTGGGCCGAGAGCTATGCGCGCATGACCACGCCGCAGCAGCGGCGGGAGCTGCTCGAAGTCGCGGTGCAGCTCGTTGCGGCTCGAAGCCCCGTTCCCGTGCGCCAGTACGCCGCCCTGCTCGACCTGAGCTTCGGCCTCGGCTTTCAAACGGACGCTCTCGCGAAGCTGCGCGAGCTCTACGGATTCGAGTACGTCGACCACGCCAAGGACGGCCGGCCGCGCGGAGCCGACCGCGAGCCCCTCTTCGTCCGTCAGCCGCGCGCCAGAGCCGAGCTCCTACGGGTACTGGGAATCGACGAAACACCGACCCGCCAGGAATTGAGCGCCGCCTACAAGCGTCTCGTCCAGCAACACCACCCCGACCGTTTTCACGGTGCGACGCCCGATGCGCAGAATGAGGCGTCGTCGCGATTCATCGAGATCACCCGAGCTTACGAGGAGCTTCTTCGAACGTTGCCGTAGCGACGGGTTGATATTCCCGCGCAGGCTGTGTATCATCCGCCGGTTTGCGGGAATACGGGTCGTTCACTGTTTGTTCACAGCCGACCTACCAGCATTTCCCTCAGTAGACCTTAAAATTAATCACTGAAGAGCCGCTTTTCGCGGACGCACGTGTCCCTCGGCGACGACGGACACCGGTCATTCGACGCGAAACGAGCGGGCCTCATTTGGCCGCGGCTCCGTCACGTAACCCGTTGTCATCTCAACCGCTTCGGAAAACGTGTCGCGCTGAGAGTAACTATTTTATTTGCCGGCGCATCTAAGGATGCATGCGGCACGAAGGTTGAAATTCCGGCGGTTGTGCTACGGGAGAGATCATGAAGAGCGCGGAAGTCTACACACACGAACAGGGATGGGATTTCGAGCAGGCGGCCATGCCGTACGTCGACTCCCTGTACAACACCGCCTACCGCATGACGCGGAACTCGGAAGATGCCGAGGACCTCGTTCAGGAGACGTACCTCAAGGCCTACAAGTACTACGACAAGTTCGAAGAGGGTACGAACTTCAAGGCGTGGCTCTTCAAGATCATGAAGAACACGTTCATCAACAACTACCGGAAGAAGAAGCTCACTCCCCACAAGATCGACTTCTCGGAGATCGAGGAATCCTACGAGCGCGTGATCCAGAAGAACGCTCCCGACCTCATCCGTGACCCGGAGAGTGAGATCTTCCAGGACATGATGGATGCCGACGTCAAGCGTGCGCTCGACTCGCTCCCTCACGACTACAAGATGGTCGTGCTCCTCGCCGACATCGAAGGCTTCTCCTACAAGGAGATCGCCGAGATCCTCGACTGCCCGGTCGGGACCGTGATGTCGCGTCTGTATCGCGGCCGGAAAATGCTCGAACGTACCCTGCTCGACTACGCCCGCAAGTACGGCTACATCCGCGGCGAGGCCGAGCCTGCCAAGATGCGCTCGCGCAAGGACGAGACGAAAGGCCGCAAGAAGAAGGACGAGACCAAGCCCGAGGAGGGCGAGGTCGTCGAGCCGGAAGAGAACGAGGATGAGCTGCTCTTCACGGGCGGCGACGAAGACTTCGAGTTCGAAGTCGAAGAAGAGGAAGAGGAACGATTCGAGGTCGAATGACCCGTCGAGTCAGGTGAATGCACCCGAGGGCGGCCGAAAGGCCGCCCTCGCTGTTTTTGGCCGCTCGGTTGCAGTAGGGCCGGACGTCAAGTTCGAGATGGCCGCGGCGGAATTCACAAAACCGCAACCGAGTTCCAATTCAGTGCGAGTCGTCACCATGTCCAACGGAAGGAAATGCATTGATGCTCTGTGACGATGTGAAACGTGTCATCTACTTTTTCCTCGACGGCTCCCTCGGCGATCAGAAACGACAGAGCGTCGAGATCCACCTGCACGACTGCCCCGACTGCGAGACACGCGTCACCATTCACCGCCGTCTTCGCGGCTTCCTGCGGAAGAGACTCACCCCCATGGCAGCACCCGAGACCCTGAGGGTCCGTGTCGTCCAGTCGTTGCGCGCGGCTCAGTAAGTGCCCAAACAAAAGAAAGACTCCGGTGAAGAGCGCGAGCCGCTCATCCTCGTCTCTACCAATCCCAACAAAGGCATCGAGGCCGAGCGCATCCTGGGCATACCCATTCTCCGCGTCGCGCTGACGCTTCCCGAGATCCAGGCCGCGACCGTCGAAGACATCACCCGCCATAAGCTCGAGGTCGCTCGGACCAAAGGGTACTCTCGCCTCATCGTCGAGGACGTCTCCCTTGGTTTCGACGAGCTCGGCAATTTTCCCGGTCCGTACGTTCGCTGGCTGCTCGAGGCCGCCGGCGGCAAGGGGCTCGCCGCGGTCGCGTACGCGCTCAACAACCGTGCCGCCAAAGCGCAATGCTGCGTCGGCTACTGGAACGGACGCGAGCTGAGTGTGTTCCTCGGCGAAGTCGCCGGTGAGATTCTCGTGCAGCCTCGCGGCGAGCGGCACTTCGGATGGGACGCGTGGTTCCAGCCGCGCGATTCACAGAAGACGTTCGCGGAGATGACCGACGAGGAAAAGGACGCGGTCTCCCACCGCGGCCGCGCATATCGCATGCTCGCCGAGCACCTCCGCAAAGAAGGACGAGACTGAGCGCGATTCCGGACAAAATTCTGTTTCGACTCCGACACCGGCCTCGACAAACTCTCCGCGTAAATCCCCGTATATCAGTGTGTTGGGGGGTGATGATGGGACCGATGCCATCTGGCAGCGCCCTTGAAGTATCCCGATGGCGGAAAGGACAGCCTATGTGGGTCTTCGACGGAGAAGAATGGACGCAGGACGACGGCAGCATCCGTGGCTCGAGCAAGTCCGACACGAAGCGGCCCCGGTACGAAGAGAAGATGCCTGAGCTTCAGGTCATCGAGGTGGAGATCGTTCCCGTGCCGTCGAAGCACAATCCGATCCCGCCGTTCCCGCTGCCTTGACCGAACCCAATTTGCACTTCCGCCAGGCCGCACGTCCCGAGCGTGCGGCCTTCGTGTTCATCCTGAGCTGCGAAGACAGCGAAGGATCAACGGAGCCTTCACGATGAGCGCGCTTCGGCACCCCGGACGTGACACGACACTGATCTTTCGCTGTCTTCGCAGCTCAGGATTTGGGCACATGTCGCGCGAGGAAGTCCCGCACGATCGGCTCGATCGCGTCGGATGCCACGCTGAAGATGCGGTCGGCGTGGTAATTCCCCTCGATCTCGAGCAGGTGTAGTTCCTTCGGCTCGTGTGCGGCCTCGTACAGCGCGACGGAGTGGCGATGCCCGATCAGCCAGTCATTCTTCACATGGATCAAGCAGAGCGGAACGTGAACGTCGCGGACGTCCTCGAGCGCGCTGAGCTTGGCGATCCTGCGGATGTTCCAGACGAACTTCGGCGTCCGGAGGGCCTGCGACAGGGCAATGTGCCGATGCATCGTAAACGGGTTGAGCCGGGGCGTGATCATCGAGAAATCAGCCACCGAAGAGATCAACAGGATCGACGAGACCGGCAGTTCCGGATGCCGCGCCGCCGCGGAGATCGCGATCGCGCCACCGTAGGAGAAGCCCACCAGCGCGATCGTTTCGATCGTAGCGCTCCGCTGCAGGACGTCGCGGACCACCCCCGTCACGTCATGCTGTTCGTAGTGGTTGAAGCCGTACGTTCCTTCGCTCTCGCCGTGGCCGCGCGGATCCATGACCACGGCGCGGTATCCCTGTTCGACGAGGTAGTGGGCGAGGCGAGTCATCGACGCGTGGCGGCGGTCGCGCCAGAACCCGGGGACCACGACGACCGCCGAAGGAGAAGGCGCGTCATAGAGGTCGTAGTGAATCCTCGTGCCGTCGAACGACACCGTTTCCAGGTGCGTCGGTTCCGATTCTGAGTGTATCTCCCTCAAAGTGCCGCTTGACATTGTCGAGCCCGATCCTATGATAGCGCTCGGGTGAGGCGCAGAGTCTGCGCCTTCCATGCCCCTGAATCTGCAGTCCGATATTCGCGTCCAAACGCGTCAAGGTTTCGAACGACACGCAAAGTGAGGTGAGTCGGGCACCCAGAGCTGAACTTTCGTTTCCAGAAAAACTGAAGCCAAGAATCAGATCGCGAGATCTGAAAAGTGAAGGAGAAACACGCAATGAAGAAGTCTCTGATTCTCACCCTGGTCGCCCTGCTCGTCGTCTCGATGCTCGCCGTCGGCTGCAAGAAGGAAGAGGTCGTGACGGACACCGCCATGACCGACACCTCGATGACCAGCAGCGACACCGCCATGACCGACCCGATGGGCACCGACACGATGCTCACCGACACGATGACCACCGACACGATGGCGACCGACACGTCGGCTACGACCGAGATGTCGACCACGACCGAGACGACCACCACCTAGCTCGTTCCCCGTTCCAACGGCAGCAGACGCCCCGCTTCGGCGGGGCGTTTTTGCATCCTGGCACCGGTGTTGCTCCTCTTGGTGCCGGGCCTATCCCCTGGTGGATTTGCGCCCCATCAATCAATATTCGCAACGTCTGGTTTCTCCGCGTGTGATTCCCCTGAATGAAACGGCAAGGAGGTGAGCGCCGGCACCCAGAGTGACGCATTCGACTGGAAAACTGACCCAACCGAATACGAACACAACAGAAGGAAATGAACGTATGACTAAGAAGCTCCTCGTTCTGCTCGCGGTCCTGACCCTCGTCGTCTTCGCCGCCTGCCAGAAGAATGAAGTGACCACGGATACGGCCGGCACGGACACCTCCGCGACGACCGAGACCTCGATGACGTCCGTCACCGACTACGGCACCACCGACACCGCGATGACGACCGACACGATGATGACCGACACGATGATGACCGACACGATGTCGACCGACCACACCATGACCGACACCTCGGCCACCAGCATGACCGATACGTCGGGCACGACTTCGACGACCACCACATAGCCGGCGCGGCCGGCAGCGTTGGTTCTCGGTTCTTTTTTGCGAACGCCCCGAGGCTCACGCCTCGGGGCGTTTTGCGTTCGCCAGATCCACGCGCAGCAAGTCGTACACGCGGCGCGTCTCGCGCTCGAGGTGCTCGCGATCGCCGCTGTTGTCGATGACGTAGTCAGCGTGACGGAGACGTTCCGGGCGCGGGATCTGATTTGCGATCCGCCGCTGGACTTCCTCGAGGGCCAGACCGCGGGCAACGCCGCGCTCCACCTGCACCGCGGGATCGACGTCCACGATCACGAGTCTGTCGTAACGCTGACGCCCGCCCGATTCGATCATCAGGGTCGCCTCCACGACCGCGATCCCATCCTCGATTCGGGCGAGCCGGGCGTCCGTCTCCGCGATGACGATCGGGTGGATGAGCGCGTTCAGCTTCTTCGCCTCGGAAGGATCGGAGAACGCGATGTTCGCGAGCTTCACGCGGTCGACCGTACCGTCGTCGCGCAGGATCTGGTCGCCGTAGGTCGCCACCAACGCGGCGTGTCCCGCGCGGCCGGGCTCGTACAGTTCCGCCACGAGCCTGTCGGCATCGATCGTGTGGCAGCCGAGGGCCGCCAGCAACTCGCGCACGGTCGATTTTCCGGACGCGATGCCGCCGGTGAGCCCGACGCGGAGCAACGTCATTTCCGCCTGCGCTCCGCCGCCGTGACGGTGTTCTTCATCAGCATTGCGATGGTCATCGGCCCGACGCCGCCCGGCACGGGCGTGATCCACGACGCCTGCTCGCGCACGCGAGCAAAGTCGACGTCACCGAGGAGAACGGAGCCGTTCTTCTCGAGAAGGCGCGTCTTCTCCTCGTCGTGGGCCAGGTGCGGCGCGAGCTCGGGACCGACGCGGTTCATCCCGACGTCGATGACCATCGCCCCCGGCTTCACGAAGTCCTCGGTCACGAGGATCGGCTTACCGATCGCGGCGACGAGAATGTCGGCCTGACGGGCGATGCCGGGGAGGTCACGCGTGCGCGAGTGGCAGATCGTCACCGTCGCATGTCTCTGGAGCAGCAGCGCCGCCATCGGCTTCCCAACGATGTCGCTCCTTCCGATGACGACTGCGTTCCTTCCTTCGATCGGCTCGCCGGTCGACTCGATGAGGCGGATCACGCCGGCGGGGGTACAGGGAACGAGCGTTGGCCGGCCGAGGTGCAGCATGCCGACGCTGACGGGATGAAAGCCGTCGACGTCTTTCCCGGGATGGATGGCATCGATGACCTTCCTCGAGTCGATCTGCTTTGGCAGCGGGAGCTGGACCAGGATGCCGTCGACCGCGTCGTCGTGGTTGAGGCGCTCCACTTCCGCGAGCAGGTCCGACTCGGACATCGTCTCGGGGAACACCAGCTCGTTGCCCTCGAGACCGAGCTCGCGCGCCTTCTTCGCCTTGTTGCGGACGTAGATCTCGGAGGCCGGATCGTTGCCGACCCGGACGGCCACGAGACCGGGCTTGAAGCCGAGGCGCGCGATGCCTTCGATCACTTCCTGTTCGATGCGTCGGGAGACGGCTTTGCCGTCGATGAGGCGTGCAGTCACGGCCGCGCTTGTACCACAGCGCGCGAGGAGCCAGTAGCCAGTTGCCAGTAGCCAGTAGCCAGTAGCCAGTTGCCGGTTGCCGGTTGCCGGTTGCCAGTTGCCGGTAGCCAGTTGCCGGTAGCCAGTTGCCGGTAGCCAGTTGCCGGTAGCCAGTTGCCGGTAGCCAATTGCCGGTAGCCAGTTGCCAGTTGCAGTTGCCTGCTGCCGATTGGTGTGTGCGAATCCTCATTGAATTGCACCGTTGCCGGCCCGATGGGGTCGCCGCACTTGTAGCGCCCGCCGCACTCGCGGAGTCTCCTCGGCCACGGGGTACTGGCCACTGGCCACTGGCCACGGGCCACGGGCTACTGGCCACCGGCCACCGGCCACTGGCCACTGGCTACTGGCCACCGGCCACTGGCCACCGGCCACCGGCGCGGCCGGGAATGAACTGCTTGACGGTCCCTGTTCGCCAGTGTTACCGTTTTGGCCCTTTCCCCCCAGGGAAGGTGTGTTTCGTCTTTGAGTCACTGGTCGGCGTTCGCGGTCACACCTCTCGCCGCCCGGTTTCATGCAGTACCCGTCGCGTTGCCTGCTGTTCGTCCCGAGCCCTACGGACAACGGATGACCGACAACCGACAACGAGTTTCAGGGAGAGTCATGCGTACCTATTTTCCCAAGCAGGGAGACATCGAGCCACGCTGGTTTGTGATCGATGCCGAAGGCCAGGTCCTCGGACGTTTGGCAACGGCCATCGCGAACATCATCTCCGGCAAGGCGAAACCGACGTACACGCCGTTCCTCGACACGGGGGATCACGTCATCGTCATCAACGCCGAGAAGGTCCGGCTCACCGGGAAGAAAGAGACCGACAAGATCTATCGTCGCCACTCGCTCTACCCGGGCGGCCTGAAGGAGAAGGCGGCGCGATTCGTGCGGGCCGAGAAGCCCGAGCACATGATCGAGCAAGCGGTCTGGGGCATGCTGCCGAAGAACAAGATCGGCCGCAAGATGCTGAAGAAATTGAAGGTCTATCGCGGAACGCAGCACCGTCATCAGGCCCAGAAGCCCGAGGCGCTCAGCGTGATGGACGGCGCTCCTGTCTCGGACATGGGCGGCAAGTAGCAGGACTGACAGGAGGATTCCTTGGCTTTGGTCGAATATTACGGAACGGGAAGACGGAAGACGTCGACGGCGCGCGTGCACATTCGTCCGGGAGCGGGCGCGATCACGATCAACCGCCGCTCGATGGACGACTACTTTGGCAATGAAGTGCTGAAGATGATCATCAAGCAGCCGCTGTCGCTGACGGAGACGGTCGACAAGTTCGATATCGTCGTCACGGTCGACGGCGGCGGCCCGAGCGGCCAGGCCGGCGCCATCCGCCATGGCATCTCCCGCGCGCTGCAGGTCTACAATGTCGAGCTTCGCAAGCGCCTCAAGAAGGCCGGTCTCCTCACGCGCGATCCGCGCATGAAGGAGCGGAAGAAGTACGGGCAGAAGGGCGCCCGCGCCCGCTTCCAGTTCTCGAAGCGCTAGTTGGCTCTCATGTTCCGGTTCACCTAGAGTTCAGTCGAAGACAGGAGCGTCGCCAGCTCCTGTCTTTTCTTTTTTGTCGAGGATTTTCTCAATTCTCAATTCAATTCAAAATTCAAAAGGAGGGTTCACTTGGCGGTCTCTATTACGATGAAAGAGCTTTTGGAGGCTGGCGTTCACTTCGGTCATCAGACCAAGCGCTGGAACCCGAAGATGAAGAAGTACATCTTCGGCAAGCGCAACGGGATCTACATCATTGACCTGCAGAAGACGCTCAAGCTCTTTAAGGAAGCTTCCGGTTTCATTGCGGACCTCGCGTCCCAGGGCAAACGCATCCTGTTCATCGGCACCAAGCGCCAGGCGCAGGATGCCATTCTCGAGGAGGCCAACCGCTGCGGCATGTTCTACGTGAACAACCGTTGGCTGGGCGGCACCCTGACCAACTTCACGACGGTCCGCAAGTCGATCGAGCGGCTCAAGGAAATCGAGTCGGTCCTGAACGACGCCGAAAAGGAAATGTCGAAGAAGGAGCGCGCCGCTCTCGACCGCGAGCGCGACAAGCTGCAGAAGAACCTCATCGGAATCCGTGAGATGGACGGCCTTCCGGACGCGCTCTTCGTGATCGATCCGAAGAAGGAGTACATCGCCGTCCAGGAAGCGAAGAAGCTCGGCATTCCGGTGGTGGCGATCGTCGACACGAACTGCGACCCGGAGGACATCGACTACGTCATCCCGGGCAACGACGACGCCATCCGCGCGATTCGTCTGTTCACGCAGAAGATCGCCGATGCGGTCCTCGAAGGCTACAACCTGGCCGAGGAGCGCTACATCGGAGTCGAGGACAAGGGCGATCGCGGCGATGAAGCCGTGGCCGCCCCGGCTGAGGTGCCGGCCGAAGCCGAGCAGCTCCAGGCCGCTCCCGCGGTCTGACTCTCCAGTTCACGCTTCCTCATGCAGGGCGGGCTTCGACCCGCCCTGATCCCATCATTTCCAGAGAGGTTTTGACATGACGATCACTCCAGCCATGATCAAGGAGCTGCGCGAGCAGACCGGCGCCGGATTCGGCGACGTCAAGAGTGCGCTCACGGAGGCCCAGGGCAACATGGAGCAGGCGGTGGTGATCCTTCGCAAGAAGGGTCTGGCCGCCGCGGGCAAGAAAGCCGGCCGCGTGACGGCCGAGGGAACGATCGCGGCGCGTGTCCACGGCGACACGAGTGCCGCAGTCAAGGGCGTCCTCGTCGAGGTCAACTGCGAAACCGACTTCGTCGGCCGCAACGAGGTCTTCCAGAAGTTCGCCGGCGAGGTGGCCGGCGTCATCGGGAAGAGCGGAGCTTCGTCGGTGGACGAGCTCCTCGCGGAGAAGTGGCCCGGCTCATCCGAGCCGGTGAGCCAGAAGGTCGCCGAGCAGATCGCGTCGATCAAGGAGAACATCTCCATCCGTCGTTTCGCGCGCTACGAAGCACCCCCGAACGCGAAGATCGGCACCTACATCCACGGCGGCGGCAAGATCGGCGTCATGGTCGAGATCGTGGCCGAGAACGGCAGCGGCAGCCCGGCCGTCGATGAGGTGGCGAAGGACATCGCCATGCACATCGCCGCGGCCGAGCCACGCTTCCTCCGCCGCGAGGACGTGACCCAGAAGGACCTCGACACCGAGCGCGAGATCGCTCGCGACGCGGCTGCCAAGTCCGGCAAACCCGAGAACATCGTCGAGAAGATGGTCTCGGGCAAGATGGAGAAGTTCTACGCGGAGAACTGCTGCCTCGAGCAGACGTACATCCGCGACGACAAGCAGACCGTCGCGCAGTACCTCGCCAGCCGCGGCAAGGAGATGGGCTGCACGCTCAGCCTGACCCGCTTCACCCGCTACAAGCTCGGCGAGGGCATCGAGAAGCGCTCCGAGGACTTCGCCGCCGAAGTGGCGAGCTACATGAAGCAGTGACGGCACGGTGCTGGGTGCTGAGTGCTGGGGTGCTGAGTCACACCCGCCCACTCGGCACTCAGCACTCGGCACTCAGCACTTTTCCCCTGTGCTATAAACCGCCTCGCATGGCGGAACCCAGGTACCACCGCATCCTTCTCAAGCTCTCCGGCGAAGCGCTCATGGGCGGCCGTCGCACCGGTATCGACGCCGACGTTCTCACGGACATCGCCAACGAGCTCGCCGAGGTCTCGCGCATGGGCGTGCAGATCGCGATCGTCATCGGTGGCGGGAACATCTTCCGCGGCGTGACCGGAGCAACGCAGGGCATCGACCGTGTGGCCGGCGATCACATGGGCATGCTTGCCACGGTGATCAACGCCCTCGCGCTCCAGGATGCCCTCGAGCGTCGCAACGTTCCCACGCGCGTGACGACCGCAATCACGATGGCCGAGGTCGCGGAGCCATTCCTCCGGCGCCGCGCGATCCGCCATCTCGAGAAAGGGCGGGTCGTCATCTGTGCCGCCGGTACGGGCAATCCGTTCTTCACGACAGACTCGGCGGCTGCTCTTCGTGCCGCGGAGCTCAAGTGCGACATCATCTTCAAGGCCACCAAGGTCGACGGGATCTACACCGCCGATCCGGAGAAGGACCCGAACGCCATCCGCCTGCCGCACGTCACGTATCAACGGGTGCTGGCCGAGCGCCTCCAGGTGATGGACGCCGCCGCGATCGACCTGGCCCGCGGCAGCTCGATTCCGATCTACATTTTCTCCCTTCGCGAGAAAGGCAACATCAAGAGGGCCTTGCTGGGGGAGGATGTCGGCTCCGTGGTTTCAGACGAAGTTGCATGACGACGATGAACGCGGAAGGATGAACGATGAACGTGAGCTCTCCTGTTCGTCGTTCATCCTTCATCGTTCATCGCTACGAGGTACATCATGCCGATCAATGAAGTGATCAAAGACGTGCAGCATCGGATGGACAGCTCGATCCAGTCGCTTCACGCGCATTTCAAGACCCTCCGCACAGGGCGCGCAAACGCGGCGATGCTGGACAGCATCCACGTCGACTACTACGGCACGCCGACCCCGCTGGCGCAGGCCGCGAGCATCAAGGTCCCCGAGCCTGCTCTCCTCGTGGTCGAGCCGTGGGACAAGTCGATGGTCGGGCCGATCGAGAAGGCCATCCGCACTTCCGATCTCGGCTTCAACCCCGCCTCGGACGGCAAGATCATCCGCGTCCCGATCCCGATGCTCACCGAAGAGCGCCGCAAGGAGCTCGTGAAGAAGGCCCACGGAATGGCCGAGGAGGCGCGTACCGCGATCCGCCAGGTGCGCCGCGACGGCAACGACAAGCTCAAGAAGATGCTCAAGAACCATGAGATCTCCGAGGACGACGAGAAGCGCGCCCTCGACGAGGTCCAGAAGCTCACCGACAAGCACATCGACGAAGTCGCGTCGGTGCTGAAACAGAAAGAACAAGACATCATGGCCGTGTGACCGGTTGGCGGTTGACGGTTGGCGGTTGACGGGAACGAGCAGCCACGCCGCATCCTCTCCCGCCAACCGCCAACCGCCAACCGCCAACCGCCATGTCAGTCATCGTGATCATCCCCGCCGCCGGAACGGGCTCCCGCTTCGGCGGACCTCTCCCCAAGCAGTTCCAGAGTCTCGCCGGCAAGCCGCTCGTGCAGCATGTGATCGAGCGCTTCCTGCTCGACGAGAACGTCATCCGCGTCGTCGTCCCGGTTGCCGACCTGTTGCTGGCGAGTGTGAAGAACAGCGACCGGGTGTCATTCGTCGCTGGCGGCGAGACGCGCCAGCAGTCCGTGATCCGCGCTCTCGCGGAAACCGACGAGGCGGAGCTCATCGCGGTGCACGACGCGGCGCGGCCCCTCTTCAGTCCCGCGATCTTCCACGCTGTCATCGCCGCGGCGCGCGAGATCGGCGCGGCGCTGCCGATCATCCCCGTCTCCGACACGATTCACGTGATGAACGACGACGCCACCGTCGCGCAGACGCTCGACCGCAGCATGCTCGGCGCCGCCCAGACGCCGCAATGTTTCCGCGCGGAGATCCTTCGCGACATCCTCGAGCGTGCGCAAGGCGAAGGCGTCGATGGAACGGACGAGGCCGGACTCGCCGTCCGCTACGGCTACACCGTGCGCGGCGTTCCCGGCGACCCGCGCAACCTGAAGATCACCGTTCCCGAGGACCTCGAGCTCGCGGAGTCCTATCTGAGGCAGTGGAGCGAGACGTGATTCGTCCTGTCAGTCGAATAGGCCAGGGCATCGACGTCCACCCTTTCGACGCCTCGCGGCCGCTCGTCCTGGGCGGTGTGCGCATCAGCGAGACCGGCGGCCTCTCCGGCCACTCCGACGCCGACGCCGTCCTCCACGCGATCACCGACGCCATTCTCGGCGCCGTCGGCGCCGGAGACATCGGTCACTACTTTCCGTCCAGCGATGAGCGTTGGCGGAACGCCGACTCCTCGCGATTCGTGCACGAGGCCATGCACATCCTCGACGACATGGACGCGAAGATCGCGAACGTCGACGTGACCATCATCGCGCAGCAACCGAAGCTCGCGCCGCATCGCGACGCAATGGTCGCGTCGATCGCTCGCTTGCTGCACCTGCCGCAAGGTCACGTGAACGTGAAAGCGACGACCACCGATCACCTCGGGTTCATCGGCCGAGCGGAAGGGATCTGCGCGATGGCGGTCGTGCTCATCGTCCCTAAACCCTGAGCGAAGCGAAGGGTCAACGGAGCCCTCACGAGTCGCGCTCCAACGGACGTTCGACGTGAGGGAAGGGATCTGCTCGATAGTCGGTCGTGCTGGTGAAGATGGGCGCGGAAAACCCCGGAACGCATCCTGCGAACGGATTCGCCGACTCATCTAATCTTCCATCTCTGCGACTCATCACTACTCACCTGTTGCTTGTGCATGAGTGCGAGGGGGAGGTATGCTCCGCTCAACGCCCGAACTAAGGAGGTAATGATGCGTTCCACGCTCAGATACTTGGCGATTGTGCCGATCGTACTCTTGATGGCTGCTCCCGTCTCGGCAGATGTTACATGCCAGTACGGCGAGTGGAGAACGATTACATATTCGGAAGACTACGGGCTCCTCTACTGCGGGGGTTATGGCGTTGGCTGCACGGAGTGCGTGAATACGCAGAGCGGAGGCTCCTGTCTTGCAACAGGGAACGAGTATTGCGAGCCGCAGCCTCTCCATCAGGATCCCTAATCCGTAGTGATCGAATGAGAATCCCACGTGCTTGTGCCGTTCTCTTGATTGTCTCAGTCGGAGTCTCGTGGGCACACGCACAACAAGTTGCGTTGCGTGTCCTGAGTGACGTGGAGCTCGCGACAAGCCCGTTGCCGTTGGATGTGCGGTGGGCGGGGCCGGGCGAAGTGTATCTGAGCCTTGGGCAGCATGGCGTTGTCAGGGCGGCGAGCAACGGCGCGTCCCGGAGCCTGATGATCGAGCCTGCGGCAAAAGGGGGCTTCCCTCTTCCGTCGCACATCGCTGCCGGCGCTGACTTTCTCGCCGTTGCGGCTCCTTTTGGTACGTTTGGCGTCGTAGGTCATGAGCGGGGCTCACCTCAGAAAATTGCACCGGGTGAGTACGGTGTCATCGTCGACATCGACGCAAGACATGATCGCGTGGCACTTCTCGGTGCCGAGCGGGGCAACGAACAAGGTCTCGCACGTGACGGAGCGATCGCGTGGGCAGGCTCAGTTTCCGGCAGCGTCTCGGAGCTGAAGACGATCTTGAAAGGGCGCTCCGATCCGGGCGGAAAGGACATCGCCCGGTGTGGCTTTCTTAGAAACGGCGCCATCAGGTTCATGAGGGATGGCTCCGTAGTGGTGTTTTCCGGCGTCGAAGCCGGTGTCTATCGTTACGACACAGGGGGGAAACTCGTACAGACGTGGATGCTCGATGAGCTTGGCGTGCTCGATCACTGTGCGATGAATGACCAGCAGCTCGCGCTGATGGCGCGTGACTTCGAGCAACGGACAATGTGGATGGCGTCGCAGCGAATCGTCGACGATATCCTGCCGATGGCCGAGGGTCCGGGCATCCTTCTCAGATATGTCATAAAAGGTACGACGAAATGGGATCTCGTGATCCTTCCGATCGATGGGAGCAAGTCCGAGAGAATCACCCTCCCGGTTGAAGTCCATTCTCCACGCGGACGGCTTCGCGGCGACATTCTGAAGGATCGGATCGTGCTCCTCGCGATCGACTACCCGTTGCCGCGTCAGAAACCGGACGTTCAGCCGCGGTTAGTCGTTCTGTCGGTCCACCGATGATTGCCATGCTCTTCGCCGCTCTGGTGCTGCGTTTGATGGTGCAGCCGGCTGAGATTGGACAGGTATCCCCTGTACAGGTGCTGGTCGTGCATGGCGACTCGACGCATACCATGGCGAAGTTGCCGCTCGACGTCGAGGCCGTAGCCGGGGCGAAACATTTCTGGGCATGGACCGAACAACTGCCGCCCCGCAAGTTCGAGGCGCGGCTGCTGTCGGAAGAGCAGATTCTCGAGCGCTTGAGAGAGCCGGGTATTCGTCCTCTTGAGATCGAGCTTCGGGGCTGGAGCCGTTCCGAAGAGCTGGAGTCACTGCGGATCATTGTTGCACCGGCCGAGATGTGGGGCTACGTTCCCGAATCCCTCCTACCGTCATTCCCGGTGTCTCGCGAGGGAGCCCTCACGGTATCGGCCCGTGAGGCCATGCGCATTCGCGCGACCGGGCAGGAGCGGGGCTCGGTCTGGGAGGAGACGACCGCTTCCGCACGCTCACTTCATCTCCAGTTGCGCCACGCTGCCGAAGCAGAGCTTCGATTCGAATCGAGTGATGGCACTGCGGTGAAGAAGGTTTTTGCGACGGCGATGATCGCGAGACGCGGCATGACGCCTGCGCTCCAGGCACAGTTCACCACTGACGAGCGTGGCATCCTGCGCATTGGCTCTCTTCCTCACGGAGCGGTGATCAGCCTGCTCGTCAACGCAAAGAACGCGGCCCCGCAGACGCTGTCAGGAACTGTGACGGAGTTGCGCCGGGTCGTTCGACTCCAGCCGGCGGCGAAGGTGGCCGGCAGATTCGTCGACGAGGACGGGAACGCTCTCGAAGGAGTGCGCATTGATGCAGAGGCATGGATGTCATCGGAGGTCGCGGCGCTCATGGCTGGGCATGCGCTCAGCGATGAGAGTGGCCGATGGATCGTCGCTCCTCTTCCGCGTGGACGCGTTTCGCTGCGCGCGGCTGCCAAAGGGAGAGTGACCTTCAGAAAAGAGGTCGCAGTCGTCGAGCGCGACGCCGATCTCGGCACGATCACGTTGCCTGCAGCCATACAGCTCCAACTGGTCGTGGTCGATGCCGAGGACCGTCCGTTGGAAGTGGTGCGAGTGACGACCGACTCCGGTGTTGACGGAAAGACAGACGAGAACGGCGTTGCCATCATCGCAGGACTGGCGGCTGGCGAGCCGGTCGCGATCTCGCTCAGTTTGGAGGGATTCGCAAAGCGGAAGCTGGAGCTTGCTCCGCCGCTTCCCAAGCACGAACGAGTGAGTCTGGAGCGGTCGTTCCTCGTTAAGGGGAGCCTTGTCGCCGATGCGGGTCGGCCACTCCGGAATGCGGCCATCATGGTAGCGATCGGCAACGAATATCGCCGCGAACCGGTGGATGAGCAGGGCGTCTTCACGTTTCCGGTCGAAGCGGACACGGAGTTCGAATTGAGCTTCGAGTCCTCTTCGACTCGACGCTCGACGCAGAAAGAAGTGCCTGGCCGACCAGGCGAAATCCGTGATCTGGGCCGGATCGTACTGCCGGTCGGTGCTGTCGTTCGTGGCATGGTGATCGACGGCTCCGGAACACCCGTAGCCGGTGCTCGGGTGTGGATGCTGCCCCCGAATGCGGCTGGCGATCTTGCCTCATGGGCAGCAGGTCGCATGCTCGAGGCGGGTTCCAATGGCGACGGCACGTTCGAGTTGAGTGGACTGACACCCGGACCGGCACTCGTGCGCGTCGATGCTCACGGTTTTGCGCGCGCGTACCGGTCGATCACCGTTGAGGACTCTTCCGTCGAACTGGAACCCATCGAGTTGCTACGCGGATCCGCTGTAGATGTGAAATTCAGGAGCAGTGATTCCGCGATTGCAAGGATCGATCTTCGCAATCAGTGGCTGGAGATCGATATGTTGACCGCGCCGGTTGTCGAGGGCGTCGCGCGGGTTCGAAACGTACCGCCCGGACACTATCTCGCAACGGTGCTAGAGCAGGGCGCCGTCGTCTGTCAGCGTAACGTCGACGTCGAGGATGACGACGTAACGGTCGTCTGCCCACCCGCAATGATCGTCCGGGGCCGCGTCCGTCTTGACGGCGTGCCCGCTTACGGCGGGTTCCTGGTGTGGACGCGCTCCGTTGCAGAGGTGCCGGCCCTGATTCAGACGCGCCGGTCTCCACTCGGCGCCAGTCAGCAGCGTGTTTACGGGATCGGGAGTGGCACGGTCCCTCTGGCCGTGAATCTCGATGGAACATTCGAGACCGACCGGCTCCAGCCGGGAGAGTGGCAGGTCACCTGGAGGTCGTCCGAGGGCGCCGCTGCACAACGGGCGGTCGCCTTGCCCGAAGGAACCATCGTGTCTGTCGACATCGATTTTGATGGTTCGATCATTCGTGGGCGGGTCCTCGATGCGCAGTCAAAGCCTGTCGCGGGAGCTACTGTTCGACACATCGGCGGTTCATTCGTGACACGCTCGGGCCCGGATGGGTCATTCGGGTTGAGCGGCTTCCAACCCGGTAGATACCGGCTCCAGTCCTTCCTCGGTGCCCGGGAGAGTCGTATGGTCGAGGTGCAGGTGGAGCGCGGGCAGTTGCCCGAAGAAGTGATTCTCCAACTCGACGAGACCGAGCGAAATATTCTCACGGTCGAGGTCATCGATCACGACGGCCTGCCGAAGCCGAGTGCCTTTGTCTTCGTCGAGGCGATCGGGGGCACCAGAATTCTGACCGCCGATCGCCGTGGGATCGCAACCGGCTCGTTTTCCGGGGACATGCCTGACGTAGCTCGGTTGGTAGCGTTCGCCGGCGATGCGTGGGCGTTCGGCGAGTTGCGGCGGACAGCTGAGGCCGGACCTCGGTCCGGAAACATTCGGTTTCAGGAAACCGGCATTCTCGAGATGCGTAGTCGCACGTTAGCGGGGTCACCCTCGATTCTGTCGTCGAGAGCGGGTGACCTCACGTGGATGATGGGTCGCGTAGGGTACCACCTGTCAGTAGCGCCCGACGCACCGGTAGTTGTTCGTGGCTTGCCGGAAGGAACCTATATCGTGCGGCTCGGTGCCGCGGAAGCAATGGTTTCGGTCGCGCGAACGAAGCCGGCTGTCGTGGAACTGCCGTAGGCCCGATGCCCCCGCGAAAACCCTGAGCGGAGCGAAGGGTCAACGGAGCCCTCACGCGTGGCGCTCCGAGGCACGTTCATCGTGAGGGCTCCCATCCAAAAGCCTCTGCGCGGCGATTGGTCCCCGGTCGACTCACGCGTC
>CAZLGP010000249.1:0-34473 GCA_964558905.1 uncultured Thermoanaerobaculia bacterium | reverse complement strand
CCCGCCGGCCGTCACGCAGGCCACTGGCCGGCCGCCGAGGCGGCGGCGCTACGGCCGGCGGGGCGCCGGCACCACATGCAAACGCTACTCGACCGCCGCTTCCTCGGACGCGGGCGCTTCCTCGAGCTTCTCCACGCCCATGGCCACGACTTCCACCTGAATGGACGCCGTGACGTCGCGGTGCAGGCGCACTTCGACGTCGTGCATGCCGACGTTCTTGATCGGCTGCGCCAGCTCGATGCGGCGCTTGTCCACCTCGATACCCTTCTCCATGAGCGCGTCCGCGATCTCGTTCGCCGTGACGGAGCCAAACAGGTGTCCGTGCTCGCCCACGCGCTTCTCGATCTGGATCTTCACGCCCTTCACGGCGTCGGCCTGCTTCTGGGCCGCGGCCTTCTCCTCCTGCGCGAGCAGCGCCCACTTGCGGCGCTGGTGCTCGATCGCATTCAGGTTGCCCTTCGTTGCTTCCTGGGCCAGATGCTTCGGAATGAGGTAGTTCCGCGCGTAGCCGTCTTTGACGGTCACGACGTCGCCGCGCGTACCGAGACCGCGGATTTCCTCAGTCAGAATGACTTTCATGAGAGTCGTCCTTTCGCTTCTTGAAATGTCGGAAATCGAAGAATGAGTCGAACAGTCCCGCCACGCACAGCAGCAGCGGCCCCACGCCGGTGAGCGTCAGGAACACCAGCAGCAGCCATCCCAGCATCGTGCCGGCCACGCCCACTCCCATCGCCGCGAGCATGTAGCGGAAGATCGCCAGCCCCTGCAGGATGTAGAGGAACACCACGACCGCGAGCGTGTTCGCCGCGACCTTCTGCAGCAGCCCGGTCACCAGCGGAGTGAGTCCGCCCAGGATGAACGCGAAAAGCAGCCAGTCGGGAAGCGAGAAGTTGCGGAACAGATATGCGCCGAGCGCGGTCGTATCTCCGCGCCGGGCGACCAGCTCGCGCCACGCCTTCAACCGGCCGAGCATCAGCAGGCTGAGGATGAACACGAGGCTCATGTTGATCAGGATCACAGCGGGCAGCACGAACGTGCTGAAACCGATCCACCGCTCGGCGAGTTGCACCATGTCCGCGGGCATCCCCTTGGCGCGGTACATCTCCACGAACTCGACGCTGGTCTGCTTCGCCTGCTCGACCTGGGCAGCATACGGCGAGAACGACAGCAACTGCTGCGATGCGGTCTCGGTGAGGGCCAGGCCCACCATCGCGCCCGCCAGCAGGAACACGAGCACGCGGCCGAACTGCTCCCCGCGCTCCACCATCGGGATGGCTGCCATCGCCGGCAGGGTAATCGCCAGAGCGACCGCGGCCAGATACGACCAGGCCATCTTCTGCGCGTCGGGCACCGCGGCCGGAACCGACGCGGCATAGAGCGCGGCGATCGCCACCGACAGCACCAGCACCACCCACGCCGCGCGGCGTCCGTTCCGGAACGCGCAATGCAGCAGCGCGGCCGGCACGAACACGAGCATCGGCGTGACGATCATCAGGGCCGTCAGCAACGAATACCCGATCACGCTGCGCACCTGCCGGCCGGAGGGCCGGCCCGGCAGCAGCACGGGCTCGCTCTGGGGAAGAGACGTTTCGATCATTGGTTGGCGGTTGGCGGTTGGCGGTTGGCGGGAGACCCCGATGGACCGCGCCTCAACCATGCTTCAGTTCCTTCGGCATTGGCCGGCCGCTGCCGGTGGTGGTTCGGCGGAAACTCCCGCCAACCGCCAACCGCCAACTGCCAACCGGTTCATCAGTCAGCGGTGAACGGCAGCAGCGCCACGATGCGCGCCCGCTTGATGGCGTTCTGCAGCTTGCGCTGGTGCAGCGCGCACGTGCCGGAGATGCGGCGCGGAAGGATCTTCCCGCGCTCCGGGATGAATTGCTGCAGCGTCTTGATGTCTTTGAAATCGATGTACTCGATCTTTTCGACGCAGAACTTGCAGACGCGCTTGCGGCGATAAAAAAACTTCTTCTTGCCGCCCGGGCCGCCCGGACCTGCGCCGCGGCGATCGTCACCACCGGCTCCACCGCCGGGACCTCTCCTCTGGGGCATCGTCGTAGCCATGGCTCATCTCCTCCTTCAGGCCTGCGGCGCCGTCTCTTCGGCACCGGCCAGCATCGCGCTGTCGAGGTCGGCCGGGGCCGGCGCAATGGCAGCCGGGGCGGCGGGACGGACGCGCTCCTTCTTCGGGTTGCGCTTGGCGAGCTTCTCCGCGCGCTTGTGCTCGAGGTCCGTGCGCACGATGACGTGGCGCAGGACGCGATCGACGTTCTTCATGCGCCGATCGAGCTCGGAAAGCGAAGAGTCGCTCTCCAGGACGAAGAGGTGGTAGATGCCTTCGTTGGATTTCTGGATGGGATAAGCGAGACGACGGCGGCCCCACGCTTCTTCGTTCTTGAGCGTGGCACCGTTCTTCTCGGCGATCGCCTTGAAATCGGAGACCAAGGTGGTCGCTTCTTCCTCCGTCACTTGCGGAGAAAGGATGAACAGGACTTCATAAGTCCTCATGAATCCTCCTTCTGGCCTAGCGGAACCTCGCCTTCGGCGGGGTTCAAGGAGCTGGCAGATTGTTAAAGAATGTCCCGGCGCACGGACGGACTCCGGGCCGGCAAGTGTAGGGAAAGGCATCCGGCGGCGCAATTATTTCGCGAAGCTGCGCTTATCATCCCGGGCGCGATGAAGAAGCGCGTCTACGTCATCTACACCGGCGGCACGATCGGCATGCAGCACACGCCGGACGGCTACGCGCCCGCGCCCGGATCGCTTCAGGAACAGATGACCGGCATGCCCGAACTGCGCGACTCGGCCATGCCCGACGTAACGATCCACGAATACGACCCACTGCTCGACTCGTCGAACATGACCCCCGCGGAGTGGATGAAAATCGCCCGCGACATCGCCCGGCAGTACGACGACTACGACGGCTTCGTCGTCCTCCACGGCACCGACACGATGGCCTATACCGCCTCCGCCCTCCCGTTCATCCTGGAAGGGCTCGGCAAGCCCGTCGTCGTCACCGGCTCTCAGATTCCGCTGACCGAGCCGCGCAGTGACGGACGCGACAACCTCGTCAGCTCACTCCTGACCGCCGCCTCGTTCGACATCCCGGAAGTCTGCCTCTACTTCGGCCGCTCCCTGCTGCGCGGCAACCGGGCCGTAAAAGTCAGTACGCACGGTCTCGCCCCATTCGCCTCGCCGAACTTCCCCCCCCTCGGCACCTTCGGCGTCGACATCGACATCCGCTGGGACCTCGTGCACAAGCCGAAGCTCGACGCGGAACTACGCGTTCACGAGCTCCGCTCCGCGGTCCTCAGCGTCGTGCGCCTCATCCCGGGGATCTCCGCGACCTTGATCCGCAACGTCCTTGCACCTCCGGTGCAGGCGGTCGTGCTCCAGGCGTACGGCGTCGGGAACGGACCCGACCGCGATACAGAGTTCCTCGCGGCGATCGCCGCGGCGACCGAGCGCGGCGTGATCGTCGTCGACTGCAGCCAGTGCCTCACCGGCCATGTCGATCTCGATTCCTACGCCGCCGGCTCCGCGCTGGCGAATGCGGGCGTGATCAGCGGCTACGACCTCACCGTGGAAGCTGCCATCGCGAAGCTGACCTATCTCTTCAGCCGCGATTTCGACGTCGATCGGGTGAAACTCGAGATGCAGCGCGACCTCCGCGGTGAGATGACCGTGTCTTCATAGCTCGCGGTCCTTCTTCACGATCTGCACGACCTTCGTGCGATGCATCACGTTCATGATTTTTTCGATGTCCTCGGGCGTCATCGGCACGCCCGCGAGCGCGCCGATCTCGAGCATCCCGAAAACGAGAATCTTCCCCAGCAGCTTTTTGACGGACATGGGTCCTCCGCTTGCGATTCGTCGAACGCGAGGTCAGACGAATGCAGGAGGAGCGCGGAAGGAGACGAGCGCGAGGAGCGCGACCGGCTGGTCGTCGCAGCGCGTCTTCGCGCGGACGAGCGGCACTGTCGCAACGACGATCGAGAGCGTGAGCGTTGCGAAGAAAACGATCGCCGGTACGAACGGCACCAATGCCGCGAGCAGAGCGACTGCAAGGATCAGGATCCGAAACACGCGCCGCGATTGTACATGGAGTGCGGAGGCAAGGCCTCCGCCTCGTTCCACGTTCAAATGCGGGGCAAAGGACCGAACGCCGGCGCTCCCGCCGCGGTCCGGAAGCGGAGGCACGTGGCCTCCGCACTCCATTCAGATCCCCAGTGCGGCCAGATCCAGGCGATCGCCCTCCACCCGTGGACACCAGTAGTACCCGCCCGTCACCGGCCGCGAGAACGTGAACAGGCCGTCCACGATCCCGTCGTCGCGGCCGACCATGCGCCTCATCATGATCTCGAAGACGTCGAGCGACGCCACCTGGGCGATGAACTCCAGGCCCTCCTGAGTCGCGTTCGCCCACGGCATCGAGTGGCGGAGCATGAACATCGGCGGATCGAAGCTCTCCTGCTCCGTCCGTTTGACGTGCGCGGACTGAGGCGCGTCGTCGATCTCCTCGTTCGACTCCGCGCGGCGGCCGATGAGCATCTCCCGGTCTTCTTCATCGAGGTCCCGGAAGCGCGCCAGATCGTGAACCCACCGCTGCACGACCAGGAAGCTCGAGCCGTCCTCTCGTAGCGCGGCCGCAGCGGCATCGTCGCCCTTCGGGTTTTCGGTCCCGTCCTCGAAGCGCGTGAGGTCCTTGCCGCCGTGGTACGTGAACGTATCGTTCGAATCGACGAGCAGAAACGCGTCGCCGAGGAGCTCGCGGATCGTTTGCGTGAGATCGAAAACGACGCCGCGGTCCGGCCCGCGCAGCAGGAAACAGAGCGCCTCCTGCGTCGAGGGCACGCTGCACGCTGGTCCGGACAACGCCGGGAACGTCCGCAGTCCGTCGATCGACTTCTGCAGCGCCATCACCAGCGGCTCGCCGATCCCGACGATGCCGCAGTCGAGCGACAGCCCTTCCCTGAGTCGCCGCAGCGCCGCCGGCACATCGGACTGCGGCGCGATTCGGAACAAAAGCGTCCGTCCGACGGGAGGACGGTCGGCGAGGATGGCAGGCTGCGCGTTGTGACTCATCGGGCGCTGGATTATCGCAGAGGCGTAGAATTCAGGGGCGATGCAGACCACGGGATTGACGTACGACGATTACGTCAAGCTGCCGGACGACGGCAACCGCTACGAGATCATCGACGGGGAGTTGTTCGTGAATCCTTCGCCGGTACCCCGCCACCAGGACATCGTGCTCAACCTCGCCCTCGCCTTGCGGCTGTATTTCCATGCATTTGGCGGTGGCAAGGTCTATATCTCGCCACTCGACGTCGTCCTCGCCGAAGATGGGATCGTCGAGCCGGACCTCGTCGTCATCAGGTCCGAACGGGCCTCGATCATCGGCGACAGGAACGTGAAGGGCGTGCCGAACCTCGTCATCGAAGTGCTTTCCGACGGTACACGCTGTGTAGACGAAGGCAGGAAACGCAAGCTCTACGAACGCTCCGGCGTCGACGAGTACTGGATCGTCGATCCCAGGATCGAGCTCGTGAAGATTTACCGGCGTGCCGGCACCGCATTCGCGACTGCCGCCGAGATCAGCAATGACGACGGCGGTGTCCTCACCTCCCCTCTCCTTCCCGCGTTCTCTCTCGACGTCCGCGAAGTCTTCGCCTGAGTCGTCGATTCGCCAAGCTCGGGCACAGAGCGCATGAACGCCGGGGCGTCGGATGCGAGGCGTCGCGACGCAGGCGATGCGGGGACATCGCTGAGGAGCGACGAAGCAGACGGCGCTCCGCCGCCATGCGATCTGTGTCCCGAACTTGGCGATTCGACGACTCAGCCGGGCACGCGCGGTGCAGGCACCGGGCGCATCTGGAGGTATTGCATGAACGAAGAGATCAAAACGGGTTTGGTTGAGGACATTCGTGAGCTCGATCCCGTCGCGCTGGCGGCGACACCCGGCGACGGTACGGACACGAAAGATCAGAAGCACGGTGGCGACAGCGACGGAACCGATACGCAGGACAACGACGAGACGGATGCGGGCGACGCGGACGGCACCGACAACGGCGATGCCGATGGCACCGACAAGACCGACGGCGACGGAACCGACAACGCCTGAGGCGTTTGTGGAGTGCGGCGAGTCGCCGCACTCCACGGCAATCGCACCCATGGCCATCACCCTCGCCCAAACCCTCGGCGCCACTTCCGTCGAGGACTTTCTGACGCGCGTCTGGGGTCAGACCTTCGCGCATCTCCCCGGTGCGCGAGGCCGCTTCCACAGCCTCCTCTCCTGGACGGAGGTCAACGGCATGCTGCAGAAGCACCGCCTCGAGCCGCCGCGCCTACGTCTCGTGCGCAAGGGAGAGTTCGCCGCGAAGAAAGAGTTCCTCCGCTACGAAGGCGGCAGCATACCGTTCGTCGTGCCGGAAAAACTCTCGCAGCGTCTGCGCGACGGCTACACCCTCATCATCGACGCGGTCGACGACATGGCCGACGAAGTCATGCGCGTGGCCGAGGACTTCGAGCGCGTGCTCCATGAGGCGGTGCAGGTGAATCTGTACGCGGGATGGCGCGAGCAGCAGGGGTTCAACCGCCACAGCGACACGCACGACGTCATCGTGCTGCAGGTCTACGGGAAGAAATATTGGCGCGTGTACGAAGGCGGACGTCGGCATCCTCTGAAAGACGACATCGCGCCCAACTCCGTGCCGCCGGACAGAGTCGTCTGGGAAGGCATGCTCGAAGACGGCGACGCGCTCTACATCCCGCGCGGATGGTGGCACGAGGCGTCCGGCGTCGGCGAGGTCACCCTGCATCTGACGTTCGGCATTCATCAGCGCACGGGCGTTAATCTCGTGCACTGGCTCGCGGATCAGCTGCGTGCATCGTCCGAGTTTCGCGCACCGTTGAAGCGCTTCGCCTCGTCCGGGCAGCAGCGGCAGCAGTTCGCCGAGTTGCGCCGTCAGCTCATCGGGGCGATCGACGACGATCTCCTCGCACGCTACTTCACGCACCAGAACGCTCGCGCGCGCTCGCGCGGCTGGGCCGGTCTGCCGTGGACTGTCGCCGGCACGGATGCTCCGCCGATGAGCGCGCGGGTGACGCTGGCCGCGCCGCGCGCGCTGAATCTCGTCCGAGACGATGCCTCCATCCGCTTCGATGCGAACGGGCGGGCCTGGCAGTTCGCCGCCGCCGAGCCGCTTCTTCACGCGCTCGAGCGCGGTCCCGCGACCGTTGCGGAACTGTGCAACGCCACCGCGGGCGCGCTCGACGGAGCGACCGTGCAGCAGTTCGTGGTGGAGCTCGCGCGGCACGGTCTCGTGCAGCTGACGGGCGAGCCCGGCGCGTGAGCCGCGTCTACTGCTCCGACGCGGCCCGCCTTCGCGGCGACGACAACACCGCCACTGCCGCCCGCGTCGACATCTGGATCCTGGTCGAGTTGCCGATCACCTGGGGCCACGATCCGATCATCGAGGCCGCGCTGCCGCAGGTCGTGCGCGACGCGCTCCGGCACGCGTCGCACGAGATCCCGCGCTGCCGGGTCGTCTTCATCCGCAAGCGGGTCGAATGCCTCGGAGCAACACGTGTGTACATCGTCCGCAGCGCGCCACGCACCGGTATGACGCGGCTCGACCTCGACACGATCGACGAGGTCGCAACCATCCCCTTCATCTCCCTCGCCAAGGAGACGACCGCGCCTGCCCCGCGCCCCCTCGTCCTCGTCTGCACCCATGGACAACACGACTCGTGCTGCGGCCGCCGCGGCTACCCGCTCTTCGACGCGCTCCGTCAACGCGACGAGCTCGAAGTCTGGCAGTGCTCGCACATCGGCGGGGATCGCTTCGCCGCCAACGCCGTGATCCTTCCATGGGGCATCTACTACGGCCCGGTCGAGCCGCGCGATGCCGGCACGCTCGCGGAGTCGATCGGGCGCGAGGAAATCTTCCTGCCCGCCTATCGCGGCCGGAGCTCGATGTCGCGCCCCGTGCAGGCCGCGGAGACGTTCCTCCGCCGCCAGTTCAACGAGCTCGCACGCGACGCCTTCGAGCTCGTTTCGCGCGAGACTCTCGAGAACAGGCAGTTACGGATCCAGCTGCGCGACCGCGCCGGCGCAATCCATGACGTGACCATCGAGCAGTTCGCCTCCGCGGAAACGGCGACGCTCACGTGTACCGCGAAGGTGGCCACGACCGTGCCGCAGTTCAGGCTGGTGGAGATCGGACGATAGGCGATGGGATAGGACCGATAGGCAGACCGGCTCTTCCTATTCGTCCTATCCGTCCTATCGGTCCTATCGCCCGCGCTTGGGCACGGCATCGTCTTGTATGCGCCGCTGGCGCATGAGAGTGGCCGGGTCGACCGCGCAAAGACAGCGTTCTTCTCGAACGTGTCCCACGAGTTCCGCACGCCGCTCACGCTCATGCTCGGACCGATCGAGGATCTGCTCGCGCACGACGCGCTTCCCGATTTCGAGCGCGAGTCTCTCCAGGTTGCACAGCGAAACGCGCTGCGTCTCCTCGAGCTGGTGAACGCGTTGCTCGACTTCTCGCGGCTGGAGGCGGGACGCGTCGAGGCGGCCTACGAGCCGACGGACGAAGCCGCACTCCGCCATCCGCCAGACCTGGTTCTCACCGACGTGATGATGCCGGGCATGGACGGTTTCGAGCTCTTGCGCGCACTGCGCGCCGATGACCGGACGCGCGAAGTGCCGGTGATCCTCCTCTCCGCGCGCGCCGGCGAAGAGTCACGCGTGGAGGGACTCCACTCCGGCGCCGACGACTATCTGGTGAAACCGTTCGGAGCCCGCGAGCTAAACCAGCATCGTCGCCAGCGCCAGAAACAGCCCCATGCTCACCACGTCCGTCGCGGTCGTGAGGAAGATGCTCGATGCCGTTGCCGGGTCGGCTCCGAGGCGGCGCAGCGTCAGCGGGATGAGCGCGCCCGCGATGCCGCTGACGATGCAGCTTCCGATCATCGCGCAGAAGACGATGAGGGCCAGAGTCAGCGCCGCCGGATGCGATTGCAGCCGGGCCGCGACGTACATCCCGACGGCCGCGGTCAGGCCGACGAGCACGCCGTTCAGGAGTCCGAGAAAACCTTCCTTCATGACGAGCGCGCGCTCCTTTCCCTCCTGCAACTCGCCCAGGGTCATGCCGCGGAGCGCGACGGCGAGGGCCTGGCAGCCGGTGTTGCCGGACTGTCCGGCGAGCACCGGCAGAAACGCCGCCAGGATCACGATCCGATCGATCGTCTCCTGAAACATCCCGACGACCGCCGCGGCGACGAACGCCGTGAGCAGGTTCAGTTGCAGCCACGGATGCCGGAAGCGGAGGCTGCGCGGCCACGGCGTGGCCAGTCGCTCTTCCTTGTCGACACCGACCATGCGGCCGGCCTGCGCGCTGATCTCGTAGGCCTGCTCTTCGAACATCGACTGCCCGCGGACCTGCCCGATCAGCGTGCCGTCGTCTTCGCAGACGGGGTAGACCGGGAAGTGGCGGCGCACGACCTGCTTCATCGCTTCCGGCAGCTCCATCTCCGGGACGAGAAAAAACGGTTCGCGGAGCATGACCTCGTCGAGACGGTGCTCGCGTGCGGACAACAGCAGGTCGCGCATCGTGATCACGCCGCTGAGCCGCCCGGCATCGTCGACGACGAACCCGTACGTGACGAACGCGGTTTTCGCCAGCTCGCGCACGGCGTCGATCGTGTCGGCGATCGTTTGTTCGCGTTTGAACACCGCCGTCGGCGGCTCCATCAGCCGGCCGATGGAGTCCTCGGGATAGCGGTCGTTGCGCAGCCACTGCGCGCGTTGTTGCGCCGATGCGGCGTTGAGAATCGCGCCCCGGCGATCGTGCGGCAACTGGTCGAGGATGTCCTGGGCGACGCCGGGATTGAGCGACTGCAACACCCCGGCGGCTTCGCGCTCCGTCACCGTTGCGAGAAGCTGGGCTGCACCCCGCGGGTCCCTGCGCTGGACCTCCGCGGCAAGATCGTCGGTCGCTTTCACTGCTCCGCTCGTCACCTGCTCTGCCGACATTTCTTCCCCCGTGCTGGTCTCCACGATTCTACTTCGCGGCTTCCGCCGACTCGTACTCGATTCGCCAGGTTCGGGCACGGAGCGCATGAGCGCCGGGGCGTCGGATGCGAGTCGTCGCGACAGGCGATGCAGGGACAATGCTGAGGAGCGACCACGAAGCAGATGGCGCTCCGGCGCCAGGCGATCCGTGTCCGAACTTCGCGAATCGAGTACTAAGATGCGCGTCACCTTGGAGGACGGCAGCGCGTGCCCCACGAAGTCAACCTCATCACGACCATCGCGGCCGGCCTCGGTCTGGCGATGGTTCTCGGTTTCATCGCGGCACGGCTGAGACTCCCTCCACTCGTCGGCTATCTCCTCGCGGGCATCCTCATCGGGCCGAACACACGCGGCTTCGTCGCCGACGTCGCCCTCGCCGGCCAGCTCGCCGAGATCGGCGTGATGCTGTTGATGTTCGGCGTAGGGCTGCACTTCTCGCTGGACGATCTCGCGTCAGTCCGAGGCATCGCGCTGCCGGGCGCGATCGTGCAGATCCTCGTCGCCACCGGCCTGGGCACGCTCACGGCGATGTTCTGGGGCTGGAGCTTCGGTGCGGGTCTGGTCTTCGGCCTGGCGCTCTCCGTCGCGAGCACGGTGGTGTTGCTCAAGGCGCTCGAGTCGCGCGGCGTGCTGGAGACGTTCAATGGCCACATCGCCGTCGGCTGGCTGATCGTCGAAGACCTGGTCATGGTCCTCGTCCTCGTGCTGCTGCCGCCACTCGCGAACGTCCTCGGCGGCGCGCAGGCGGCTGCCGGCGGGCCGAGCATCGCGGCGGCGATGGCGATCACCTTCGCGAAGGTCGGCGCGTTCGTCGTCCTGATGCTCGTCGTCGGACGGCGGCTCTTCCCGCGAATCCTGTGGCTCGTGGCGAAGACCGGCTCGCGCGAGCTGTTCACGCTCTGCGTCATCGCCGCGGCCGTCGGCGTCGCGTACGGAGCGGCGGTGCTCTTCGGCGTCTCGTTCGCCCTGGGCGCGTTCTTCGCCGGCATGATGATGCGCGAGTCGAGCTTGAGCCACCGCGCTGCGGATGAATCGCTGCCGCTACGCGACGCGTTCGCGGTGCTCTTCTTCGTCTCCGTGGGCATGCTCTTCGACCCCGCGGTGGTTGTGCGCGAGCCGCTGGCCGTCCTCGCGGTGGTCGCCATCATCATGTTCGGCAAGACGATCGCCGCGGTGGGTCTCGTTCTCGTGTTCCGCTACCCGCTCAACACCGCACTCACCGTCGGCGCGAGCCTCGCCCAGATCGGCGAGTTCTCCTTCATCCTCGCCAACCTCGGCGTCGATCTCCGTCTGCTGCCGGAGGAAGGGCGGAGCCTGATTCTCGCCGGCGCGCTCATCTCGATCGCGCTCAACCCCGCGGTCTTCGCGGCGGTCGAACCGGCCCAGCGCTGGATCCGTGCGCGGTCCGAGCTGGCGCGCAGGCTGGAACGGCTCGCCGACCCTCTCGCGGAGCTGCCGACCAGCGTCGATGCGTCACTCCTCACCGGACACGTCGCCATCGTCGGCTACGGGCGCGTCGGCAAGCGCATCGCCGCGGCACTCCGCGAGCGCAACATTCCCTACACGATCGCCGAGCAGAACCGTGACCTCGTGGAGGAGTTGCGCGAAAAGGGCGCGCACGCCGTCTCCGGCGACGCCAACGATCCGGGCGTGCTCATTCAGGCGCACGTCGCACGCGCGGCGATGCTCGTGATCGCGACGCCCGACACGGTCGGCATCCGGAAGATGATCGACATTGCCCGCAAGCTGAACCCGAAGATCCAGATCGTGCTGCGGACGCACAGCGACGAAGAGGCAGCGATGCTCCGCCAGGAGCACGTGGGTGAGGTCTTCATGGGCGAGCACGAGCTGGCGAAAGCGATGACCCAGCACGTGCTCGACCGCATGAGTAGGAAGACCGCGTGATCGAAAGGCTGCTGGATCGTGTCGCGGAGCTCGTGCTGCAGAGGCCCCGCGCGGTCCTCGGCGTCGCGCTCGCGATCGTCCTCGCGTCGGGCGCCGTTGCCACCCGTCTCCGCATCGATCCCGATGTCCTGAATCTCATCCCACGCGGCAACCGCGAGGTCAACGAGTTCCGCGAGATCCTCCGCGACACCGGGACGCTCGACTTTCACGTCATCGTCGTGAATCTCCCGAAAGGCAGCGACCCGGAGAGCTATTACCCGCTCCTGGATCGCATCGGCGAGCAGCTCGCGAGATCCGAGCGCATCGACGGAGTGACTTGGCGCCTGCCCGATGCCTTCGCGATGATCGATCGCGTCCTCCCCTACTCCATGCTCCTCCTGACCCCCCTGCAGCTCGAGGACGTCGCGCACAAGCTGACGGACGAGGGCATCCGCGATTCCGTCGCCCGGAACCGCGCCCTCCTGCAGACGCCGCAGTCGACGATGGCGAAGGAGCTCGTACGCGTCGATCCCTTCAACTTTCTGCCAGTTTTCATGGAGAAGCTGCAGCGCGCTGGTGGCGGAATGAGCCTCGACTTTTCCAACGGCTACTACGTCTCCGCCGATCGAAGCGCCGCCATGATCATCGCTCGCCCGCACCGGGCCGCGCAGGATCTGCCGTTCAGCCGGGCGCTGATGGAGGAGACGGAAGCCGTCACCGACGATGCCCTGCGCGAATTCGGCGCGGCCAACGCCGGCGTCCCGCTTCCCGAGATCGGAGTCACCGGTGGCTACGCGATCGCGGCCACGGACGAGAAGATCATTCAGCAGGACATGGCCCTGAACAGCGTCACGTCCATGATCGGCGTCCTGCTCCTGTATCTCTACGCGTACCGTCGTCCCGCCGCGATGCTGTACGCCGCGGCGCCGATGACGGCGGCGATCGTCATCACGTTCGCCCTCGCCGCGGTGACGTACGGAACGGTCTCCGCGGTGAGCACCGGATTCGCGGCCCTCGTCGCCGGTCTCGGACTCGACTTCATGACCGTGCTCTACGAGCGCTACGTCGACGAGCGGAGCCGCGGCGCGGACCTGCCGAGCGCGGTGCGAACGCTCATGCGACGCACCCTGCCCGGCGTCGTCGTCGGTGCACTCACGACCGCGGCGACGTTCTACGCGCTTCTGGCCACCGAGTTCCGAGGCATGACCGAGCTCGGATTCCTCACCGGCAGCGGCATTCTCGTCTTCCTGCTGTGCGTCGTCTTCGTCTTCCCGGCAGTGCTCATCGTCGTCGAGCGCAGACGGGGGGCGAAACCCGCGCCGCGCGTCCACGCATTCGGCTCCGAACGCATCGCGCGCGCAAGCCTCGCGCGGCCGAGGATGGTCATCGCCGTCTGGGGCGTGGTGGTGCTCGTCACCGCGGTCGCGGCGAGGAACGTCCGCTTCAACGACGACCTGCAGTCGCTCCGGGCAACCGGCAACGAGGCCCTGCAGATGCAGGAGGAGGTGACGCGGACATTCGGCCAGTCTTTCGACGCAATGATGTACGGAGTCCGCGGCGCCACGGCGCGCGAGGCGATCACGAAGACCGCCGCCGCGATTCCTGACCTCGAACGACTGAGGGATGAGGGCACGATCGGCTCGTATCAGTCGGTGACGACGTTCGTCCCACCCGAGGCGCAGCAACAGGCCGTGATCGAGCGACTTCGTGAGGGCTCGGGCGACGCGTTCTCGTTCGTGCGCATCGAGCGAACGTTCCGCGACGCACTGGAAGAGCACGGATTCCGGCCCGACGCCTACGACGAGGTTCTGCCGCTCTTCGCCGAGGCCCTCTCCCAACACGAGCCGCTCACGATCGAGACGGTTGAGCGGATCGGACTCGGAGAAGCCGTGCAGCGGTTCGTGAAGAAAACGTCCGACGGATTCCTCTCCGTCGTCTACCTCTACCCGGCGGGCGACACCTGGCCGCGCTCGCTGCCGGACGAGCTGCAGGAGTTTCGGCGCCGCCATCCGGAAGGTGCGCTCACGGGCGTCAATCTCATCTCCGAGATCCTCCGCACCATCACGACCGCCGACGCGGCACGCGCGAGCGCCCTCGGACTCGCCCTGACGTTCGCCCTGGTCTGGATCGGCTTTCGCTCGTTCGCGCGCGCCTGCTTCGTCTTCGTGCCGTTCATCGCCGGATGCACCTGCATGCTCGGATTCATGGCGGCGTTCGGAATCGAGTTCAACTTCATGAACGTCTTCATCGGCCTGATGCTCGTCGGGACGGCCACCGATTACGCCGTCTACATGCTCGAGCGCTACGACGAGTCGCCCGAGGAGTTCGGGGAGAACGCGCTGGAGACCGGCAGGGCGGTGGTGCTCGCGGCGACGATGTCCATCGTCGGATTCGCGTCGTTCTCGATCTCCCACTATCCGGGCGTGCGCTCGATCGGACTTGCATCGGTCGTCGGCATCGCGCTGAGCTGCCTGGCGACGATCACGCTCCTGCCGGCACTGCTGTCGACGGGATACTTCCGGCGCAAGCCGCCCGAACGTCGCCCGAAAAGCGCGATCCAATGAGACAATCGTGGCCATGCGCGTGCTGGACCTCCTCCGGACGCCTCTGGTGGCGATCGACGTCGGGACGGCCACGACGCGAGTCTGCTTCGATGCGGCTCGGGTCGTGGAACGCTCATCGGTCGTGCGCGAAGATCTCCACGGCACGGTCGTAGCGCATTCCACAGTGCGTGCCGGCGTCGTCGCCGACATCGCCGGCGTGGCGCACGTGATCGAAGAGCTGCTCGCGAAGCGAGGCACCTGGAGGCGGCGGCCCGCCGCGATCGTCTGCGCGCCGACCGATGTCTCGGACGCCGAACGGGATGCCCTGATCGAAGCCGTTGCGGAAGCCGGCGCATCGGTCGCCGCGGTCGTTCCAGAGCCGCTCGCCGCCGCGATCGGCGCGGGCGTGGACGTCGGGTCCGAATACGCCACGGCCGTGGTGGACATCGGAGAGGGCATCACGGATTTCGCGGTGCTCCGGAGCGGTGCGATGATTCATTCCCGCGCCAGACGAATCGGCTGCGGCACGCTGCGGGCGGCACTTCGCGGCTGGCTCGAGCTTCACGGCGACGATACCGCGCCGCGCACCGACGACTCGATCGAAGAGATCGTGCGCGCGTACTGCAGCGGCGGCCCTCGCAACACGCATGGCCTGAGTCGCGACGAGATCGAAGCGCTCCTCGAGCCGAAGATCGACGCCATCGCATCGTTCATCGCCACCACGTTCCGGGAGCTGCCTGACGCCATGGCGACGGAGGTCATCGAAAGCGGGATCTACGTGACCGGCGGGGGTGCAAAGCTCGACCGCCTCATCGATCGCATCGAGGAGAAAGTCGGCCTTCCGCTCACCTGCTCCGGCGAACCGCTGGGCGCCGTCATCCGCGGCGCGAGCCAGATGCTGCGCAATCGACGGCTGCTGTCCGCCTGACCGGCCGGCACGGCCGGCTCTGGAGATTGACGGCTCCGTTTGCCGCAGGGAAATCGTCCCGAAGGGACATCAGAGGATAGCCAGTGGCAAGCGCGAAAGCGCGTAGCCACCGGAAGAGTGCACGGGTAAGCAGACCGCGACACATCTGGACCACCGCCGTCCCAC
Source organism: uncultured Thermoanaerobaculia bacterium (assembly GCA_964558905.1). GTDB lineage: Bacteria > Acidobacteriota > Thermoanaerobaculia > Gp7-AA8 > Gp7-AA8 > QHVT01. The sequence continues at coordinate 18,875 of CAZLGP010000249.1, read as the reverse complement.
CGGCCCGGGCGCGCGAAGCGCGCCCGGGCCCGCTACGGGGGCCGCTTCAGGGTCTGTTGCCCAAACGCCCGCGTAGCGGGCATGAGGAAATAGCCCCCGGCTTTCAGCCGGGGGTCGCGGTGTCCTTGGTCAGCCCGCATAGCGGGCGAAAGAGTCGTCCTGTCGCCCGCTACGCGGGCTCGCCCGCTACGCGGGCTGCACTCTAACGGTCGCAATTCCCCCGGCTGAAGCCGCTCGGCTGAAGCCGGGGGCCTGTAGCCCGCTACGCGGGCATTGGGCAGCAGGCCCTGAAGCCGGGGGCTATATCCTTTTGCCAACAGCGTTCAGCCGGGGGCTGCCCGCTACGCAGGCTCCGAATCACGTGCTGCGCGCGAATGTCCAACCGGCTACCTCCGCACTCCCCACGGTGTTCGATATCGGACGGCGCGTACGGAAGCGAACACACACCTGCGCGCAAACCACTGCAAACACTAGCCGCAATCTTGGTACGCCGCTCGCCTTGGAGCGTTGCCATGGATGTGGAGATCGGACAGGACGTGCGGCTCCGGCGCATCGTACGGCGCGTCCTCGTCGCCGTCATCGCAGTTGCGGCGGCGGCGTTCTGTCTGGCCGCGACGGTCGAGTGGCTGCGGCCCTCGGCCGACCGCGGCGAGCTGCAGACCGCGAAGGTCACGCGTGGCACCGTCGAGGCGACCTTGCAGGCGTCCGGCACGGTCGTGCCGCTCGTCGAGCAGGTCGTGAGCTCACCCGTCGAAGCGCGCGTGCTGCGTGTCGGCCGCCGCGCCGGCGCGACGGTGAAAACTGGCGACGAGCTCCTGACGCTCGACACCGCGGCCACGCGCCTGGAGGCCGAGCGACTCGAGGAGCGCCTCGCACAAAAGAGGAGCGAGAACGAGCGTCTCCTCCTCGGTCTCGACGAAACCGTGGCCACGCTGGAGGCCCAACTCGAACAGAAGAAGCTGGACGCGGAGATCTTCCATCACACCGCCACGCAGAAACAGAAGCTGCGGGCGGAAGGACTGACGACCGACCAGGATGCGCTCGCGGCACAGGCGGCGGCGAAGAAGAGCGACATCGAGATCCGGCAGATCGAAGACGCCGTGCGCCGCGCGAAGCGCTCGCGGGACGTGCAACTCGCGGCCGCGCGCACGGATCTTTCGTTCGTGCGGCGCGAGGCCGAGGAGTCTCGGCGGCAGCTCGCGCTGGCGATGCTGCGCGCGGATCGCGACGGCGTGCTGACGTGGGTGGTACCGGAAGTCGGCGCAATGGTGCGGCGCGGCGAGATCGTCGCGCGGATCGCCGACCTCTCCGCATATCGCGTCATCGCACAGATCTCGGATGTCCATGCCTCGCGCATCGGCTCTGGGATGCGCGTGAACGTGAAGCTCGACGAAGCGACTCTTGGCGGCACGATCGAGAGCGTCGATCCTCGCATCGAGAGCGGCGTGATGAAGTTCTACGTCACTCTCGACCAGGCGTCGCACATCCGGTTGCGCAACAACCTCCGCGCGGACGTCTCCATCGTGACGGGACGCCGCGCCGAGACCCTGATCGTCCGTCGAGGCGCCCTCGGACGCTCCAGCTCGACGCACGCCTTCGTCGTACGCGGCGACGACGCCGTGCGCGTCCCGGTGCGTTTCGGCCTCGCGGGCGACGACACGATCGAGATCGCGGAAGGTCTTCGCGAAGGCGAGGACGTGGTCATCTCGGACATGAGTGAGTACCAGGACGTGGCCAATGTACGACTGAAGTGAGTTGGCGGTTGGCGGTTGGCGGGAGAGCCTGCCCGGCCCCCGATCGTCGCCAACCGCCAACCGCCAACCGGCAACCGCCAACCGATGGAAAGGAAGCACATGATTCGCCTCGAAAACGTCAACAAGGTTTATCGAACGGACCGCGTCGAGACGCTCGCCCTGCAGAGCATCAATCTCGACGTCGCTCACGGAGAGTTCGTCTCGGTGATGGGCCCGTCGGGCTGCGGCAAGAGCACTCTGCTCAACCTGATCGGCCTGCTCGATACGGCAAGCAGCGGTGAGCTCGAGCTGGACGGGGCCAGCGTCGCGAAGTGGGGCGACGGCAAGCTCGCGCAATTCCGGAACGAGAAGCTCGGCTTCGTCTTTCAGAGCTTTCACCTCGTTCCCGATCTGAAGGTCGTCGACAACGTCGAGATCCCCCTCTTGTACCGCAGGACGAACGGCACTCCGCGGCGCAAACTCGCGCAGGCCGCGCTCGATCGCGTCGGCCTCGCCTCGCGCGTGCATCACTTCCCGACGCAGCTCTCCGGCGGACAGCAGCAGCGCGTCGCGATCGCGCGGGCGATCGTCGGCAAGCCGCGCATCCTCCTCGCCGACGAGCCGACCGGCAACCTCGACTCCGCGATGGGCGAGGAGATCATGGACATCCTCCACGACCTCAACAAGAAGGACGGCACGACGATCGTGATGGTCACGCACGACGAGCGCTTCGCGCGCCGCACGGACCGCATCGTCCGCCTGTTCGACGGGAGGCAGGTGGCCTGAGATGAAGTGCTGGGTGCTGAGTGCTGAGTGCTGAGTAGAAGCACTCCGACGACTCAGCACTCAGCACCCAGCACTCAGCACTGAATCAACCATGCTCATCAACTACATCAAGATCGCCCTGAAGGTCCTGCGCCGGCGCACCTTCTTCACCTTCATCTCGCTCTTCGGGATCAGTCTCACGCTCGTCGTGCTGATGGTCTCGACGGCCCTGCTGGACAACGCCTTCGCGCCTCGCGCACCACAGTCGCGATTCGACCGCGTCCTCGGCGTGCATCGCATGGGCATGCACGGCTCGAACTTCAACACACACGGCAATCCCGGCTATCGTTTCATCAAGGATTACGTCCTCGGCCTGCCTGGCGCGGAGGCGACGTCGGCGTTCACGACGCAGTCGCCGCTGGCGATCTATCACGACGGGCGCAAGATCGAGACGCACCTCCGCCGCACCGATGGTGCGTACTGGAAGATCCTCGACTTCGATTTCGTCGAGGGAGGCCCGTTCACCGAGGCGGACAACGAGAACGCGAATTTCGTCGCGGTGATCACGGACGACATGCGCACGAAGCTGTTCGGCCGAGGCTCAGCGCTCGGCAGGACGTTCGAGGCCGATGGGCAGAGCTTCCGCGTCGTCGGCGTCGTGCGCGCGGTGCCGCTCACGCGCCAGGTCGGTTTCTCCGAGATCTGGGCGCCCATTCGTACCCTCAAGTCGCGTGACTACGAGCGGCGCCTGATGGGTGGTTTCGGGGGGATCGTCCTGGCCCGCAGCCGCGGCGATTTCGACGAGTTGAGAAAAGCCTTCAATCACCGGACATCGACGTTCGTCTTCGACGACCCGAGGCAATTCAACCGGCTGGAAGCGGGGCTCGACACGCCGTTCGAGGACGCCGCGCGCGGGATCGTCGGTACGAAATTCAAGGGGAATCGCACTCTGGTGCTGCGCTCGATTCTCATCGGAATGGCGTTGCTGTTCATGCTCCTGCCGACGATGAACCTGGTCAGCATCAATCTCAGCAGGATCATGGAGCGCACCTCGGAGATCGGCGTGCGGAAGGCCTTCGGCGCCTCGTCGCGTGCGCTGGTCGGACAGTTCGTCGTCGAAAACGTCGTCCTGACCCTGATCGGCGGTCTCATCGGCTTCGTCCTGTCTGCCGTCGTCCTCGTCGCGATCTCGCGCGCGCAATTCCTTCCGTATGCCGTGTTCGACGTCAACGCGCGAATTTTCTTCTACGGGATGCTCCTCGCCGTCGTCTTCGGTCTCGTCTCCGGTGTCTATCCGGCATGGCGGATGTCGCGTCTGCAGGCCGTGAACGCTCTTCGCGGAGGTGCTCTGTGATCGGTCATCTGCTCAAGCTGGTCTGGAATCGGAAGCGGGCAAACGCGCTCATCGTCGCGGAGATCTTCGTCTCCTTCCTGGTGCTCTTCGCCGTGCTCACCGGTGCCGTGACGGTGGGTCGCGGTTGGAGTCAACCGATCGGGTTCGAGTGGCGGGACGTGTGGGACGTACGGATGGCCTTCGACATCGACGCCGGACAGAAGGCGTCCCCGGAGCATCACGCGACGGTGATGCGCATGCTCGACGAGGTTCGCTCATTCCCGCAGGTCGCCTCGGCGGCCATCTCGAACACGCCGCCGTACTCGTTCTCGACGACCGAGGGGACCCGCGCCATCAACGGCAAAGACGTGACGATGATCATCGACGACGTCACGACCGGTTTCTCGGACGTCATGCAGTTGACGATGGTGCGCGGACGCTGGTTCAACGAGGAGGACGAGGTCTCGCAGCACTGGCCGGTCGTCGTCGACACGAGCTTCGCAAAGGAAGCCTTCGGTGACGCCGATCCGATCGGACAGAAGCTCGAGGAGGACGACCACGTCTTCCTGCAGATCGTCGGCGTCGTGCAGCCGTACCGCAAGGACGGTGAGACGACGGCGCCGATGAGCATGGTGTTCCGTCACACCGCGGACAATGCCAGTCACGGACGCCTCGGCAACCACATCCTCGTGCGCGTGCACCCGGGGACGCGCCCGCAGTTCGAACAGGAGCTATCGACACGGCTCCGTCAGGTCGCCCCGGACCTGTCGTTCACGGTGCGCCACATGGATCGGATGCGCACGAACATGCTGCGCACCAAGCTCGCGCCGCTCGTCGCCGGCGGCATCGTTGGACTGTTCCTCATCGGCATGGTCGCCCTCGGGCTGACCGGCGTGCTGTGGCAGAACGTGACGCGCCGCACCCGGGAGATCGGCCTGCGCCGGGCGATGGGCGCGTCGGGGACGAGCGTGCACCGGCAGATTCTCGCGGAAGTCGCGCTGCTCGCGACCATTGCCGTGGTCGTCGGGAGCATCATCGTCTGGCAGCTCCCCGTCCTCGGCGCGTTCTCGGTCGTGACGCCGTCCGCGTTCACGGCCGGCTTCGTCGGCGCGCTTGCGACGATCTACGCCCTCACGCTACTTTGCGGTCTGTATCCCAGCTGGCTCGCCTCGCGACTGCAACCGGCGGATGCATTGAGATACGAGTAGGAATCGTGCTGAGTGCTGGGTGCTGAGTGCCGAGTCAATCTCGCCAAGAGCCACTCAGCACTCAGCACCCAGCACCCAGCACCCACCACGCGATGATCCTGATTGTTGACGACGACGCCTCCATCACCGCGTCTCTCGCTCTGCTGCTCAAGCAGAACGGATATGCGTCGGTGCAGGCGCATTCACCGGCGGAGGCGCTCGCGATGTTGCGTCGCGAAGGGCCACGGCTCGTCATCCAGGACATGAACTTCAGCCGCGAGACCAGCGGCGCCGAAGGCATCGATCTTCTCGAGCGCATCCGCGCGGAGGAGCCGGCGCTGCCGGTTGTGCTCATGACGGCGTGGGGCTCGATCCAGCTCGCGGTGGAGGGGATGAAGCGCGGCGCGGCGGACTTCGTGACCAAGCCGTGGACGAACGCGACGCTGCTGAGGTCGATCGAGACCGCGCTGAAGTTGGCGAGCGCGCCCACCGAGGAAAAGAACGTCACGCGCGCGGAGCTCGACGAGCGCTACGACTTCTCGAACATCATCGGCACCGACCCGAAGATCACCCGGTTGCTGGAGATGATCGGCCGAGTCGCGCCGACGGACGCCTCGGTGCTGGTCACCGGAGAGAGCGGGACAGGGAAGGAGCTCGTCGCGGAGGCGGTGCATCGCAACAGCAGGCGCAAGGGTGGCCCGTTCGTAAAGGTGAACCTCGGCGGGATCTCCTCGACGCTCTTCGAGAGCGAGATGTTCGGCCACGTGCGCGGGGCCTTCACCGACGCGCGCGAGACGCGACGCGGACGCTTCGAGACGGCGGACGGCGGAACGATCTTCCTCGACGAGATCGGCGAGCTCGACCCCTCGTCGCAGGTGAAGCTGCTGCGCGTGCTGCAGGACCGGACGTTCGAAGTGCTGGGATCGAGCCGCGCGCGCACGGTCGACGTGCGCGTGATCGCGGCGACGAATCGCGTTCTGCACGAGCTCGTGCAGCGCGGCGAGTTCCGCGAGGACCTGCTCTACCGCCTGAATCTGATCAACATCCATCTGCCGCCGCTGCGTGACCGCCGCGGCGACATACCCCGGCTGGCCAATCACTTCCTGCGCCTGGCAAACGAGGCGTACGGCGCGGACGTCGCGGCGATCTCGCCGCGGGCAATGGAATGGCTTCGCTCGCAGACCTGGCCGGGGAACATCCGCCAACTGCGGCAGACCATCGACCGCGCGGTGCTCATCCGCGGAGGACGTGAGCTCGACGTGGAGGACTTCTTCGCCGTTCGTGATGCCGCCGCGGCCGCGCCTCGCGAGGAGACGCTCCCCGACGCCGGCACGATGACCCTCGACGAGATGGAAAGGCGGATGATCGTGAAGTGCTTCAAGCACTACGACGGAAACGTCTCGCGCGCGGCCGAGGCCCTGGGGATCTCGCGCGCGGCGTTGTACCGGCGGATGGAGAAGTATGGGATCGCCGCGGAGTAGTTGAGTCGTCGCGTCGTCGAGTCTCAAAGTCTCAAAGAAGGCCACCGCCCGTCCACGGGTGGGCGGGTCTTTGAGACTTTGAGACTTTGAGACTTTGAGACTTTGAGACTTTGAGACTCTCAGGCCCGAGACCCGAGACGAGAGACGCGAGACACGAGGCCCGAACGTGAGACTCCGAACCAAGATCATCGCCTACGTCATCGCGCTGCACGTCATTCTGGCGGCGGCGGCCGTGGGCATTCTCGTCGAGCGCCCCGTGCTGCTCTTCGCCGTCGAAGCGGTGTTCGTCCTCTCGATCGCGATCAGCGTGCGACTCGTTCGTGGACTGTTCGTGCCGCTCGATCTCATCGAGACCGGTGCGGAGCTGATTGCCGAGCGCGATTTCACGTCGCGCTTCGTGGCGGTCGGGCAGCCGGAGATGGACACCCTCATCGAGGTCTACAACCGAATGATCGACCGCCTGCGCGACGAACGTCTTGCAGCCGAGGAGCAGCAGCAACTGCTGCAGAAGATCGTCGATGCCTCGCCCGCGGGGATCGTCATCTGCGACTTCGATGGAGGTGTGCAGCAGATGAACCCCGCCGCGTCGCGGATTCTCGGCGATGCGCGGTTGCCGGAGATCGCGCCGGGGGAATCGCGGCTCGTGCAGCATCACGGGTCGCGGCGCGTGCGCGTCAGCCGGGGCGAGTTTCGCGACCGCGGCTTCGCGAAGAGCTTCTACCTGCTCGAGGAGATGTCCGAGGAGCTGCGGCTTTCCGAGAAAGGGGCGTACGAGAAGCTGATTCGGATGATGTCGCACGAGGTGAACAACTCCGTCGGTGCTGTGCGGTCGCTGCTCGAGTCCTCGCTGCGCTACGCGCCGCAGGTGGGAGAGGCGGATCGCGAGGACTTTACGAACGCGCTGCAGATCGCGTCCGCGCGCATCGACGCTCTGAATCGTTTCATGGCCGCGTTCACCGAAGTCGTGCGCATCCCGCCGCCGGTCAAGGGTCCCACGTCGATTGCGGAGCTGGTCGAGCGCGTGGGCGGCCTGCTCCGCCCCGAGCTCGCCGACCGGTCCATCCGCCTCCATCTCGAGCTACCCGATCGCGGTACGTACGACGTCGACGCGAGTCAGATCGAGCAGGTCATTCTCAATGTCTTCCGGAATGCCATCGAGGCCGTCCAGCGCGACGGCGAGATCCGCGCGTCGATGCAGGAGGGCGTCCTCTCCGTGACCGACAGCGGCCCCGGCATCTCCGACTCCGCTCGGACCGCTTTGTTCACCCCGTTCTTCACCACCAAGCGCGACGGCCGCGGCCTCGGCCTCACCATCGTGCAGGAGATCCTCGCGAACCACGGTCTCGAGTTCGGCCTGCGAAATGCGCGCGCGGGAGGCGGGGAGTTCGAGATCCGGTTTGCGTGAGGATGAGGCGCTATGTGCTATGGCGAACGCGCGGGAACGAGGGATGGATCACGCGCGTCTTGCTGTTGAGCTATTCCATGCACCGAGAGCGACGCCGAGCACGGCCGCAGAGAGTACGGCCAAGTGTGTTTCGCGCCCTTGGGCGGTTGTGAGACCGAAGAGTGCCCGGATTATGGCGAGCGGGATGCTGAAGGCCAGGAACGCCCCAAAAACGTAGGCGGCGGCGCGAGCGTTGAGCCGCCAAGCCACCAGCACTCCGATGAGGCCCACAAGAACCTGAGCAGAGCGAATGATCAGGTCAAAGCGAAGGCGTACTCCGATTTGGATGACTAGGACGAGCAACAAGTACCCAGCGATGATCACCAACAGGTTCGCGGCAACGGTGGCCCTCGGAGGCTGCGGTAAATTGGTGGATTCCATTAGCGTTCCTCCGAATCGCCAGACTGCACGTCCATGCTTGAAATCACCGAATCAGGGACAGTATGGAGGGAGACCGTATGAACTATCATAACAAGTTCCGTTGCATGGACTTGACCATAACGTCCCACATCCCCAACTGCTCCCACTGCACCCGCAAGCGTAGGTACAACCATACGGTGAGCCACACCAGTCATCGTGATAGCTACAAGTGCACGCGGGTCGCAGAGTCTCGACCTTTCCGGGCGGTCGTTTGCCGGTGTTCGCAATGTCATCGTCGCTTGCGCTCGGTCCGCGCGACACAGCGCGAATGTCGCCGCCCATGCGAGCGAACAGAGCAATCGCAACGTCTCGCTCGAAAGCATATGCAGCCCTCTCCCTGAGGTCGTCGAGCGACGATCTGATGGCGACGAAGGCGGGAGACGGTTCGGCGAGGTTGAAAATCTCCGCATTGAGAATCGCTAGACCATCTGCAATTACGCTGCGTTGCTCGGCTGTTAGTTCTTCCTGGTGCTCAGAGAGATAAGCGGAGAGCTGGTACTTCCAGAGCCCCGCTTTGAGATCGCTGGATAGGCTCGCAAAGAAAACTCTTCGCTCGCCAACGCCCAGACTAGAGATCGCTTTGTAGTAGATCGGTATATGCTGAGTGACGTTGGGGATTGGTTGCTCGCAGGCAACTCCGACGTCCGCACTCCCGGGCAACGCCGCGACGATCATCAGTGAAGATATCAGCGCGAGAACTGTTTGCCGGCCCATAGCAGACCACGCGGCTGCCTGGAGAGGCATTCACGGCTCCTCGATTGTTGTGTTGGCCCCCGAAGGGCATCGCCACTTCCAGGCCAGGGTGCCTTCGATGCTACTTTTGCTCTTGTGCCGGACGTCAGGCATGATTGAACTAGGGATGGTAGCATAGATGACGGCGACGTTTGGCATGTTGTGATCGCGCGACTGAGGACCCCGTTGAGAGCTCAGGGCCAGTTACAGCGGCTCCAGGTACTTGATCCCCAGCGCGTCGTACCGGAACAGCACACGCGGCCGCTCCGCGAATTTCGGGCCGCGCACCCGCCAGTCGTCATACGCGGCGACGGCGAAGTAGATCGCGCCGGCGAGGAGCGTGATCATCGCGCCACGATTCTCGAAGTCGTAGATGTGCGGGAAGGCGACGCCGATGATCATCGCCGCGGTCACCAGCCCGAGCAGGCCGAGGCCGGTGATGATGCGGTTCGAGATCAGGGCCCGCGCGGCGATCTTCTCAATCTGCGGGCGGCCGGGCATGCGCCAGAGGACCGTGCCTCGCTCGGCGACCGACAAAAGCAGCGGGACGAATACGAGCGAGCCGCGCTGCCAGGCGATCCGCAGCACATCCCACGTGTGCTCGGAGAAGATCACCACCGCCGCGACGATCAGCGGCACGACCCATATCGGCGGCCGCTTCTTCAGCCGCGTGGCGATGTCGACGAGCGTTCCCTGAGCCAGGAGAAACCCGCCCTCGACGAGCAGAACGAAGCCCAGTTCCTCGCGCGCATCGAACAGGAATGGCGGGACGGCCACGAGTTGCTCGGGCGTGAGGACCTCGAGCACCGCGGCCGCGACGAAGAACAACGCCAGCAGCGCATCCGGCAAGGGAAGCGCGAAACGCCGCCCGCGCTGCAGCAGATGAACGCGGACGGCGTGCGGGTCGATCTCGGCGGTTGCGATGGGGAGATGGTAACCGGTCAACGCGCTGCGAGGATCTCTTCGATGAGGTCCAGCGCCCGCTGATCGCCAGTCTGCGTCAGCCAGAACAGTGCGCGTTTGCGCACCGCCGCGCGCTTGTGCGTCTTTACGAGGTTGATCAGGATCGGCACGGAGCGCTCGGCCGGGAGTTGTGAGATCGCGAATACCGCGTGCTGGCGGACGTCATCGTCCGGGTCTTCATCCACCGCGCGGCGCAGCTCGCCGGCGACTTTTTCGCCCGCCTTCTGACCGAGCCAGAAGATCGCTTGCTTGCGCACTTCCCGATCGGCGTCATGACGCGCGAGGTGGATCAACTCCGGGACCACCCGCGGGTGATCGTGCATGGCGATGGCGGCCATGAGCTCTCCTTCGCGGTCCGCATCGCGGAGCTGCTCGAGGAGAAAGCTCAGGCTTTCGTCGTTCGTCGCCGTGACGAGACGCTCGACCTTCACCGGGCAGGTCGGCTCCTTCATGCGCAGCTTCGTCACGCGCCTTCCGTTCACCTCTGCCACGACGATCACGTTCGTGTACTCGATCCGCGAGCGGTCGCCGTAGTTCGTCCACGACTGGCCCTCGTCGTCGCAGCAGCAGATCGACACACCCTCGGTCTTGATCTTCCACGCCATCGACTTCACGCCTTCCGCCACCGCCTGGCGCAAAGGGTTGGCTGCCGCTTCGACAGGGGCGCAGGCGGGGACGGCGATGAGGAGAGCGGCGAATACGATGAGCCTGCGCATCGGATTACTCCTCGAGGATCTGCAACATGTACGCGAGCGCTTCGTCGTTGTTCATCAGCGAGAGCTTCTGCAGCGCGGACTTGCGGAGCTGCGGGTTGGCCTCCTTCTTCGAGAGGTCGATCAGGGCGCGGGCATTGTTCTGGAGGAAGAACGCCTCGATGATCGCCTTCTTCGATTCCACGCTCGTCTCCGACGCGTACAGCGCGAGAAGCGTCGGCCCGGTCCTGCTGCCGATGAGACCGAGCTTGCGGATCGCTTCGCGACGGAGGATCGGGTCCTTCTCGCCGCGCGCGAGATCGCCAAGGCGCTCGCCGTCGTTGCTGAGGAAAAGGCCCTGGATGATCTGCTTCTTCACCTCGGGCGAGGTCTCGGCCGCATACAGCGAGTGCAGCTCCGCACGAGCACCCATGACGCCGAGGAGGTGAATCGCGTCCTTGCGGAGCTCGGGGTCGGATTCGGACTTCGCGGCCGTGTGCACCCGCACCTTGTCGTTCGCGATCATCAGCGCGCGTAGCACTTCCTTCTTCACCTCGCGCGAGCCCGACGCGTAGAGCTCGGAGAGCACGGCCCGGTTCCTCTCGCCGCCGTGAATGCCGATGTACTTCACGGCCATCTTCTGGAGGTCGGGATTCGCTTTGCCGCGGGCGATGTCGGCGATGAGCGTCTGCGCGCGCGGCGAGGGCGACTGGGCCAGGATGAACAGCGCCCGCTCCTTGATCTTCTTGTCCGAGGAGCCGCGGACGATCTTCTCGAGCAGAGGATAGGCCTTCTCCGGATCGCTGTGCATCAGCGAGTTGATGGCGATCATCTTCAGGTCTTCGTCCTGGATGCGCTCCGGCGCGACGCGCTCGCCGCGGGCCGTGCGGGTCTCCAGCTCGAGCGCTTTCGCGTCGTCGAGCCACTTGCTCCTGGGGAAGTTCTTCTTCAGGCCGGCGATGGCCTGCACGGCCTCGGCGCGGCGTCCGGCTTTGTTGAGGGCGTAGGCCATCCAGTACAGGCCTCCGTCGGCACGGCTGCCGTTCATCTCGGCGACGGCTTTGAACGCGCGGACGGCATCGTCCCACTCTTCGTCGTCGATGGCATCGGTGCCGTGCTCGTAGAGCTCGGCCTCGCGGTCCTCGCTCTCTTCGCGGTCCTCCGCCCAGGGGAATGCATCGGCGAAGGCGCTGCCGCCGCCGATCAGGAGAGTGGCCGCGACCGCCCAGGCCGCAAGTAGTTTGCGTACGTTCATGATGTCGATCCTCAGATGCTGGTTGGGGTGCCGGCGGTGCGATGGACGTCCGCACGCACGACACGCAGTTTGAAAACGAGTCCTTTGGTTTCCACGCGCTTCTGCATCGCGCGCAGCTCTTCGGCGCTCACCTGGGAAGGGGAGCGGGCGATCTGCAGTAGAACCGGCTCGAGCTCGTCGAGCAGCGTGGCCACGTCCTGCTCGCCGCGATCGATCGCGGTGCTGCGGTACAGTCGGTTGCTGGCGAGCAGTTCCTCGGCGCGCTCGCGTTCCGTGGTGATATCGGTGCTCCCGTCTGGCGTGAGGTTGGTCAACTCGACGAGCACGCGCTCGGAGTGGTCGAAGTGCTCGCCGACGACGACGAGCAGGACGCGGGTCGAGTCGCCGAGTCGTCGAGTCGTCGAGTCGACGAGTGGAGTCGTCGGATTCGTCGTTGCGGTCGCCACCCTCGACGACTCGTCGACGCGTCGACTGGACGACTTCCACAGCACCCCCGCGAGGAACGCGACGATCACCGTCGCGGCGAGGGCCAGGGCCTTCGCCCACGTGAGCCGCTCGCGTTTCTTCTCGCCCCGCAGCCTCCACTGCAGCCGATCCCACACGCGCGCCTCGTAGTCTTCGCCGGGCTCCGGCACTTCGACAGGGGCGACGCGATCGAGGACCGCGGCGAGAGTGGTGAGCTCCGCGATGCACGTCTGGCAGTGCGCGAGATGCTCGCGTCGATCGGCGCCGAGCTCGGGCTCGCCGTAATAGTGGAGGACGAATTCTTCCTGACTGAGGTGGCTCATATGACGGATCCCGTGAATGGCTGCAACTGCTCCCGGAGCTTCTTGACCGCGCGGAAGACCGTGTTCTTCGTCGCGTTGATCTGCGTGCCCAGAACCTGACCGATCTCCTCGAGCGGCATCCCTTCGAAGTGACGAAGCACGAACGCCGTCCGCTCGTTTCCGCTCAGGCGCTCCATGGCCGAGGCCACGGCCTGCTGCATCTCGATTCCGTGCACGATGCGCTCGGGTGTGGCGGCGGTGGAGGCGATGGCGGTGAGGTCCTCGCCGGCGCTGTGCCGGCCATCGCGGCGTTTTCGTGAGTCGATGAGGTCGAGCGAACAATTGATGGCGATGCGATGGATCCAGGTGGTGAAGCTGGCCCGCGCGTCGTAGCGGCCGATGGCGCGGTAGGCGCGGAGGAGGGTCTCCTGCACCACGTCGTCGGCGTCGGCGGCGTTGGCGGTGATGCGGTAGGCCGCCCGGTGAATGGCCCGCGTGTGCCGTTCGACGAGAAGGCGGAAGGCCTCGTCGTCTCCGTCACGTACGCGTCCGACCAGCTCGTTATCCGTTTCCATCCGACCTCGTTGGACGGGAACGTGCCAGAATAGTTAGGCGGGCACGGCCCGCGGCGCTGGTTGGCCAAGCCTTGGGCCCACCTGTCGCCTGAGATCCCAGTCCATGCGAACCGTTCGATTCTCTCTCCTCTTTCTCCTGGTCCTCACAGTTTTTCCCGTCTTTTCCGCGACTTACATCGTCCCTGAGGACCGGGAGCTGATCCCGGCGGCGCGGGCGATCGTCAGCGGAACCGTGACCGCGACGCACGCCCGTCGCGGGACTCGCATCGAGACCGTGACCGAGGTCGCGGTCGAGGAGTGGCTCAAGGGGACGGGTGGGCGATCGGTCTCGATCGTTCTGCCGGGAGGGCGGCTCGGCAACGAGGGACTGACGGTGCCGGGCGTGCCGTCGTTCCAGGCCGGCGATCGCGTGCTTCTTTTCCTCACGCGCAACGGCCGCGGCGACTGGACCACGGTCTCGTTCGCCCTCGGCGCGTTCGTCGCGGACGGACGAGGCGTGCTCGCGCGTGAGGAGATCTTCGGCTGGACGGACGGAGGTGCGCGCCATGTCGAGCGAGCGCGGCTCGAGCGTCCGTTCGTCGACTACGTCCGCGCGGTCGTTCGCGGCGACCAGGCGAAGCCCAGCTACTTCGTGAGCCAGTCGCCGATGTCGTTGTTGCGCATCCAACCGGACGACACCACGTACAACGCGAGCAGCTACGCATTCAACGTGCGCGATCTCCCGCTGCGGCGGAACGGTGCCGTTGCCGAATGGCGGGTCAGCGGAGAGGCCGGAGATCTGGACATCGCGAAGGCGGCGGACACGGGAGTGGCGGCGTGGACGTCGATCAGCGCGACGTTCGGCGACACCCGCGGTGCTCCCGCGACCGGGGACACGGACGGCGACGACGGCGAGTGGCGGATCATCGCCAACGACCCCCACAACGAGATCCCCGACGTCTGCTGCTTCGGCATCGTGGCCGGCGCGTTCCTGATCGACAACGGCTCTCACGTGTCCGACGGCGAGACCTTCCGGACGCTGACGCACGCGGATCTGCTCCTCAATGACGGGATTTCGTCCGCAAACTTCAGTCAGGACCAGCTCGACGACATCGTCACGCACGAGATCGGTCATGCTCTCGGCCTCCGCCACGCGGACCGCAACAGCGCGAACGACGCCCCGTGTCCCGAGGGTGCGAACTGCTGCACCCATACAAACGACGGCGGCAACTGCAGGTCGGTGATGAACTCGGTGGAGACCCCGGAGGTGACCGGCATCCACACGTGGGACCGCCAGGCGATTCGGTGTCTGTACGAAGGCAGCTGCACGACGACCTGCACCGCGCCGGAGTTTCTCGCGACGCCACAGAAAACGATGATCGTCACCGGCACACCCGTATCCCTCGGTGTGCGCGTACGCGGCACGCCGCCGCTCGACGTGGAATGGTTTGCGGGCGCTCGCGGCGACACATCGACCCTCGTGGAGACCGACAAGTGGAACGTGCTGCTCCATCCGTCCGCGACGACGAAGTACTGGGTGCGGGTGACGGATGCGTGCGGACAGATCGACAGCGATGACGTGGAGGTCACGGTTCTGCGTTGCCCGAACGTGACCATCGTCCGTGCGAGCGCGACGATCGTCGCTCCCGGCAGAGTACGGCTCCGCGTCCTCGCCGGAGGAGAAGACCGCTACCGGTGGTTCCGTTCCCAGGGACCGGACCTGCCGGGTGCGCTGGTCGGTCTCTTCGACAACATCACGGTCTCCTACACGCCTGGCGCCATATTCTGGGTCCGCGCGGCGAACGGGTGCGGCGAGTCCGCGGTCAGCGAGTTGCTGACGCCGTCGGAAGAGCCGCCGCCGGTGCGAAGGCGCCGCGCGCGGCACTGATGTGGAGTGCGGCAACGAAGCGAAGCGGAGTTGCCGCTGTCCATCGCGGCAGCGTTGAGCTACGCGGCGGCCCACCTCGCAGGCTTGCGCGGGCTTGGTTGCGCCGGAGGCGCGGTAGTAGCCGGTGGCGAGCGCGGAGCGCCGCCACCGACCGGTGTTGTTGTCAATACAGCCGCGACAACGGCCGGAACCGGCTGTACATGAGAGACGCCGCCGCTGCTCCGCGGCGCATACTCACTTCGCTGGGTATTGGGCGTTGTACTTCGCCAGCGTCTCGTCGCTCTCGAAATACCACACGCGGCCGTCTTCCTGGGCAGCGATGACGGCCTTCGCCTTGTCGACCTGCTTGCCGGTGACGGGATCGACGGCCACGCGCTTGTCGGCGTGATCCGCCAGCGCCTTTTTGCACATCTCGCAGCAGCCGTAATACGTCTTCCCGTCGACCTCGATCGGAATCTGATCCTTCCCCATCGCCTGCTCGTTGATCATGCAGACCGTCTTCGACTCGACCTTGGCCAGGGGGCCGAACGGGTGGGTCCCGTCGTTCCCGGCGAACGCCGCGAGCGCAACGAACAACGACACGAACAACGCGATCTTTCTGGTCATAGGTGAAGGATTCTAACGGATATGCGCCTGAAACATGCCTCGCCCTTCGAATGGGACGAAGAGATCCAGTAGCAGTTCGCGCACAGGATTCCGATCAGCAGGTTCCGGCGCATCCCGCATCACACCGCGTCCGCGATCCTCTTCCTCATCGCTTCATCGGGCATCGGGCCCTTGCCCGCGCTCATGTTCTGGCGCAAGTGCTCGACTTTCGAGGTCGCCTGAATCGCGCCTGTGACGGCCGGGTGGGAGATGACGAACTTCAGGAACAGCTCGGCCCAGCTCGTGGCGCCGAGGTCTTTGGCGAAGGATGGCAGCGGCTTGCCCCGGGTCTCGCGGAACAGCGAGCCTGCACCGAAGGGACGGTTGATCAGGACTTTCACGCCACGCTCCTTCGCGAGAGGGAGAAGTCGCTTCTCGGCCTCGCGCTCGGCGACGGAGTAATTCACCTGCAGGAAGTCGATGCCGCCGCGACGGAGGTACTCCTCGAGATCGCGATACGCGGACGAGGTGTAGTGCGTGATGCCGACGAACCGGATGCGGCCCTCGGACTTCCAGCGCCGCAACGTCTCGAGGTGCGTGTCGGCGTCGAGGAGGTTGTGCACCTGCATGAGGTCGACCTTGCCGCGCAGCTTGCGCTCGGAGCTCTCCATCTGCGCGATGCCCTGCGCGCGGCCGGAGGTCCAGACCTTCGTTGCGACGAACAGTTTTTCGCGGATGCCGAGGGATGTGGCGAGATCGCCGAGAACGGTTTCGGAGCGGCCATACATCGGGGAGCTGTCGACGACGCTGCCACCGAGTTGCACGAAGGTCTCGAGAACCGCCGACAAAGGTTCGGGATCGGAGACGTCGAAGGTCTGCCATGTGCCGAGGCCGATGGGGTAGAGGTTGGCGGTTGGCGGTTGGCGGTTGGCGGTGGAGGCGGGGGAGGCCGAGACGGATCCATCGCCTGATGAGTGTGAATCAGCGCAGGCGGTGAGCGTGCCGGCGGTAACTCCCGCCAACCGCCAACCGCCAACCGCCAACAACCCAAGCGCCTCACGTCGATCGATCATGCTTCCTCCCGAGGACATATCCATTCGCGGCCCAGCCCGCGGTCACGGCAGCGCCGAGCGCGGCGATCGTGGCGATGCCCGCTCCGGCGGCGTGCAATCCGCCGAGCAGCCAGGCCACGAGGGCGTCGTTGCCGCGGTAGACGAATGTATCGATGAAGTTCTTCGCCTTGAACCGTTCCTCAGGTTCGACCACCGTGTAGATCACTTCGCGGCCCGGCCGCGTGAACGCGTGCTCGCCCGCGCGGTGGATGACCTGCAGCACGGCGATGAGCGCGAGACGGGGGAAGAGTGCGAGCGCGATGAGACCGCTGCCGATGAGCACCGGCGCGGCGGTGAGCGCGGTGCGCAACCCCATTCGGGTGAGGACCTGGCGGGTGGCGAGCGCCTGCAGGGTGACCGTGACGATGTTGTTTGCCAGATCGAGGAGCGCGAAGTAGCGCGTACGCTCGCCGGGATCGCTGAACGTCCGCTTCACGATGTCGGCCTGCTCGAAGTAGAGGATGGTCGACACCGTCGTGTAGCAGATGACGATCAGCGCGATGCGCAGCAGCGTCGGAGATTTCAAGGCGAGGCGGATGCCGGCGAAGATGGTGCCGCCGATCTTCTGCAGCGGAGGCGCGTCGGGACGGCGAGGGATCAACATCGTCAAGACCGCCGCGACACCGAGGAGCGCGGCGGAGATCGGAAGGAGATTCATCGGTCCGATCATCGGGGCGAGCAGCGCGGTGAGGCTCGGTCCGGCGATCGCTCCGGCGGTTCCGCCCACCGCAACGATCCCGTATAGCCTCCGCGCCTCGGACTCGTCGTACGAGTCGGCCATGAGGCTCCAGAAGACCGAGATGATGAACAGGTTCAGCACGGAGATGCCGACGAACAGGCCGACGCCCCACGCGACGATGTCCGCGCTCTGCAGGCCGCCATAGGTGAGAAGGAGCAGCGTGGCACAGAGCGCGTACGTCGCAGCGGCGATGGCCCTTCTCTGCACGCGCGCAACGATCCAGCCGAAGAGCGGAACGAGCAGGAGCGTGGCTACGAACGTCGCGGTGAAGAGCCACGGAAGCTGCTCGACGCCGGCACGCACGCCGATCTCGTCACGCACCGGACGCAGCACGAAGTAGCCGCAGAGGACGCAGAAGAAGGTTACGAACGGGAGTGCGATTCGCATCGGTTCCGCGCACGTTATCGCGGATCGGTGCTTGGTTTTACGCGCCGTGTGAAGCTCATGCAACGTCGTGGTGACGGGCGCCAACCCACAGCACTCCCAGACGTATGTTTCCCCAAGCCGACATGCTGGACATGAAACCTCGCTGCGAGCGGTGCGCCGCCCTCATCCGCGACGGAGATCTCGCCTACATCTGCAGCTACGAGTGCACGTTCTGCGCGACGTGCACCCGGTGGTTTCAGTCGCGCTGCCCGAACTGCTCGGAAGAGCTGGTGAGGAGACCGCGACGGGGGATGGAGGCGGCGCCGGATCTGGTGGCACCGTTGCTGTAGTGGCTCGTGCTGAGTCCTGAGTCCTGAGTCCTGAGTCCTGAGTCCTGAGTCCTGAGTCCTTAGTGCTGAGTCCTTAGTGCTGGGTGCTGCGTGCTAAGTGCTGAGTCCTGAGTGCTGCGTGCTGAGTGCAGCTCCGCGGAAAGGGTGTCCATACCGCAGGGGCCTGCGTAGCAGGCGACAGATTGGAAGCCGGCTTCAGGGGGTGTTGCCCAATGCCCGCGTAGCGGGCTACAGGGAGTAGCCCCCGGCTTCAGCCGGGGGGGCCCCCGGCTTCAGCCGGGGGGATTGCGATCGTTAGAGTCCAGCCCGCGTAGCGGGCGACAGGACGACTCTTTCGCCCGCTACGCGGGCTGACCAAGGACACCTCGCCCCACCCCCGGCTGAAAGCCGGGGGCCTGGAGTTTGGACGTTTCGGCAGGCTCGGGGCTGTGGGCTGGACGTTGGGAGCGGTCAGGTGTAGGCGGCGCGGCGGAGATTTGCGGCGATGGAACCCAGATCGAGCTTCGAGT
>CAZLGP010000248.1:0-6332 GCA_964558905.1 uncultured Thermoanaerobaculia bacterium | reverse complement strand
CTCTGTCACATGTTTCTTATTGATCTGGCGACATCCCGTGCGCGTGCTACATTCGCGGATTGGCGGCACTCCCTCGAGTCAAGCTCCGGCCACGGTGAAAGCGTTGACTCCATTTCGGCTCGACCCACCGAACCAGTGCCTGTGGCGCACTGCCGGATTGGGCGAGGATGAGCGGATTGTCCTGACGCCAAGCGAGTTCGCGGTGCTCAACCACCTCATCGCGCACTCCGGCAGGCTGGTGACGCATCAGGAGCTTCTCGACGCCGTCTGGCCGGGAATGGCGATCGAGCCGCAGGCCGTGAAGAGCAAGATCTTCCATCTGCGACGGGCGCTCGACGACGACCCGAAGAACCCGCGCTTCATTGAGACCGTCTCGCGGCGCGGGTACCGCTTCCTGGGCAAGCTCGACGAACCGGTTGCCGACGCCAGGCCGGCGCTGGCGCACGGATCACGGCTGGTTGGACGCGAGGGTGCGCTCGCGGAGCTGTGGCAGTGCCTGCGCAGCGCCGGCACTGGAAGGCTGCAGGTCGTCTTCATCACCGGCGAGCCGGGCATTGGCAAGACCGCTGTCACTGAAGAGTTCCTGCGCCAGGTCGCCGCCTCCGATCGCACGACGCGTGTCGCGCGCGGGCAATGCGTCGAGGGGTTTGGCAGCAAGGAGGGCTTTTATCCGGTGCTCGAGGCGCTCGGTGAGCTGTGCCGCGGCCCGGACGCCGGACGGCTGGTCGACACGATCGCGTCGCACGCACCGACCTGGCTGGTGCAGTTCCCCGCGCTGCTGACTCGGGAGCATCGCGAGACGCTCACACAGGAGATCCTCGGCGCGACGCGCGAGCGGATGCTGCGTGAGATTTGCGAGGCGCTGGAAGCCATTGCCGTCGCGAGTCCCCTCCTGCTCGTGCTCGAAGACCTCCACTGGGCGGACGCATCGACGCTCGATCTGATCTCCGCGCTCGCCCGCCGCCGGCTCCCGACGAGGATCATGCTCGTCGCTACGTACCGCCCCACGGACGTGGCGCACGCGACGCAGCCCCTGCACTCGCTCAAGCGAGACCTCGTGGCGCGGCAGCTCTCCCGGGAGATGTTCCTCGAGCCGCTGACGGAGGCCGAGATCGCGGCGTACCTGGCCGGCGGGCAAAACGCAGCCGGACACACGATGGAACTCGCGGCACTGCTCCACCGACATACCGAGGGTAATCCGCTGTTCATGATCGCCGTGCTCCAGCACCTCGTCGAGCACGGGCTGGTCGAGCGCGATGGCCCGGCGTGGCGCCTCCAGCGGCCTGCTGCGGCGATCTCGCTCGCGGTCCCCGAGAGCTTGCGCGAGATGATAGCGGCGCAGATCGGACGACTAGACGACGCGGACCAGCGCGTGCTGGAGGTCGCCGCGATCGCCGGGATGACGTTCGCGCCCGCGATCGGCGCGCCGTCGGCCGACATGGACGCAGGGCTGTTCGACGAGTGCTGCGACGCGCTGGCGCGGCGTGGCCACATCCTGCGGCTCGCGGACACTCGCCAGCTCTCGGACGGTGGTGTCGTCCAGCGCTACGCTTTCGCGCACGCGCTCTACCGCGAGGTGCTCTACGCGCGGCAGCCGCCCGCCCGGCGTGCCATGCTGCACCGCCGGCGCGCCGAACAACTGGAGCAGGTATTCGCCGCCTCGCTGGATGAGGTCACGCCCCAGCTGGCACTTCACTTCGAAAAGGGGGCCCACTGGCCGCGCGCCGTGGAATATCTGCGCCGCGCCGCCGAGTTGGCCGCATCCCGCGGCGCGCTGGATGAGGCGAGCGCCAACCTGCAGCACGCGCTGGAGCTGGCCGGCAAGCTGCCGCTGCAGGAGCGGGCGGTGGCGGAAACCGAGATCCTGAACGAGCTGGCCGACATGTACCTCGGCACCTTCGACGCGAAGGCAGCCGACGTCCTGACGCTCCTGCGCGAGCGGGCGGCTCGGTACGGGCTCGTCGACGTCGAAGCGAAGGCGCTCGTCGACCTCGCCTACCCGCTCGCATGGGGCAGCCGCGACCGGGGCCTCGAGGTCATCGATGAAGCGCTCCGCCTGAGCTACGCGCTGGCGAACCCACTGATCCGCGCCCGAATTCGTGCGCAGTGCATGATGCGGAGAATCTGGACGAGAGGGTGGGACACCGAGGACGCGGCGGTAGGCGCCCGTGCACTGGCCGAGATCCGCCGACGCGGCACGGAGCAGGACGTCGCGTGGCACGTGATCGACGGCGGCGTAGCCGGGCTCTTCTCGTCGGCGTATCGCAGCACGATACGCGAACTGGTCGAGGCGCTCGCCACTCTCGCCACAAGGCACGGCGGGAGCATGTACCTGAGCTACGCTTACTCCGTCAGAGAGTTCTACGTGCCGTGGTGCCGCATCCTGCTCGGAGAGTGGGGAGAAGCGCTACATGAGCTCGACGCCGGAATTGTCCTGGCGGAGAAGAACGGCGACCCATATCGCGCCGAGACGCTGCAGCTAACCCGCGCCCTGGCCTTTTTGCACGCGAAGGATTTCGCCTCCGTGCGCGCGACGTGCGACTCCCTGTTGCCACCGTTGGAGCAACGTGGGCGCGCCCCGTGGCGACGTTGGTGCCTCACGATGGGCGCCGCGGCAGAGGTCGGCCTCGGCAACCGGGAGGCGGCCCTGGTCCGCCTGCATGCGGCCGGCGAGGAGATGGATAACCACGCGGTGCTCGGGGACTGGTACTGGCGTCTGTACCAGCAGTGGGCGCTCACCGATCTCGAGCTGCAAAGCGGCGATCTCGCGCGTGCCCGCGATGCCGGCGAGTCGTTCCTCGCCAGCGCCAGCACGACCGCTGAGCGGACCTGGTTGGCGCTCGCCTGTGAGGTGAACGCCAGGGTCGCGCTCGCCTCCGGCAACACGCGACGTGCGCAGGATCTGGTCGCCCGCGCACTCGCCGCGATCAAGGGCTTCGAGGCGCCCGTGGCCGGGTGGCAGGTTCACGCGACCGCCACCGACGTGGCGCGCGCGTTTGGCGACGACGCAGCCGCGACGCTGCACCGGGAGACGAGCCGCAACATCGTCCTCGAGTTGGCGGCATCTCTCGGGCCGAAGCGGGAAGCCCTGCGGCGCACCTTCCTCGCGGCACCGCCCGTTGCCAGTGTCCTCGACGGGAGCCCGCACCTGCCTGTCGATAGCGAGGACCCGGCGGAGGCGTTCTAGCGGGAACTATTCGACAACCGAGGAATAACCAGCCGAAAACGACTTGCGCGGCCGGTGCGCCTAACTTCTTCCCGTCTCAACGAAAGGCGGGAACATGGCGACCTTACTCGCACCGCGAGTTCTCGACTCCACCCAACCGACCGACGCCGCGCGAGCCCGCGCCTGGCGCCCGTTTCGGCGCGACGTGGCGGACCTCCTCTGTGTCGAAGAACCCACCGCGGACATGCAGCCGCGTATCCATGGCCGATTCGCGATCACGCTCGTCAGCGCGCCGGCGGTGGTGAGGGTCGAGTCGAGCATGAGCATCGTCGCCAACCGGAACTGCATTCTTCTCGTTCCGGCCTGGCAGCTCCACGCGCTGCGTGCCCAAAGCGGTGCACCCCACAGCGCGGTGACGCTGTTGGCCGGTGGGTCTCACCTCGAGGGGCTCCACGTCGCCGACCGGCCCGCACTCGTCACCGACGTGGAGCTCGGCGGGCAGGTAGCGGCACTCGTCGCACAGCTGCGGCGTCCGGTGCGCTCGTTAGGGTGCGTGAACACCTTTCGCTCGCTGCTCGAACGCCTTGCGGCATTCGGCAAGGATGCAGCAGCCGTGCGCCATGGGCGCGCCGCCACCCCACTCGAATCCATTCGCGAGTACCTACGAGCCCAGCCCGGCGAGCAGGTACCGATCGCGGAGCTCGCGTCCATGAGCGGGGTCACGGAGTCCCACCTGATCCGCTCGTTTCATCGCGACTACGGCCTGCCGCCGCACGCGTATCACATGCGACTGCGGCTAGCCGCGGCGGCCGAGCTGCTCTCGAGCGGCGTTTCCGTATCGACTACGGCATTCGAGTGTGGCTTCGCCGACCAGAGTCACTTGAGCCGCAAGTTCAAGGCGGTCTACGGGATGACGCCGGCAACGTGGGCGACGTCGGTTGCCGACCCCCTCAACTCCGATCATCGGCCGCGCTGATGCTTGAAGTGCATCGCGGAGAGCCGTCGCCGAGCCCCTTCGCGGAGCCCGCCCAGGTGCGTCCGCGGGTCGGCAACAGAGGAGCGCTCCGGTTCCTGATAGACGCGGGGCAGACGCTCGCGAACACGCTGGAGTACGAAAAGACGCTTCAGGCGGTGGCGGATCTCGCCGTCCCCCGCGTCGCGTGCTTCTGCGTGGTGGACATCCTCGGCGCCGGCGGCAACGCGCGGCGCGTGGCGATGGCGCACGTAGACCTGAAGCGGCTCGCCGCGCTCGACCGCGTCGTAGCCTTTGCACCCGAGCCATCGAGCGACTCGCCCGAGGCTCGGGTGGTCGGATCCGGGGAGCCGATGCTCTTCTCCCCGGTGACGGACGACTGGATCCGTGAGACGGCCGCCGATGACGAGGAGCGCTGGAAGCTGCTGCGCGAACTCGAGCTGACGTCCCTGATCGTGG
The DNA here is from genome assembly GCA_964558905.1 of uncultured Thermoanaerobaculia bacterium. GTDB lineage: Bacteria > Acidobacteriota > Thermoanaerobaculia > Gp7-AA8 > Gp7-AA8 > QHVT01. The sequence goes on along the minus strand of CAZLGP010000248.1, from coordinate 1,734 downwards.
TGCCGCTGGCCGCCCGCGGGAATGCCCTCGGCGCGCTGGTGCTCGGGTCGATCCGAACCGATCGCCACTACAGTCGTGTGGACCTGGGCCTCGCGCGCGAGCTGGGTCGCATCGCGTCGGTGGCGATCGACAACGCGCGGCTCTACCGCCAGGCGCAGGATGCAATCCGCTCGCGAGACGCTGTGCTGCGCGCGGTCGCGCACGACCTGCGCGCCCCGATCAGCACCGTTATGATGGCCGCGTCCCTTCTCGTCGATGAGGCTCCCGAGGAAATCCGCACGGGGCCGGCCGGCCGCGCGCTCGCCACGATCCGCAGCTCCGCGGAGCACGCCAACCGGATGATCGATGGCCTGCTGGACGTCGCGCGCATCGAGTCTGGGCGGCTGCCCATGGAGCTCACCCCCGTTCCCGCGGCGACGCTTCTGCGCGGCGCGGTCGCGATGCACCGCCATGCGGCGGACGCGCGCGGGATCGAACTCCATGCTCGAACAAGCGACAACCTCCCGCAGGTGCTGGCCGACCCCGACCGCGTGCTCCGGGTGTTCGGCAACCTGCTCGGGAACGCGCTCAAGTTCACGCCAAAGGGCGGGCGCATCGACGTGTGCGCCGAGGATGGCAATGACGAAGTGCACCTGTGGGTAGCGGACACCGGGGCCGGGATCGCGCCGGACGAGCTGCCACACGTGTTCGACGCGTTCTGGCAGGCGAGCCGAACGGACCGCAGCGGGCTCGGGCTCGGCCTCGCCATCGTGAGGGGGCTGGTGGAGGCCCACGGCGGGCGCGTCTGGGCCGAGAGTGCGCTCGGTGAGGGGACGCGAATCCACTTCACGCTCCCGCGCGCGGCACGGCCATGAGGCGGGAGAAGCCGAGAGACTACTCGTCGAACGCAATTTCATTCCTCAGCGCCGTTCACGACTGCCGACGCGGTGAGGAATACGATTCACTGACCGCGAAGGGCGCACGCCGCGCATACGATTGGCCCCAAGAGACGAAGCTGCCTCTCTAACCCGCGAGCGGAGAGATGCCCACACCACAGACCGATCGGGAGCGCACGACCAAGCCGCGCCCGCAGATGCCGCGCAAGACGTGGCTCACCTTCCTCTTCATCCTCGCCGCGAACTATCTCCTCGTGCGCGCTCTCTTCCCCGGCCCGCCCTCGCCGGAGAACGTGCCGTATACGCTGTTTCGACAGGAGGTAACACGGGGGAACGTCGAGCGGGTCTTCAACAGGGGCGAGAGCATCACTGGACAGTTCCGAACGGCTGTCACCTACCCGGCCACGGGCGACTCGGCCACGCGTGCGGAGCCCCGCGAGGTCCGCGAATTCAAGACGACGCTGCCGGCCTTCGCCGACCCCGGGCTCGAAACACTGCTGCTGGCCAAGGGGGTGGAGATCAGCGCTCAGCCCATCCACGAGGAGAACGGCTTACTCAACCTCCTCTACACTTTCGCGCCGACGCTGCTGATTGTTGCGCTCTACGTGTGGTTCTTCCGGCGCGCGGCGAAACAGGGCGGCATGGGGGGGCTCATGGGCATCGGCAAGAGTACCGCGCGCCGCTTCGATAACGAGAAGGACGCGAAGGTCACCTTCGACGACGTCGCCGGGATCGACGAGGCCGAGAACGAGCTGGTCGAGATCGTCGACTTCCTGAAGGACCCGGCGAAGTACACGCGCCTGGGCGGGACGGCGCCGAAGGGCGTGCTGCTCGTCGGCGCGCCGGGCACGGGGAAGAC
>CAZLGP010000247.1:0-9811 GCA_964558905.1 uncultured Thermoanaerobaculia bacterium | reverse complement strand
CATCCCCTGGTCGATCCCCACCGTCGTGGCCGGTCTCCTCTGGCGCTTCCTCTTCGACTCGCGATCCGGACCGATCAGCCACGTGCTCGCGGGCATCACCGGCGAGCCGCTGGTGTGGTTCGTCCACGCGACGACGGCGTGGGTGCCGATCATCGTCGCGGACGTCTGGAAGACGACTCCGTTCGTGGCGCTCCTGCTCCTGGCCGGCCTGCAGAACATCCCGCACGAGTTGTACGAGGCGGCCTCCGTCGACGGCGCGCGTCCCCTGTCGCAGCTGTGGCACGTGACGCTGCCGCTGCTCCGGCCCGCGCTGCTCGTCGCGCTGATCTTCCGCACGCTCGACGCGTTCCGCGTGTTCGACCTCATCTACGTCCTCACGAACGGCGGACCGGGAACGGCCACCGAGCCGATCGCGCTCTATACGTTCAACGCGCTGTTCCAGAACCTCCGCTCCGGCTACGCATCGGCGCTGTCGGTGATCGTCTTCGTCATCACCTTCGGAATAGCGCTGCTGTACATCCGCGCGCTGGATGCGAAGGAGACAGCATGAGACGGGCCGTGCTGATCGTCCTCGTCGCGTTCACGGTTTTTCCCTTCGCGTGGGCGCTGCTGGCGTCGCTCCGCCCCGAGGCGGAGCTGTTCGGCGGCGCTACCCTCATTCCGCGCGAGCTGACGCTCGTGCACTATCGCGCGCTGTTCGAGGAGCGTGCGTTCTGGATTCCGATCCGCAACTCGCTCATCGTCGCCGCGACCACGACGCTCTTCTGCATCGTGGTCGGATCGACGGCCGCGTACGCGCTGGCGCGACTCGACTTCCGCGGCCGCAACGCCATCCTCGGCTTCATCCTCGCCGTGACGATGTTCCCGCAGATCTCGATCGTCAGCCCGCTCTTCCTGCTCCTGCGCACGCTCCGCCTGATCGACACGTATCCCGGCCTGATTCTCCCCTACCTCACCTTCGCCATGCCTCTGACAGTCTGGTTGCTGGTCGGCTACTTCCGGCAGATCCCGATCGAGCTCGAAGAGGCCGCGCGCATCGACGGCGCCAGCCGGCTCAGCGTCTTCCTGAGCATCGTCGCGCCGCTGGCCATTCCCGGAATGGCGACAACGGCCATCCTGACGTTCATCTACTGCTGGAACGAGTTCCTCTTCGCGCTCTCGTTCACTCTGACGCCGGACCGCCAGACCGTCCCCGTCGCGATCGCCCTGTTCCGCGGCCGCTACGAAGTGCCCTGGGGACAGATCCTCGCGGCCGCGATCGTGACGACCGCGCCGGTCGCAGCACTGGTGCTGCTCGCCCAGAGGAGGATCGTGCAGGGGTTGACCTCGGGGGCGGTGAAGGGGTGAGCGCGATGGGACGAATGGGACCCATGCGACGAATGGGTAGTTCGTTCTCCCCATTCGTCCCATAGGTCCCATAGGTCCCATAGGTCCCATCCCCCCTCCTCACACCCCCCTGTGATCCCGCGCAGCGCGCCCACCCACCCGCGCAGCCCACAATCGCAACACATGAGACTTCTCGTTGCGGTGTTCATCGCGCTGTTGAGTATTTCAGCGTTCGCGGAACCGGACGTCACTCTCTATCTCGAGAACTGTTCCGGTTGTCACACCATCGGCGAGGGCGACATGGCCGGGCCGGATCTGTTGCCGTCCACGAGGTGGCCGCGGGCAGATCTGCGGGCCGCCGTCCAGCGGATGGAGGCCAACATCGGGCCGATGAGCGCGGAACAGATCGATGCAATCACCGATCTCCTCCAGGCGCCTGACCTGAAATCGCGGTTGTACGCCGTCACGATGGCGGAGACGGACGAGAGACCGAAGGGATCGGCCACGACCGGCGAGCGACTCTACTTCGGCCATGACAGGCTCGCGAACGGCGGCTCGCCGTGTTTCGCGTGTCACTCCGTCCGCGGACGCGGCGGCTCGCTGGCCGTCGATCTCACCGCCGTCTATCCGCGTATGGGCGAATCCGCGCTCCTGTCCGCGACCGAACGACCGGGCTTCCCGCTCATGCGCGCCGTCTACACGAAGCGGCCGGTGACCAGCGACGAAGCGTTGCATCTGGCGGCCTACTTCGAGAGCACGGCCATCGGCGTTCCCGCGAACACAAAGCTGCCGGCCGAGGGTGCCGGCAAAGTCCATGGGGCAGCGGGAGGCGTCGCGGTCGCGGTCTTCGGCGCCGTCGCATTCGTCGTCCGCTCCCGCCGGGCCGGCGTGCGCGAGCGCATGGTCCGCAAGTCCGGGAGGTCATCGTGAGCTGGATCCAGGATCTGTTCCGCCCCGGCACCCGCGCCTGGGAAGACATCTACCGCAACCGCCTCGCGCACGACAAAGTCGTCCGCTCGACGCATGGCGTCAACTGCACCGGAAGCTGCAGCTGGAACATCCACGTCAAGCAGGGACTGGTGACGTGGGAGACGCAGGCGCTCGACTACCCACGCATCGATCCCGACCTGCCGTCGTACGAGCCGCGCGGCTGCCAGCGCGGCATCTCGCACTCCTGGTACGTCTACAGCCCGCTGCGCGTGAAGTACCCCTACGTACGCGGCGCGCTGCTCGACCTCTGGGAAAAAGCGCTCGCGGAGCACAAGGACCCAATCCAGGCATGGGAATCGCTCGTGACCGATCCCGCGTCGCGCACGCGCTGGCAGAAGGCGCGCGGCAAAGGCGGCTTCCGCCGCGTCGCGTGGAACGACATCCTCCCGATGCTCGCCGCCGCGAACCTCTCCACCGCACGCCGGCACGGCCCCGATCGCGTGATCGGCTTCTCCCCCATCCCCGCAATGTCGATGATCAGCTATGCCGCCGGCGCCCGCTACCTCCAGCTCCTCGGCGGAGTCTGTCTCTCCTTCTATGACTGGTACTGCGACCTCCCGCCCGCGTCGCCGGAGATCTGGGGCGAGCAGACCGACGTCGCGGAAAGCGCGGACTGGTTCAAAGCGAAGTTCATCGCCGTCGTCGGATCCAACGTCCTCATGACCCGCACGCCCGACGCGCACTTCCTCGTCGAGGCCCGCTATCAGGGAACGAAGGTGGTCGTCTTCTCTCCTGATTTCAGCCAGACCTCGAAGATCGCGGACGAGTGGGTCCCCATCCACCAGGGGCAGGACGGCGCGTTCTGGATGGCCGTCGGTCACGTGCTGCTCAAGGAGTTCCATCTCGCGCGCCGCGTCGACTACTTCGACGACTACGTGCGCCGCTACACCGACGCGCCATTCCTTGTGGAGCTCCTGCGCGACGAGGAAGGGCACTACCGGCCCGGCCCGATGCTGCGCAGCTCCGCGATCGCTCCGGACGAGGAGCTGGCCGAGTGGAAGCTACTCGTGTTCGACGAGGAGCTGAACCTGCGCGTGCCCCAGGGCACGGTCGGCCATCGCTGGCAGAAGACGAAGGGACAGTGGAACCTCGAGTCGCGCGACGCGCGCACCGGTGAGGAGTACACACCGCGCCTCACGCTCGCAGACGCGCGCGAGGAGACCGTGCCGCTGATCGTCGACGACTTCAGCGAGCCCGGTCCGCCGAAGGCCTTCCTGCGGAACGTCCCCGCGCGTCGCGTGGGCGATCGTCTCGTGGCCACGGCGTTCGACATCCTCCTCGCGCAGTACGGCGTCGAGGCCGACTCGCTCGATCCGACGCAGCCCTTCACACCCGCGTGGCAGGAGCAGTTCACCGGCGTCGCCGCGAACGACGTCATCCGCTTCGCGCGCGAGTGGGGAAAGACCGCCGAGGAGTCGAAGGGGCGCTGCATGATCATCATGGGCGCCGGCGTCAATCACTGGTATCACAACAATCTGATCTATCGCGCCTGCATCACCGCGCTCATGCTCACCGGCTGCATCGGACGCAACGGCGGCGGCTGGAACCACTACGTCGGGCAGGAGAAGCTCGTGCCGATCGGCTCGTGGGCGCCGCTCGCGTTCGCGCAGGACTGGGGCGGCCCGCCGCGACTGCAGAACACGCCGTCGTTCCACTACATGCACTCCGATCAGTGGCGGTACGACCGGCCGTTCCGCGAGATCTGTTCGGTCGCCGATGAAAAGCACGCAATGTCCGATGGCCACACCGCCGACGTCCAGGCGATGGCCGTCCGCTCTGGATGGCTGCCGTGCTTCCCGCAGTTCGACCGTCCCAATCACGAAGTCCTCGCCGATGCGCGCAAAGCCGGCGCGACGACGCCCGAGGAAATCGCGCAGTACGTCGCGGATCAACTGAAAGCCCGTACGCTCCGGTTCTCGATGGAGGATCCCGACAACCCGGCGTCGTGGCCTCGGGTCTTCTACATCTGGCGCGGCAACGCGCTGCAGGCCTCCGCCAAGGGACACGAGTACTTCCTCGAGCACTACCTCGGCACGGGAGGCGCCGCCATCGCATCGGAAGACGGCAAGGACTCCGTCCGCGACGTCATCTGGCGCGACGAGGGCGCACGCGGAAAGCTCGACCTCATCGTCGACATCAATTTCCGCATGGACACATCGGCGCTCTACTCCGACGTCGTCCTCCCCGCCGCGTCGTGGTACGAGAAGGACGACCTCAACTCCACCGACATGCACAGTTTTCTGCACCCGCTGCAGAAGGCCGTGCCGCCCTGCTGGGAGTCGAGGAGCGACTGGCAGATCTTCCGCGATCTCGCGAAAGAGACCCAGGAGCTCGCGGCGAAGTCGATGCCGGAGCCGGTCGACGACCTCGTCGTGACGCCGCTCCTTCACGACACCCCCGGCGAGATCGCGCAGCCGACGGTGCGCGACTGGGCCCGCGGCGAGTGCGAGCCGATCCCCGGACGCACGATGCCGAACGTCGCCGTCGTGAAGCGCGACTACGCGAACCTCTACAACCGCTTCATCTCCGTCGGCCCGAACTTCCGAACCATGGGCCTCGGCGCACACGGCACGAAGTACGCCGTCGACGATTTCTATGACGAGTGGCTCCGCCAGCAGCCTTCGGAGACGTGGAACGGGGCGTCGTATCCGTCGCTGCGCGAGGACCGCTCGGTCTGCGACGTCATCCTCCGCTTCGCCGCCGAGACGAACGGCGAGCTCGCCTGGCGCGCGTTCCAGTCCGAATCCGAAAAGACCGGCCGCGATCACACCCATCTCGCCAACGGCACACGCGGCGTGCGTACCACGTTCGAGGAGCTCGTCCAGCAACCGCGCCGCACGCTCACAACGCCGTTCTGGACCGGCATCACCAACGACGGCCGCACGTACACCGGCTTCGCGCAGAACATCGAAGAGCTGATCCCGTGGAGGACCCTCACCGGCCGCCAGCACTTCTACCTCGATCACGAGGTCTATCGCGCCTTCGGCGAGCATGTGCCGACCTTCAAGCCCCGCCCCGATCAGGAGAGCCTACGCGATCTCGATCACACGCCGCTCCAAGACCGGGCTCTCGTTTTGAACTACCTCACGCCCCACGGCAAGTGGCACATCCACTCGACCTACGGCGACAACCTGCGCATGGAAACCCTCTCCCGCGGCATCGAGCCGTGCTGGATGAACGACCGCGACGCGGAGCTCCTCGGCGTGCAGGACAACGACTGGGTCGAGCTGGTCAACGACCACGGCGTCGTCGTCACCCGCGCCTGCGTCAGCGCGCGCATCCCGCCGGGGATGTGCTTCATCTACCACGCCACGGAGCGGACCGTCGGCACGCCGAAGACGTCCGCCCGTGGCAAGCCCCGTCGCGCCGGAGGCCACAACAGCCTCAATCGCGTGCGCCTCAAGCCCCTCCTCATGATCGGCGGCTACGCCCAGTTCACCTGGGCCTTCAACTACTGGGGCCCGCCCGGAGTGAACCGCGATACGTACGTGAGCGTGCGGCGGCTCTCCGAGGTGAAGTGGTGAGGGAGTGCTGGGTTCTGGGTGCTGAGTGCTGAGTGGCGAAAACCAACCCAGCACTCAGCACTCAGCACTCAGCACCGGGAGATTCAGATGGACGTCAGAGCTCAAGTTGCAATGGTCTTCCACCTCGACAAATGCATCGGCTGCCACACCTGCAGCGTCGCGTGCAAGAACCTCTGGACCGATCGCGCCGGGGCCGAGTACATGTGGTGGAACAACGTCGAGACCAAGCCCGGCACCGGCTATCCCACGCGCTGGGAGGATCAGGAAACCTGGCGCGGCGGCTGGAACGAAAACCTCCGTCTGCGCTCCCAGGGGCGCGCGGGCGGAATCATGAAGGTCTTCTACAACCCCCGCCAGCCCGGCCTCGACGACTACTACGAGCCCTGGACCTACCAGTACAACGACCTCTTCGACGCCCCCGAGGGAGACGATCAACCGACCGCGATTCCCGTGTCGCAGATCACCGGCAAGCCGATCGACATCCAGGCCGGCCCGAACTGGGACGACGACCTCTCCGGCTCCCCGGTCTACGCCGCGAACGACCCGAACCTCGGCGTGCTCGAAGACGACGAGCGCAAGGCTCTGTTCGCGCTCGAGAGCGTGACCATGGCCTACCTCCCGCGCATGTGCAACCACTGCGTGAATCCCGCCTGCGTCGCGTCGTGTCCCTCGGGCGCGATGGTCAAGCGCGGCGAGGACGGTGTCGTGCTCGTGAATTCCGAGGCCTGCCGCGGCTGGCGCGCGTGCGTCGTGGCCTGTCCGTACAAGAAGACCTACTACAACTGGAAGACCGGCAAATCCGAGAAGTGCATCCTCTGCTACCCGCGCCTCGAGGCCGGACAGGCGCCGGCGTGCTATCACTCCTGCGTCGGGCGCATCCGCTACATGGGCGTCGTGCTCTACGACGCGAGCCGCATCGTCGAGGTGGCGAAGGCGCCGCAGGAGAAGCTCGTCGAGGCCCAGCGCTCGCTGCTGCTCGATCCGAATGATCCCGAGGTCATTGCCGCGGCCGAGGAGAACGGCATCAGCAGCGCGATGCTCGACGCGGCGCGCAAGTCGCCGGTGTGGAAGTTCGTGCGCGAGTGGGGACTGGCCCTGCCGCTGCACGCCGAGTACCGCACCCTGCCGATGCTCTTCTACGTTCCGCCGCTCGTCCGGATGCCGATCCGCTATCTCGCCGCGCTGTTCGGTGCGGGCAACACCGCCGTCGTCGAGGACGCGCTGAGGAAACTGAATGCCGTGCGCGAGTACAAGCGAACCGGCGTGCTGCCGGACGTCGGGCTCACCGCGGCGCAGGCGGAGGCGATCTATCGCCTTACCGCGCTGGCCAATCTCGACGAGCGCTTCGTGCTGCCGCCGCTGCAACGCGAGCAGGCCATCGCCGCCGAGTTGCGCCGCGGCGACAGCGGCTTCGGCCACGTCGTCCCGCCGGAGAGGGGCGCATGAGCGTCGCCGCGATCGCCGCGCTGCAGGCGCTCGCGCCGCTGTTCCGCTATCCCGACGCCGCGTTCCCGCGGCACGTCGACGAGGCCCGTCGCGTCGTGCCCGCGCTGGAGGCCTTCGCGCGCGAGACCGCTACGCTCGATCGCGCGTCGCTCGAGATCACCTATACCTCGACCTTCGATCTCGCGCCATCGTGCAGCCCGCACCTCGGCGCGCATCTCTTCGGAGACGACAGCCGCGCCCGCGCCCGCCTCATGCTCGGCCTGCAGCAGGCCATCGGAACGCCGGCGTCCCGCAGCGAGTTGCAGCAGTCCGCTGGAACGCCGGCGTCCCGCCGCCTGGCCGGGCGCCGTCCCCGGCGCCCCGAGGGCCTCGGCGGCGAGGACGCCGCCGGGCCAGCCGCCGGGACGGCGGCGTTCCACGAACTGCCCGATCACATCGCCGAGGTGCTCGCGAACGCGAGCGCATTCGATGAGAACGAGTGGCGCGAGCTCGAAGAGCTCGTACTCCTGCCCGCGCTAGCGAAGATGAACGAGATCCTCGCCGCAACCGAGAATCCCTACCGCCACCTCGTCACCGCAACCCAGTCTCTCCTGCCCCCCTGCCCCCTGCGCCCTGAACAAAGCCTTCCTGAACCACCCCTGCGCCCTGAACAAACCCTCCCTGAACAACCCCTGCCCCCTGCGCCCTGCCCCTTGCGCCCTGAAAACGGAGGTGCCCCATGAATATCCAGCTCGTCTTCGTCGGTCTCCCCTACGCGGCGATCGTCGTCTTCATCGCCGGTCTCGTGTGGCGATATCGCTCGCGGGGGACCGTCTCCTCGCTCTCCTCGCAAATGCTCGAGAGCCGCTGGCTGGCCTGGGGCGCGCTGCCGTTCCATCTCGGCATCGCCATCCTCGTCGTCGGTCACCTGATCCCTGTGATCGTGCCCGGCGCGTGGCAAGCCTTCCTGTCCAATCGCACCGTGCTGCTGACCGTCGAGACCATCGGCGCCGCCGCGGCCGTCCTCTGTCTCGCGGGATTGATCGTGCTCCTCGTGCGCCGCGTCTCCATCGCGTCGCTGCGCGCCAGCTCGACGGTCTTCGACATCATCGTCCTCGCGCTCCTCATCGCCCAGGTCGTCCTCGGACTCCAGGTCGCGATCACCGAGCGCTGGGGCGCCTTGTGGTCCGCGCGCACCACGACGCCCTACCTCTGGAGCGTCTTCACCCTGCGCCCCGATCCGGCGTTCCTCGCCGGCATGCCGTTGTCCGTGACGCTGCACATCATCGGCGCCTGGATCACCCTCGCCCTCATCCCGTTCACCCGCCTCGTACACATGTTCTCCCTGCCGGTCGGGTACCTGTTCCGGGCACCGCAGCGGGTGTTGTGGGCGAGGAAGATGTAGACGCCGGACGAGTGCCGCCCGGTCGGAATTGAGAATTGAGAATTGAGAATTGAGAATTGAGAATTGAGAATTGAGAATTGAGAATTGAGAATTGAAAACGGGAGGCGCGGCGAGAGTCCTTTCTCAATTCTCAATTCTCAATTCTCAATTCTCCCTCAGCGCTCGGATCCTCCCGACGACCTCCTCCCGGTCCTCGGCATCGGGCCGCAGTTTCAGGTAGGTCTGATGGTCGGTGGCTGCGGCGTGAGCGCGGCCGAGATCCGCCAGGGCCAGGGCGCGGTTGGCGTAGAGGTCGGGGAGGCCGGGGGCGCGGGCGATGGCCTGGTCGAGGTCCGCCACGGCGTCCGCGATGCGGCCGCCCTCGTAGTGAAGGACGGCCCGGTTCGACCATGTGTGCGGATCCGAGGGGTCGAGGGAGAGGACCGCGGTGTAATCGGCCAGCGCCGCTTCGGCGTGGCCGGCCAGCTCGTGTGCCTGGGCCCGGCCGAGCAGTGGGAGGATCTGGCGGGGATCGAGGTCGATGGCGCTCGAGTACGCGGCGATCGCGTTCTCCGCGTCGCCGAGCAGCTTGTACGCCTGGCCCAGGTTCGTGTAGACCTCCTGATAAGGCTCGGACAGCTCTATGGCCTTGTGATAGTCGGCCGCGGCGTCCGCGAATCGTCCCATCTTGAGGTAGACGCTTCCCCGCTCGTTGTAGTACTCGGAGTAGCGCGGATCGATCTCCATTGCCGCGTTGTAGTACTTCACCGCCTCCTCGTAAGAGCGCGTCGACGTATGCACCTGGGCGATGTTGTAGAGCAGTACGGAACGATGCAGGCGGTATTGCTCCTCGGTCAGGTGCTCGTTGAGGCGCTCGAACCCTTTACGGCACAGCTCCGTCGCCTCCTCCACCCGTCCCTGCAGGTGGCGGATGAACGCGATTCCATTGAGGTTGAACACGGCCAGATAGTGTTTCTCACTCTCCGACAGAGACGTGTGCTCGATGATGGCCAGAGACTTCTCGAGATACTCCTCCGCCTTGGCCAGGTCCTTCTTGGGCAGGAAGCGGCAATGGAGCATGGCCAACGTGTAATAGACACTGACGAGATCGTTGGGCTGGTCGAGCTTCAATAGCGCTTCGTCGTGAACGAGCTGGTACGCC
>CAZLGP010000246.1:0-23419 GCA_964558905.1 uncultured Thermoanaerobaculia bacterium | reverse complement strand
GACATCGCCATCCGCGGCTTCCAGCAGGAGCGCTTTCGCGGCCGCGCGTTGTGCCTGGAACGTTGTGCTATTGGTAGTTACCAGTACGTCGCGACGCCGAGGTCTTTCGCGCGCTTTCCGAGTTTCCGGTCGAAGGTGGCGATGGCGTCGTATCGGTTGCTCGCGGCGACGGCAACGATCGAGGCATCAGCGAGGGAAGGGAGGGGGGCCGGCCAGTACTCCAACACGCGTTTCCATGGGCATTCGTCGATGACGAGCACGCCTGGCAACGCGATGAGGTCGCGGAGCATGGGGGCGAGCTCGGACGCAGGGATTCGATAGGTGCTCTGAAGGACGTACACGATCTCAAAGACGACGAACTGCGGGAGGATGACTTTCAGCGCGCCGTCTTCCGCTTTCAGCAGGAGCGCTTTCGCCGCGTCGCGCTGGTCGTCGTTGCGGTGGACGAGCGTGGAGAGGAAGACGTTGGCATCGACGACGACACGCTGCACGTCAGATGCGTCCTCGCCGCTTACGCGCTTCGTGGACGGCTTTCACGACGTCGGTGGGGCCGTGTTTGATGAACCCTTCCCAACGCCAGAAGGCGGGACGTTCGGTCGTAACGGAGACGCGGCCTCCGTTCACTTCCCAAGTGATCTTGTCGCCGGGTCCGACGTCGAGCACGTCCCGCACTTCCTTCGGAACGGTCGTTTGTCCCTTGCTCGTGATGGTGGAGGTCGGCATCGTTTGTCTCCTTACCTAATGCTATCACTAGTAAGGGCCGCGACGCGCCACGCCATTCCTCAACTTCGGCGAACGCCTGCAGGAACTGCGAAAGATAGCATGACGTAACACGGGTCGTGCAAGCCGAAATGGAGGGCGTTCCGCAGAATCCCGTCAGCTCGATCGGGTCGGCCTGCGGTGGGGCCCGCGGTGGGGTCCACCTTCTTTTTCCGCTCACGCGAGAAAAACAAAGGTCTGACCCCGCCTCGGACGCCGCGAAGCAACCTCCTCGAAGCCGTCAGGAAAATGCGCGCTCAGAACGACTCCCGTGGGGTATGGCTGGCGCTCATCGTGGTCGCGGGACCTGTACGGGAGCGTACTGACGCAAGTCGGACAGCTCGACAAGGCGGAGACGGAGCTGAAGGCGGCGGCGGCCGGCGCGATCTACGCCCAGGGGACGTACGACTTCTCCGTCGAGTCGCATTTCGGCGACCTCCGTTTCCGGCAACAGCGCTACGACGAAGCGCGCGCTCATTACATCAAGGCCCTGAACGGCTCGTCTAAGACACCGCAGATTGCGATGAGTGATCAGCTGATCAAGGCGAACATCTACGACCGCCTGGCGCGCCTGGAGACGCGGCGTCTCGATGACGAAGCCCGTCCAGAGATCGCGTTGCGATGCGGTCGTCGCCGAGCTGGCGCGGCGTCATGAACTCCGGATGAAACGCTTTGCGCCTATCCGTCACTACTCACGCAAGGAGGAAACGAATGTTCCAAAGACGATGGTGGTCGCGAAGTGTGTCTATCGGGCTCATCGCGCTCATCGCGCTCGCAACGCCGGGTGTTTACGCGGAGGATCTGTTCATCCGCGACAACGCCGGCGACACGGGCGTCGAGCCCAATCCGAGCGCCGGGCCGATGTGGACCTCGCCGGACATCTGGGTCCGCAGGGATCCGCTTCCCGGATGGAGTCCGTACCCGTACCCGGTCGGCTCGCCGCCGGCGTGGCTCGACACCACGCACTTCGATCCCGATTACCGCAGCCCGCTCTCCGGGAAGCCGAACTACGTCTACGTGCGCGTGCGCAATCGCGGCACCGCATCCACCGGTACGGAGCGGCTGACGCTGTACTGGGCGGCCGCATCGACCGGCCTGTCGTGGGATCCGGCGAAAGCGGCCGGATCGTTCATCGACAACGTGCAGGCGGGCGTCCTGCACGGAAGCGAGATCACCAAGGTCCGCAAGAGCGCCGTCAACGCGTCGGCAGCGGAGCGCGCCGCCTACATCAACGCGATCATCGACATCGCCGATCAGGTCGATCCGGATGTGACCTTCCCGGGCGGCGACACGTACTGGCATACGCAGCAGGAGATCCACCGCTTCGGGCCGACCTATCGCCATGGCTCCGGCAATCCGTTCATCCCATCCGTGGCTTTCCTGCCGTGGCACCGCGAGTACGTGAACCGCTACGAGGGATTGCTGCAGGAAGTGAATCCGACCCTCAAGCTGCTGTACTGGCAGTGGACGGACAACCCCGAGACCGGACCGTTCAACTACTTCACCAATACCTTCATGGGCGCGAGCGGATTCGGATTGGGGGCCGGCGTGACGATCGGCGCTCCGCTCTCTCCCGCTACCGACGGCCTCTACGCGAATCCCTTCACGGGCCTGAATCCGATCCTGCGCCGCCGGCAGATCGCCGGCACGATCGAGGCCGACAACACGATCAACAACCGTGTCGACTACGACTCGAACATCGCGGCCAACAACTTCTCCGGCCGTCTGGAAGCTGTCAGCCACAACTCGTCGCACGTGCGCATCGGCGGGTACTGGGGGCCGCCGAGTCCGCCGAACCCGTTCGATCCCAGCCAGGCCGGCGATCAGCTTCTCCAGCCGTACGCCGCGCGCGACCCGTTCTTCTTCATGCTGCATGCGAAGGTCGATCAGCTCTGGGCGCGCTGGCAGCGCAAGTCGAACTTCAACCTCGACCCGGCCACGACGTACGGCACGGCGCAGGGAGACGCCAACATCGGGGCCACGATGGGTCCGTGGGACGGCGTCGCCTTCCCTGACGGACTGCCGAACGACACCCCCGGCCAAGTCGAGCCGTGGACCCTCGCCGGAGGCCAGATCAACGCGAAGACAGGTCTCGACCGCTCGGTCACCTCGCCGCCGTTTTACGACACGGCGCCGCTGACCATCCCGGCGATGCAGATGAACGAAGAGGCGATCCTCGAGATCCCATGGTATCCGCCCGATCCGGCGAAGTTCGGCGCCACTCCGTTGCACGCCTGCCTACTCGCGCGCATCGAGACCAGCACGGCCTCTCCGTTCGGGATGACGACGGCGGAGACCTCCGACGTCAACGCGAACACGAAGGCGAACAACAACATCGCCTGGCGCAACGTGTCCGTGGTCGACGTCTTTCCCGGTCCGTTCTTCATCATCCAGTTCTTCGCCACCAATATCTTCGAGAAGGCGGTGAACGGCGGACTGCGCTTCGCCGCCAAACTGGACCGCCCGGGCGACGAGTTCTTCCGCGTCGGCAGGATCCGCGTCGACCTCGGGAGCGAGCTCGCCGAGCGCTGGCGCAAGGGCGGCGCGCGCGGACACGGCTTCGAGACCACCGCTGATCCGAACGTGGTGCTCATCCTGACCGCGGATGCGACCCTCGAGAACATCCCCATGGAGCCCGGCGAGAAGTTCCCGGTGCGGGTCATCTTCGAGCTGAATCGCGACTACCAGCCGACGAAGCGCGGCGAGCACCTCAACTTCGACGTGGTGCAGACCGGCGCGCCGGGCGCGCCGGGCGCGCTCGTCGGCGGCAACCGCTACCAGCTGGCCGTGGAGAAGCTGACCCTCGTTCAGGCCGGCCGCGAATGGCGCCTCCTGGGCGAAAAGAGCGCGCCGGTGGGCTGGACCGAAGTCGATTTCGACGACTCCGCGTGGTACCGCCGGCGGCTCGAGCTCGGGCTCATCGATCCCTTGGGCGGCAACGCACACGGCGTGAAGAGCACGACCACGTATCTCCGCCACCGGTTCCAGATCGACGATCCATCGTTCCTCCGCGACGCCATCCTGCGCGTCAAGCAGAGCGACGGTGCGATCGTGTACCTCAACGGCCGGGAGATCTTCCGGGCCAACCTCCCGGGCGAGGACGTCACCTATCGCACGCTGGCGCTGAAAGCCGTACACGGGATCGCCCGCGAGGTCTTCACCCCCGTCAAACTCGATCCGGAGTTGCTGCGGAAAGGGAGTAACGTCCTGGCGGTCGAAGTCCACCGCGCCGCCGACAACCTCGCCGAGCTCACGTTCGACGCGGAACTCAACGCGAACTGGCCGGAGCCGCGCGAGAAGCCGGCGGCGGCCTTCACGAACGTCGACGGCGCGCTGTTCAACGCCGACAAGAGCGCCACCGTCGAGGTGGACGCGGTCGACGGCGACGGCAGCGTGCGCAGCGTGACGTTGCTCGTGGACGGCAAGGAGGCCGGGACGGTGGAGACCCGGCCCTACCGGTTCAAAGTGCCCGTGCGCTCCGGACCGCAACGTCTCACGGCCCTCGTCCACGACGATTCCGGCGAGCGTACGCTCGTCCACAGCACCATCACCGGCGTGGCCAACATCCCGCCGCGGGTGGCGTTCACGCAGCCCGGGATTCACACCGAGATCGCGGCCGGGGACACCCTCGTCGCGGTCGCCCGGGCCAGCGACCCGGACGGGCGCATCAGCCGGGTCGAGTTCTACCTGAACGACACATTTGTCGTCGGCGATCTGCCGAAGCTCATCGCGACCGTGGAAGCCGAGCCGTACATCGTGACACTCCAGGGTCTCAAAGCCGGCGGCCACAACATGATCCGCGCCGTTGCGTACGATGACGCGGGCGCTCGCACCTCGGCCATTCCGATCATGGTCATCGTGCGTGGCGAGCAGGGCGCCCACAGCGGCCACTGATCCCATTCACCCTCGTGAGCCGGCCTTCGGGCCGGCTCACACGTGGAGTGCGGCAACGCCAAGTTGCCGCTCCGATTCGCGGCGACGCTAGTCCGCATTTCTCACAGCCTTTCGTCGCGAGACAGCCGAGAGTGGCCTGGATGCGAGTCGCTCGGAGATTTCGCGACGAAAGCATAGTTGACACTATGTTGAGGAGCGAAATCGTCGTGCGGCGAAGCAGACAGGCCGCTTTCGGCTGTCGCAGCAGAAGGGCTGTGAGAAATACGGGCTAGTTGCCGCAAAGGGCAGAGCTGTCGTGGTGTTTGCGCCAGCTCGCGCTGCGGGGCGCTGGCGCGCTGCCCGCAGCCGAGCGTAAGCGGAATTGAGACGGCCGCGCGTTGTACGCGCGGCCCGGGGGAGAGCGCCTCATGCACGTCACGGGGGCCCGTACCCTCGTACACGTGTGGCGCCTGCGATGGGGTCACACCTTCTTTTCCGCTCACGCGCGAAAACAAAGGCCTGACCCCCGGCTCGGGTGCCCGACCCCCGGCTCGGGTGCCCCGCCGCAAACTCGAGATTCACCTCCGGGCGGAAGACGAGGCATGGGTGGAGCCGCCGAAGTGGAGCATGCCCATCCGAGATCGCACTCACGGCCGAGGCCGCCGTGTGGTACAAGTGGGCATTCCCCCAAACCGAGGAGGCGCCCCCTTGAGTTTCGAATACGCGGTGTTCTGCGAATACTCGCTCTCCCTGAAACCGGTGGAAGCCGGCGCGAACGTGCGCGTCTTCAACCGGGTGGAAGCGCCTTCCGCCGGCGCGATCACGCTCGACACGAACACCGGCGCGATCACGCTGACCGAGGGGACGTATCGCATCAGCGCCGTCTCGATCGTGACTTCGTATCAGGAGGGGGACACCGAACAGGTCACGCTCGCCCCGAAACCGTACGGCGGCTACTGCCGGCTGCGCGACGTCCACAAGCCGCTGCGCGGCGATCCCGCGATCGCCATCGGCACGATCAGCAACGCCAACATGCTGCCGAGCACCATCGACACGTTCGTCGAAGTGCGCGGCAAGATGGAGATCGTCCTCGAGCATCAGGTGGGAGCGCACCCCGAGGGACTCTATCTGCAGGTCAATGTCGGCGGATCGGCCGATCACATCTTCGCGCGCATCACCATTCAACGGCTGTGAGGGACAGATGACCGCGTACCACATCACGCCGCAGATCCCGCCGCTGATCCCGCCCGGCACGCGCACTTCGCAGATCAATCGTGCCTTCAACGCCGCGCTCGCGGAGTTTCTCGCGCTGGAGGGCGGGGCGAGTTACGGCACGCTGTACGAAAAGTACATGAACATCGCGCCGCGGTTCCGTCCCACCGGCCGCGACTGCGATGCGTGGTCGGACGTCGACGAAAACAACGACGCGCTGCAGCAGATGTTCGCGCGCGGCACGCTGCGCATCGGCTACGTCGCGGGCGCGCCGTACGTGTATTACCAGAACGGCGCGCTCGCCGGCTTCGACTTCGAGCTGGCCGGGGAGCTCACGCAGATCATCGCGAAGCACTACGGAAAGGCGCTCACCACATCATGGGAGCCGGTCGTTCCCGACGGCGGCGATCAGGCCGACAAGCTGAAGAAGCTCTACCAGGGACTCGTCGGCGGAACGTTCGACCTCGCCCTCGCTGGACAGATGATGCTTCCCACCGCCTACCTCTCCGGCCTGCCGATCGAATGGACCGCGCCGACGGCCATGCTCTTCACCAACATCAGCTGGACGGGCCGCGACCGCGACAAGCTCGACGTGAGCAAGCTCGAAGCGCTGCGCGGCGGCGACCTCGATGCGTTCATCGCGTACGCGGTCGCCGAGTCGCGGCGCATCAACCTCGAGCTCCGCATCTTCACCGTCGTGAATCCCGGACCATCGCCGAAAGCGGGACAGGACCTCTGCTACGCCATCAATTCGAAGAAAGGCCGCTCGGTATGGGACTGCGGCGATGTTTCGGATTCGGACGCCGTGATGGACGGGGCTATCGATCACTTCGCGGTCGGCGACTCCCTCGCCTCGGGGATGCAGACTGGGAGTCCCGGCTTCGACGGCATCTATCTCGACATCCCGGCCACCGACGAGCTCTGGCCGATCGCGGGATTCACGGCCGGCGAAACGGTTCCGTCGCAGCAGCAGATCGCCGTGTATGCCGAGCATTCCGACTCGATGAAACCGATGGTGCTCGACCCGGACGTGGATGCCGATGTCGCGGGTTGGAACGTGCGCGCCTTCAATCGGACGGAAGTGCGGATCGGCGACACGATCCACCTCGAGCACGGCACGGGCGTGGTCACGCTCGGGCCGGGACTGCATCACATCACCGCCAGCTCGATCGTGACCTATGACGACCTCGCCGCGATGGGACAGATGACGACGTTCGCCGGCTACTGCCGTCTGCGATACGCGCACATGCGCGGCTGCGACAACGAGGACGCCATCGCCATCGGCACGATGAGCACGACCAGCATGGTGCCGAGCCTGATCGAGACGTGGCTCGATGTGAAGGAGCGCGCGCAGATCGTCCTCGAGCATCAGGTCGGGAACCAGCTGGCGAACCTCTGCCTCGAGGGCATGTGGGCCAACTCGTCATGGCACGTCTTCGCGAGGATCGCCATCCAGCGCTTGTGAGTCCGTTCGTGCATGCGATCGGCACAGGCCCAGGCGACGCGTCTCGGCATTGAAACGAAGACGCGCACATGCGGCATCCATCAACGCCTGGGGACGCAGGACGAAGCCGTGGATTCCGCTCCAGTCCTGTGCGACGTATACACGCGCGAGGGCCGAATCGGGAGCGATCTTCATCTGGCGCGATGGGGCGACGGGCCGGGTCGTTCGACGCTCAGCCTTGTCGCAGCGCTCATCGCTCGTGCGCCGTTCGCACCCGCGCCGCGTCGGGCGAAAGTGCTGCAGCTCCGCGCGCACTCCAGCCGCCGCCCGCCCCGCAGCTGAGTGAGCATCCTGCGCTGCCGTTCTCGCTCAACGGCGCCTTGCGAATGGGGTCACACCGAAAAATCTTCTCCGTCGCCGGCACGCGCTTCTCGCTCACGCGCCGCGGCCTCGACATGAGCTGGCGCCTGCCGGGATTCCGTGTGGGCGTGAACACGCAGGGACGGTGGTACGTCTCCGTCGGGATTCCGGGGACGGGGCTCTACTGGATCAAGTACTTCTGCGGGAGGTGCGGCGAAGCGGCAGAAGCAGCTCGACCGCTTTCTGGATCGGTTCTTCATCGACCACGCGAGAATTCCGAGCGAACGGCGCGCAGCCACGGCCCGCCGCGATTCAGAAGTATGCGGCGAGGCCGAAGGGTGGGAGCTTGTTCGCCAGCTTCTTGTCGAACGTGGCGACGGCATCACATCGCGTATCGCGTGCGACGGCGGCGATCACCGCATCGGCCAAGGCGCCGATTGGGTCGGGCCAGATGTCGAGCACTCGTTTCCATGGGCACTCGTCCACGAGCTGCCCGCCGGGGAAGGTGGTCAGCGCGCGGACGACGGTAGCGAGGCGATCCGCGGTTGCGCCGTACTGGCTCTGCAGGACGTACGCGATTTCAAAGATGACGGACTGCGGGATGACGGCGATGATCTCTCCGTCTTCAGCGCCCTGCATCAGCGCTCGCGCTGCGGCGTGCTGCCCTGCGTGTCGGTCGATGAAGAACGACACGAAGACGTTGGCATCGACTGGGACGCGGCGCACGTCAGATGCGCCCTCGCATCCTGCGCGCGGCGACAACCGCCTTCACGGCATCCGGCTCGCCGTGCTTGATGAAGCCTTCCAGCTCCCACAGCAGCGGGCGTTCGGTTGTGATCGCGACGCGGCCACCTTTGACTTCCCACGTGATCTTGTCGCCGGGGCCCACGTCGAGCGCGTCACAAACTTCCTTCGGGATCGTCGTCTGCCGCTTGCTGGTAATGGTCGAGATCGGCATGGTTGCCTCCTTACGCATTGTACTACACGTAAGGAGACGCGGAGAAGCGCTCGATTATTTCGGGATGAAGTTCGCGCTGAGCGTTGCCCCGGGGCGCATTCCGTCGCCTCACACCCACAAACCTGCCGGGACGGTGTCTGTCCACCCGTGGGTTGGCGTTTCCGAAAAGTCTTCTCCGGCGCCGGCACGCGCTTCTCGCTCACGCGCCGCGGCCTCGGCATGAGCTGGCGCCTGCCGGGATTCCGTGTGGGCGTGAACGCGCAGGGACGGTGGTACGTGTCGTTCGGGATTCCGGGGACGGGGCTCTACTGGATCAAATACTTCTGAGGAGGCTTCGCATGAGTGAACAAGTTCCGTATCCGTCGCCGTCGTTCGAGTCGGTCGGCTTCGCCGACAACCCGGAGCCCCGCTGTCCGTGCCTCCTTCTTCTCGACACGTCCGGCTCGATGCAGGGAGAGGCGATCGCGCAGCTGAACGCGGGCACCGACGGCGAGCCGACGGACGACTGGAAGCCCGCCGCGGCCGAGGTGCACGCGGGAGAGGATCGCAAGTCGTTCGCATTCTTCGCGGTGGGCGTCGAGAACGCGAACATGGAGACGCTCGCGCAGATTGCGACGCGCGAGCCGTTGCGTCTGCGCGGCCTCCAGTTCCGCAGCCTCTTTCAGTGGCTGTCGAGCTCCATGCGCGCCGTCTCGCAGTCCACGCCCGGCGACGTCGTGCCGATCGTCAACCCGGCGACGCCGGAGGGGTGGGCCGCGGTGTGAGCTGGCGCTTCGTCAATGCGGCGAGCCGAGGGACTTCGCACGACGCGGCCATCGAGTCGCCGATCACGCGGATGACCTGCAGCGCACCGTTTCGCACGTCGCGGATCGAATGCAGCACCTCGGTCGTGAGCAGCGGGCGATCGGGCTCGATGCCGCCCCCTGCCTGCCACGTACGGCATGTCCGGAACGACCCACATGCGCGATATCGACCGCCGTCTCCTCGCTCTGGTCCTCCTGGCCATCCTCGCCAACGCGACTCTGCGCTTCACCGACCCACGCATCGCGACGATCACCCTCGCCCCGATCGCAGCCCACCTCGCCCGGGTCGTCGCGTTCTACTTTCCTGTGGCGCGAACGCGAACGCCACTCGGACGATGGCCACGAAGCCTGCTCCCGCGGCGACGATGGCTGTCGAAGGACGCGAAGAGACAGCTCGATCTGGTCAGGAAGAAGCTTTGAGCGAAAGGGTGTGTCGAGCTCGCGATGAGTTTGCAGGTCGGCTGTCCCCTGCGCTCATTGCGTCGGCAGGAAAGACTGTGTCCTACAGTGTCCTACATTCATCCCTCAGTCGCCCGGTTCCACGTCCCACTTGCCGCGATAGAACTGTGTCCATTCGAAATTGGCGCAGCGCACCAGAGCCTCCGTCGCGCTGAGGCGAACGCCGCAGCCGCGCGACGCGTCGTACAGCTCCACATACTCCGGTGTCCGCGCCTGCTCGACGAAGGTGAACGTCACCTCGCCGTTTGCGTTGCGCTCGCCCCACTCCTTCGCTCCCGTTCGCAGGAACACGCCCTGTGCGTGCGTCCAGTAGTCGCGCGGATAGCCGGGAGGCGAGTAGGTAAAGATGCCGTGGTTCGTGTCTAGAGTGAGCACGTCCTCCTCGATACCCGTGGCCAGGCGAATTTCGGCTCCGCGCATCGGGTTCAGCGAGATCGCGTCGTCCGCGGACGGCTTCCACGTCCCGTAATCGAACGAGCCCGAACCAACTGAACTATGCCCGTTGCCTTGACCGAACGACCACCTCATTCAGGCAAGATCTGGATGCACAGAACCTCTCAGCGTAACGTGTAAACGTCACCGTGCCTGAAGCGCTCTCATGACATACGGCGAGATCACCGCGATCTTCGAGGGTGGCGTGATACCCGGAGACGAAGGTGAGTCCCGCATGCTCGAGCCGCTTGCGGATGCCGGGGATGTCGTCCGGAAATCCGCGCCGCGAGAATCGCACCTCGTCACGCGAGATGCCGAAGAGAAAGCGGCGCACCGCGCCAGCCACGGAAGTGGAAAGCTGAACCCTCACGGCGTTCCGAGCCGCGCCAGGCATTTGTATGCTCTTTTAGCCGTCTATCAATTGAGTGACGCAAACGGCAATTTTCCTACCTTGGGGAGTGGCAACTCGGTCAGACGGCGCGCAGCAACGCGACGGAGAAACGAGCAATCCGCAAGAAGACAACGCGCGCGGGGCGGCAATAGCATGACGGCGATTCGCACGCGGGAGGTTCGCTTCATGGCAGATGAGGCGCAATTAGCGACGCCTATCTCGATCCTCAGCCGGTATCCCGAGCCGAAAACGCAGGGCGAGCCCACAGGCTTGTCGGGCCTCTTCAACCAGGCCGCGCGGCTGAAGCCGGGGCACCTGCTGGTGGTCCATCTGGCGACGAACGCCTGTTTCCAGGTCGATCCCGAATCTGGACAACCAGAGTATCTCTTCACGATCAGTCACGAACAGACGCCGTTTCTGTGGCGCGTGCTGGCGTCGCCGGAAGGAGAGATCTACTGCACCCTCTCGGGCGTGCGCCGGCAGGACTCGCCAACGAAGGATGCTGCCTTCGGTTTGGCGGGTGCGGTGGTCCGGCTGAACACGCGGCTGGCGGAGATCGACGTCGTGTCGGCGGGCTCGGAACTCGCGGATCCGTGTGGCATGCAGATCCTCGACGAGACGCGCCTACTCGTCTGCGATTTCTCGGGGTTCGGCGGCACGGGCAGCGTCTACACGGTCGACCGGCTCACCGGCGAGGTGGAGCGGCTGGCCGAGGGAGGGCTTCTGGCCGATCCAGTGAGCGCGTATCGCGACGAAAACGGCACGATATGGGTGGCGAATTCGTACATGCACTACACATACGGCCATCGCGGCGGCGTGATCGAGAAGGATGACGGCGAGGTGCTGGCCATTACACCCGACGGCCGGCAGCGCGTAGTCGTGCCGCGGGAGAGTCCTGCCACGGGCTCGATCGTCGGGATTCACGGCGCTCACGATCCCGCCTACGTCATCGCCGTCAAGGGCGACTGGCCGGTGATGGAGACGGGAGCCGTCCTGCTGATCGAGAAGAAGAGCGGAGCCATCGAGGTGCTGCTGAGTGCCTCCCCGGACGAGCCGCGGTTCTATTCGACCCATGTCGGTGTCGACGGTCACATCCTGTGGGTCGGCGAGTCCTATCGCAAGGAGCTGCTGGGGTATGACCTCGCCAATCGCAAGGTCGTTCATCGATTCGATCTGTCCGGCGTGATGGGGCGCTGGCACGGCGTGGCGTCGTCGTTCGAAGGCATCGAGAGCGTCTCCGTCGTTCCGCGGAAGTCGAAGGCCTGAGGCATGGCTGCCGACGCGACCCAGACGGTCTATCGCGGCTATCCCGTGCGTGTGCTGAACGGCACAGCCATCCTGCGTCCGCTCCCGGACCATCTGTTCGTCGTCCAGCTCGACGTCGTCACGAATGACGAGGACGCGGTCACGAACCGCTTGCGCGAGCTAACGGAGCTGCTGCTGATGTTCACCGGCGGACACTTCGGCGGACAGAGTCATTCGACTCGTGCCGAGACAGACTTCCGCGGGTTCGCCGAGGCGGCGGTGGTGGGCTTCGGGCCATCGTTCTTCCGCGACCGTCGAACCGGCGAGCGGCGTTTTCCGAATGCGACGGCGCCGCGCCACCTCGACTACCTCCGCCTTACCGGAGACGACCGCGCCGGCATCGATCCGCTCGAGAGCCAGACCGATCTCGTGGTGTGTCTGGAGTCGGAGAACCTCTCCTCCGTCATCGACTGCTACGAGCAGTTGCGCGCGCTCATCGACGACGGCGCATGCTTGCGATTTGTCCGGCTGCACGTGGCCGCCACACGCGGGGACGGCAGGAACCATCTCGGCCAGTACGACGGGAAGCACAACCCGACACTGTACACGACGCCCAGCGCGCCGGCCGTGGCCTTCACCACCGCTGCCGACGAGGCACCGGAGCTCGAATCCGGGACGTACATGGCGATGCGCAAGTACCGGTTCGACCCCGACGCGTGGTTCGCCCTCGACGGCGGCGAGCGCAGTGCGATCACCGGCGCGCATCACCAGACCGGCAACGACCTGCAGCCGTTTCCCGACGGCTGTCACGTCCGCAATGTCCGCGCGGCCGGGCCGCCGCAGATCTTCCGCCGCGGCATGAGCTACGTCGACGTTGAAAGCGACGAGAGCGGACTGCTGTTCATCGCCTACCAGAAGAACCTGCGCGACTTCGTCCGCCTGCACGACGAGTTTCTCGTCGCGCCCAAAGCCGGACCCGCAGACCGCCTGCTCGCCTTCAAGGGAATCACGCCGCTCTCCGCGGACGGCTACTTCGTCCCCGATTTTCTGGAGTGGGGCTACGTCGGGCAGGTCTTTTTCGAGCCCGCGCGCTTCGCCGAGCTGTACGCGGGGACGCGGCTGGCCAGCGCGGCGCGCTATCGCGAGGCGCTGGACGTTTACCGCCGCCTCACCGAGAGCGATCCCGACTTCATCCCCGCTTGGACGAATCAGTCCGACCTGCTGCCGGACGTCGAGGAATTCGAGGAGAGCGTCCGGACCGCCGACGAGGCGTTGTCGCGCGAGCCCGACGACTGGCTGGGCCTCTCGGTGAAAGCGTGGGCGCTCTATCTCGTCGGCGCGTACGAGGAAGCGACGCGCGTCGCGCGGCGAGCCATCGAAGCATGTCCGAACGACGCCGTCCGCGGCTACGCCTATCACACACTCGGCGCGTCGCTACTCGAGCTCGGCCGCCCGCGCGATGCCGAGGACGCATTGCGCCGTTCCATCGCCCGGGTGCGCGTCGAGCCGCTGATCTACTTCAGCTTCGGCAACGCGCTGGATGCGCAGCAGCGACACGACGAGGCCCGCGCCTCCTATGAGACGGCACTGGGAATCATCCAGGACCGCGTGCAGTCGGGCGTCACGGATCCGCGCAGCGTGCGCAACCTCTTCAACATGCGCTTCATTCGCTATCGCTCGGACCTCAATCGCAGCGTGCTGGACCAGGCGCGCGCGGCGGTCCGTAACGCACCGACTTTCGCAACCGCAAGAGAGGAATGATCATGCTCGAATCGCCCACCGGGATCACCAACACCATGGCGCTCGATCACCCGTCCGGCATTCACTTCAACGCGAACGTCGAGGCCCTTCCGAGCTTCGACGGAAGGACGGAGGCGGAGCTGGCGGATGCCGCGACCGCCCATCCCGACCGTATCGAGCGCGAGCGCGCACTGTGGGAGCTCGGCTACCGGCGACACAATGAGCTCGCTCCCGTGATCCGGCAGGTCCTGCGCGACGATCCGGATCCCTCCATCCGCTGGAATGCGCTCTGGCTGGCGTTGAAAGTGACGCCCGCGGACGCGCTGCCGCTGATCCAATCGGCACTGCACGACGAGCAGCTCGAAGTGCGCGACTGGGCGCGGATGCACCTGCGGCACCTGACCGGTACGGAGCTGCCCGGCGAGTACAGCGCGGTCACCTATGTCGAAGAGAGTCCATTCGACCAGACCCTCCCACTGCAGATCGCCGGGTTCGCGCTGCTCGACATCCCGGGGATCGGCCGGCTGCGCGTGACCCTCAGCCCTCTCTGGTTCGAGCACATCATGGGTCGAGTGCTGGCGTGCACGACGCTCGATACCTTCATGCGCGATCTGACCATCGAGAAGTGCCTGACGGATTACCATTCCGACGGCTCGAATCACTACGAGATCTTCCCCTTCTCCGGCTTCTCGTGGGCCACGGCCGAGAACCGCACGCACCATCGCTACGAGTCGACGAGCGTCCGCATGTTCTATCCCAGCGGGAAGGTCGACGACCGGAGCAAGGGCGTCGTCGAAGTGCCGGTGATCCTGAACCGCGCCGCCGAAACGTCGGGCGTAGCCATCAAGTCGCTGCCGCCGATCGAGCGCACGATCTCCCGCGACATCGCCCGTCCGGCCGGCGACACGTTTTTCCGTACCGATGCCCGCCAGATCCGGCTGTTGAATGGCAAAGTGGTGACGGCCGTGGGTGGGCAGTTCTTCGGCTTTGCGCACACGAGCATCGAGCAGTACGGCCGCCATGGACGGGTTCTCCCGGGCACCGTACAACTCGCCAACCCGGTGCATCCACTCACCGCGTCGCTGGTCAACACGTATCTGTGCGGCACGTTCTGCGGAAAGCTCGGCGACCAGGACGGCGACGGGAAGATCGACCTCAACACGATTCCCTGTCACGGCATCGCCGGCGGCGAGCTTGATTACCGCGCCGACGGTACGATGCAGCCCGATCCCTTTGCCTGAGGTGAGCCGATGTATGTCGTCGGATACCGCTACCGCGTTCCCGAAGCCGCGCGCGAGAGCTACGTCGCGCTGCAGAAGAAAGTGGCCGGCTTGTACATGCAGGCCGGCGCCTCTCGCTACGTTGTGCTCAGGCCTCGCAACGGTTACGAACAATTCGCCGAGTTCACGTTTTATGAGAGCAAGCAAACGGCGGACGAGGTCGAACGGAAGCTCTCGCAGACCGGCGCACTCGACGAGCAGTTCCGCGAGTTCGTGCGCCTGACCGGCCTCAGCGAGCGGGATCTCACACCCATCGAGTACGACGTGACCGTGGCCGAGGAGCGGTGAAGCGATCGGAGAGCGAGCATGGCAGCAGATAGCGTGGCATCGGCCGAAGACTATTTCGCGTCCGTCTATCCGCGGGGCGGTCTTCTCACGGACATCAAGGTCACGATTCCGCTCGACTCGTTCAATGGAACGGCGATCCTGCGCGAGCCGGCGGCGCACGCGGTGGTGTTGCGCTTCGACCTCGCCGAGCGCACCTCGCGCGCGGAGGTCATCCGCGGCCTGACCGATCTCTCGAAGCTGATCGTGGCGTTCCTGGCCGGACGAGGCCAAGGCTCGTACGGTGGCTATCGTACCCCGAAGTTGCGCGATGACGCGACCGCCGCGGTTCTCGGGTTCGGCCCCGGTTTCTTCACGCGCTCCGACTTCGACTCGCGCTCGGTTCCTGAGATCGCCGGCGACGAGGGGCAAAGCGATCTCTATCTCTCCCTCGAGGCCGCGAACCGCTCGCTGATGCTCGAGGCGACCGTGCGCATCAAGGCGTATGCGCGGGCTTCCGGCTGGCTGACATTCCTCGATGCGGTGGAAGGCGTTGCGCAGGATGGCAGAAATGTGCTCGGCTTCCCGCGCAACTTCAACACCGCCACCATCGAGACCACACCGGGGGCGGAGGATGTGACGTTTCTCCGCGCCACCGATCAGGCCCGCTCGCTGGCCGGCGGCACGTATATCACCCATCTGCATTACGCCGCCGACATCGAGCAGTGGCGCGACGCGCAGGACGCGGATCGCGAGCGCATCTCCGGCTTCGCGACGGGCACTCTGCTGCAGCCGCTGCCGCGCACAAGCTACGCCTCTGCGTGGAGCGGCGCCCCGCGCTTTGTGCGCCGGGAGACCGATTCCTTCGGCCTCGACGCGCAGGGCCGGATCGCACGCGGCGTGCTGCAGCAGGTCTTTCATCGTTTCCCGCGTGCGTTCGCGGAGTTTCGTGACCGCAGGCTGGAGGCGCTGGAACTCGTCCGCTCCGGAACGCTCTCGCTCGTTTCCGCCGGCACGTATTACGTGCCGCCGACCGAGTACACGGCTTACCCGGGACAGGAGCTGTTCGAGCCGGAGCTCCTGAGCGCGTTCTTCGAGGGCCTGACCGCCTTCTTCGACGCGCGTTACGGCGATGCGTTACGAGCATGGCAGCGGACGACGGACATGGCCCCGCGGTTCTTCTGGGCCTTCATCTGCCGTTCGGAGTGTTACCACGATCTGATGCGCCTCGACGACGCGCGGCGCGCGCTGGAGCAGGCGGCGGAGATCGATCCGAACAGCCACATCTATCTCGAGCAGATGGGATGGCAGTCGTTCCTGGAGGGCGAATACGAAACGACGGTTCGCTTCAGCCGCCGCGCAGTGACCGCGTACTACAACGACAGTTACCGCTCCTATCCGCTGCACGACCTCGGCGCCGCGCTGCTGGAGCTGGGTCGGGCGGCGGAGGCCGAGGTCGAGCTTCGGGCGGCGGCGGCGCGGGTCAATCTCGTGGTGAAGAACTGTTACAGCCTTGGGAACGCGCTCGATGCACAGGGCAAGGACGCGGAGGCGAATAAGATCTACGACCGGACCGTGGAGGTGGCGGAGTATCTGCTGCGGCGGGGACGCTTCACGCGACGCGATCTGCGCACCGAGTTCGACACCGTGTTCATTCCGTATCGCAGTCCGCGCAGCGAAACGACGCGGGAGCGGATTCGGCGGCTCGTCCGCGCCGCTCGGGCGTAAGCCGCACACGATCCTGCGCGCGTGCGCCGCGTCGTCATCTCTTTTTCCGTCGAACACTCGCGCCGAAACGTGGGACATCGGCGCTTCCGCGGCGGTTTCTGCGCAGGGTTCCCCGTCCGAGAATCGCGACCTTGCAAGTCAGCTTGCGTCTAACGCAACCTACTGAAAACACGAAAGCCGCCAACTGGCGGCTGAGGATATGAGATTTGGCGGGGCCGACGGGACTCGAACCCGCGACCTCCGGCGTGACAGGCCGGCGTTCTAACCAACTGAACTACGACCCCGCGTCGTAGGAAATCTTGCTAACCACCTCATCGGGGGGTGCATTCCCCGAGGAGGCGCGCATCGTAAACGGCGCCTCCCGGGGTGTCAACCCTCGAACAGCTCGGCCTCGCGAAGCGATTTGCCGGCGGCGTCTTTCGGCGAGAGCTGCGGGTTCGGAATGCCCCAGTCGATCCCGATCTCGGGGTCGTTCCAGAGGAGCGAGCGGTCGCTTGCCGCGTCCCACGGGGTCGTGCATTTGTACAGCACTTCCGCCTCCTCGCTGAGGACGGCGAAGCCGTGGGCGAAGCGAGGGGGAACCCAGAGCATGCGATGGTTTGCGGCGGTCAGCTCGACCGAGACCCACTTGCCAAAGTGCGGCGAGGTGCGGCGGATGTCGACGGCCACGTCGAGGATCCGCCCGCGCGTGCACCGCACGAGCTTTCCCTGCGGCTCGTGCAGTTGGTAGTGCAGTCCGCGCACGACGCCGCCGCGCGAGTAGGAGTGGTTGTCCTGCTCGAACGTGTCGGGCAGTCCCAGCTCACGGAACCGCGCGGCGGTGTACGTCTCCATGAACCAGCCCCGCGCGTCGCCGTGGACGCGCGGCTCAACGATCAGCACTCCCGGTAGGGTCGTCTCGGATGTCTTCAAGCGCGGCGGATGATACCTCTACCGCGACAGGCCTCGGCCAGAGGACGGACGCGATCACGGACAGTGTCAGCAGGGCCGCGATGACGCCGAGGGAGACGAGGATCGGCACCTTGTACCAGTCGACGATGACCATCTTCACGCCCACGAACAGAAGCACGAGCGCGAGTCCGTATTTGAGGTAGTGGAACTTGTCGATCACGCCCGCCAGGAGGAAGTACATCGCCCTCAGGCCCAGGATGGCGAAGATGTTGGACGTGTAGACGATGAACGGATCGGTGGTGATGGCAAAGATCGCCGGGATCGAATCAACGGCGAAGACGACGTCCGTGGCCTCGATCGCGACCAGCACGAGCAGGAGCGGCGTCGCATAGCGGCGGCCGTCCTTGACGACCGTGAAAGCCTTGCCGTGATACTCCGGCGTGGCGGGCATCAGGCGCCGCGCGAGCTTGTAGATCGGGTTCTTCTCGGGATGCGGCTCGGCCTCGCCCTGGGCCATCAGTTTGAAGCCGGTGAAGATCAGGATCGCACCGAAGACGTACATGATCCAGTGGAACCGCGACACGAGCGCCGCGCCGAGGCCGATGAAGATGGCCCGCATGATGATCGCGCCGAGCACGCCCCAGAACAGGACGCGGTGCTGGTACATCTTCGGCACCGCGAACGACGCGAACAGGATCACGAAGACGAAGATGTTGTCGACGGACAGCGCCTTCTCGATCACGTAGCCGGTGAGGAACTCCAGCGCCTTCTGGCTGCCGAACTGGTGGTAGATCCACCAGTTGAAGGCCATCGACAGCGCCACCCAGACGATGCTCCAGGTCAGTGCTTCGCGAAAATGGACCTCGTGCGCCTTCCGGTTGAAGACGCCGAGGTCCAGGGCCAGCATGCCGACGACGAAGACGCTGAAGATCGTCCAGAGCAGGGGTGATGCGATTGTTTCCATCAGGCGGCGTACCTTACGAATTGCATGCCGCGCAGGCGGCGCACGCGCTCCGGCATGGGCAACACGATCTTGTGGGAGAAAAAGTACGCGCCAAGGTTCAGCATCAGGGCAAGAAGGGTGAATCCGACCACCCACTGACGGCCCAGCATCGCGCCGAAGCCGATCAGGATGGCCGAGAGCACACCCAGCAGAAGGATGGTTTTGATCTGGTTCTTCATGGCGTGCTGGACAACGGATGCCACTCGGATGCCATTCATAGGAACGATGGATTGTTTCTGGTGAATGCATTGAATTACTCTATGAGTGCGAGTGCTGAGTGCTGAGTGCTGGGTGCTGGGTGCTGGCGGAGGATGGCAAAGGCAAAGGCAAAAGCAAAAGGCAAAAGGTAGTTACGTTTGCCCTTTCCCTTTCCCTTTTCCTTTCGCCGGTTTATTCAGCACCCAGCACCCAGCACCCAGCACCCAGCACCCAGCACCCAGCACCCAGCACCCAGCACCCGCGAAGCGCCATGGAGTGGCTCAACTATCACCACCTTCTGTACTTTTGGGTCGTGTCCCATGAGGGGAGCATCGCCGCGGCCACGCGGAAGCTCCATCTGACGCAGCCGACGATCAGCGCGCAGCTCCGACTTCTGGAGGAGTCGCTGGGCGAGAAACTGTTCGAGAAGTCCGGGCGGTCGCTCGTCCTGACCGAGGCGGGAAGGATCGCGCTGCGTTACGCGGACGAGATCTTCGCGCTCGGGCGTGAGCTTCGTGACACGCTGCACGACCGGCCCACGGGACGCCCGGTACGCGTGCACGTGGGGATCGCCGACGTCGTGCCGAAGCTCGTCGCGTACCGGGTGCTGCGTCCGGCATTTCAGACGTCCGCGGACGTCCAGATGGTCTGCCGGGAAGCGTCATCGGAAGTGCTGCTCACGCTCCTCGGCCAACACGAGGTGGATCTCGTGCTGACCGACGCTCCGGCGTCGTCGGCGCCGCTCCGTGCCTACAACCATCTCCTCGGTGAGAGCGGGACGACGTTCTTCGCGGCGCCGTCGCTCGCGGCGGGATTGAAGAAGAAGCCCTTCCCGCAAGCGCTGCACGGCGCGCCGCTGCTGCTTCCCGGAGCGGCCACGCAGATCCGCCGGGCGCTCGAGCTCTGGCTCGACGCGACCGGCATCGCGCCGAAGCGGGTCGGCGAGTTCGACGATTCGGCGCTGATGACTGCCTTCGGCCGCGGCGGAACGGGTATCTTTCCCGCGCCGACGGCCATCGAGAAAGAGATCGAGGCGGAGTACGAGGTGCGCATCATCGGACGTCTGCCCGAGGTGAAGGAGCGCTTCTACGCCGTGTCGGCGGAGCGGAAGATCAAGAATCCGATCGTCGGCGCGATCACGAGCGCCGCACGACGCGAGGTTTTCGAAGGAGGTTCGCGTGATTGAACAACCGAATGAGCCGGTCGAGAGCAGCATCGAACGGAAGCCGCAGTGGCGGCTGGCAGGAGTCATCTTTTTCGGATTGGTCGCGCTGGTGATGCTCTACGCCGCGTTCCGCATCATCTGGCCGTTCATGACGGCCATCCTGCTGGGAGCGATCCTGGTGACGCTGACCTTCGGAGCCTACAAGCGCGTGCGGACGTGGCTGAAGGGCAGCTCGGCGAAAGCCGCAACGGTCATGCTGGTGAGTACGACGCTGCTCCTGGTGATCCCCACGCTCATCCTGACGATTCTGCTCGTGCAGCAAGCGAACCTCGTGGTGGAGAAGCTGGAGTCGGGCGAGGCGCAGGCGCTGGTGAGGCGCATCGACATCGGGCCTGCGCTGGCGCTGGTGAAGCGCGTCGCTCCGAATTTCGACCCGCAGACGTTGAGTCCGGAGCGGCTGGTGCTGCCGGCGATGCAACAGATCCCCGGATGGGTCGCGCGTCACGGCGGCGCGGTGGTGGGCGGTCTCGCGGGGATGCTCCTCGGTTTCGCGCTCGTACTGCTGGCGATGTTCTTCTTCTACACGGAAGGAGAGGAGATTCTCAACCAGCTCTCGCTGCTCTCCCCGCTGCCCCAGAAGTACGATCGCGAGTTCGGAGAGCGGTTCAAGGACGTGATCGATGCGACGTTCCGCGGGCAGCTCTTCACCGGGATCGCGCAGGGTGCCGTGACGGGTGTCGGCCTCGCGATCGCGCAGGTCCCCGGCGCGGGATTCTGGGGCGCCGTGGCCGCTCTGCTGTCGCTGATTCCGATGGTGGGCGCCGCGGCGGTATGGGTTCCGGCGGCGATCTACCTCGTGATCTCAGCAGGGATGGGCTCGCGCCCGTGGTGGCAGGCGATCTTCATGATCATCTGGGGCGTGTTGTTCGTGTCGCTGATCGACAACATCGTGCGGCCGTGGGCGATGAAAGGGAAGGCGCAGCTCCCGGCGATCCCGCTCCTGTTCGCCATCCTCGGAGGACTGCAAGCCTTCGGCGTCGTGGGCCTCGTGATCGGCCCACTCGTGTTCTCTCTGCTGATGTCGATCATCGACATCTATAAGAGCTCGTTCTCGGAGAGGAGCGGGGAGACGGTGATCTCGACGTGATGGGGGATGCGGAGCGCCGGCATCCTGCCGGCCGCTACGCCGCCTTCCAGGCGGCACTGGAGTTTGGACATTCGCACGCAGCGCGTGATTCGGAGCCCGCGTCGCGGGCAAAAGGAACTAGCCCCGGCTTCAGCCGGGGGTGCGGCGTGGTGTCCGGGTCAGCCCGCGTAGCGGGCGACAGAGGTCGTCCTGTCGCCCGCTACGCCGGCTGATTGGACACGATGCGCAAGTCCCCCGACTGAAGCCGGGGGCTACTTCCTCATGCCCGCTACGCGGGCGTTTTGGGCAACACCCTGAAGCCGGCCCGCGGAGCGGGCCTCGCCGCCTTCCAGGCGGCAGGCCGGCAGGATGCCGGCGGAGCGGCCGGCTGGAAGCCGGCGCTCCGCGCTCCTTTTTCTCACCGCCCGTTGTTGCAGTGCTTCGCGTCTTCCGCGCAGTTGCCGAAGAGGACCATGATGTCGATCCTCGCGATGTCGATCACGAAGCCGTCGGTTCCCTGGAACAGCACCGCGAAGTTCCCCTTCACTTTGGCCTCAGGGATGTAAGTCACCTGAGCGTCGGGGAGGGTGTACGGTACTTCGCGGATCTCGCGGCCCAGGCTGTCCTTCAGCATGCGTTGACGCTGTCGCCGCGGCCGTCACGGTCTTCGTCCGCGACATTGCCGGCGACGAGCGCGCGCAGGATGACGGGTTTGCCGGGGAGAGGCGTGGGCTTATGCCCATCGGTACCTCCGTCCGGCTGAACTGCGGTTGTTCATTCGTTAAGGCCTGCCCGCTGATTGTACGCCACGCCGCGTGACGAGGTAGGCGGCGAAGCTGCCCAGCCAGTGCCCGCCCTCATAATGCTCACCGGTGACGGAGGCGAGCCCGGCCTCGGCGTGGGCCTTCGATGCGGCGCGGTACGTCTTCACGCGCGGATCGTTCTCGGGCAGGCCGGAGGCAATGCCGTCGAGCATCCAGGCGCGGCTGAGATTGAGGCCGTCGAGGTGGGCGAGCTTCGGATCGCTCGGATCGGTGACGACGGCAGGTTTGAGGGTCATCTTCGGCATGAACTGCGTCAACCATTCGGCGTACGCCGCCGGCGGAAGCACGCGGCGCATCACGTCGGCCTCGGCGAGGCATGGCGAGAGAAAGTCTTCGCCCGAGGGCTCGTAGGCGAGCGGGCAATTGCGGTCAGTCGCGTAGAACGCGCGTGCCCGCGCCTTGACCAGGTCGGTGAGCTCGGCGCCGCCGGCTCCGGAGTCGATGATCAGGCCGAAGGCGAACGCGGTCTGACTGTGCTCGCCCGAGCGGACCGGGTGCGACAGCTTCGGCAGCCACGTGCGCAGACGCTCGACGGCTGCTTTCTCGAGGGGCTGGATGGTTGCGTAGAGAGGATCCTTCGCCTCGCGTAGCTCCCCGGTGAGCTGGAGCAGCCATGCCAGACCGTACGGCCGCTCGAACGACGCCCGGCCCGCGCCGTTGAGATACGCTACCTCGGCCGCGATCGTCTCGGGGGTGATGCTCTGCTGCAGCGCCGCGCGTGCCTTCTCCGCGAACGTTCCATCGGGCGAGAGCCGTGACAGACGCGCCAGCAGCCAGTGTCCATGGACCGAGGAGTGCCAGTCGTAGCAGCCGTAGAACGCGGGAGTCAGGTCGCGCGGCGGCTTTGCGTCCGCATCCGACTGCATCGTGTGCGCGATCTTGTTCGGATACTCCTTGTGCACGCAGGCCAGGGCGAGCTTGGCGAGGCGCTCGGATGATTCGGGGCTCAGCGTGAGGGCGGTGGCGAGGAGGATGGATCGCAGCATGGGGGGAGATGATAGTGCGGAGTGCTGGGTGCTGAGTGCTGGGTGCTGAGTGCTGAGTGCTGAGTCCTTAGCGCTGAGTCCTGAGTTCTGAGCGCTGAGTCCTGAGTTCTGAGTGCTAGCTGCCGCTTTCCATGAGGGTGTCATCCTGAGCCGCGTAGACGGCGATGGACCTTCTCCGTTGCGTGCTGGAAGGTCCTTCGCTGTCTACGCAGCTCAGGATGACACCTCTTTCTGCCGCGCAGACTTTTGCGGCGGCAACCCCCAGCACCCAGCACCCA
>CAZLGP010000245.1:0-3883 GCA_964558905.1 uncultured Thermoanaerobaculia bacterium | reverse complement strand
GCGATCCGGAGACGTATGGATTCGAGCTCGGCAAGCCGTACGACACGGATGGAAAAGAGGTCGATGTCCGCGGGCCGATCTCGCTCGCGTACATCGCCGAGGCCATCGGCGTCGATGAGGACCTGCTGAAGGAGATGAATCCCGCGCTGCGGCGGGGCGTCGTTCCTCCGGGACGGGCGGCCGTGCGCGTCCCGGGCAAGCACGCAGAGACGCTCGTCGCCCGCGCCGATACGCTGCGCGAGGAGGACGCGTACGTGAGGTACTGCCGGTTCACTCTCCGCGACGGGGACACGATCACGAAGCTCGCGCGCAAGATCGGCGCGAAGCCGGAGACGATCCTGGCGATGAACGGTCTCGACGCGAGCGATCGCGTCCGTCCCGGCAAGTCCATCTACCTCCCCGTCCGCGCCCGCGAGCTCGGCGCTCTGCTCTCGCAGAGCGACTCGTTCTATGCCGTGAAGAAGGGCGATACGCTGTACTCGATCGCGAAGAAGAACGACCTCTCCGTGGACGAGCTGTGCGATCTGAACGATCTATCGCGCAAGACGACCCTTCGCATCGGGCAGAAACTCCGCGTGTCGGCACCGCGCACGCTGACGGCCGGAGGGATGTAGTCCACCCAACCCTGAACGAGCGAAGCGAGTGAAGGGTCAAGGGAGCCCTCTCGCGGAGTCCGCGCGAAGCCACGAGGCTAGTGTCGCTTCAAACTTTGTTTCTATGGGTGCTTTGCGGCGGCGGCGGACCGTCTGCTTCGCCGCCGCTCCTCGACGATGTCCAGCATCGCCTCGTCGCGGCGACTTGCATCCGGCCCACCGGCGCTCGCAAATCACCCACAGAAAACAAAATTTGAAGCGGCACCAGTGGCGCCACCCATGGTGAGGGCTCCCTTGACCCTTCGACTCGCTTCGCTCGCTCAGGGTAACCGAGGATCGACTCGCTTCGCTCGCTCAGGGTTGACCGGGGTGAACCGAGGATGTGCTAGTTTCGCCGTCCCATGGCCGACAGCAGTGACTACAAGAAGACTCTGAACCTGCCCCAGACGACGTTCGCGATGAAGGCGAACCTGCCGCAGAACGAGCCGAAGCGGCTCGAGCAGTGGCGGGGAATGAACCTCTATCAGCGCATTCGTGCGAAGTCGGCCGGCCGCCCCAAGTTCGTGCTCCACGACGGACCGCCCTACGCGAACGGCAGAATTCACATCGGCCACGCTCTCAACAAGACCCTCAAGGACATCGTCGTCAAGTCGCGCACGATGCTCGGCTACGACTCGCCGTACATCCCGGGCTGGGACTGCCACGGCCTCCCCATCGAGCACGCCGTCGGCAAGGAGCTCGGCTCGAAGCGCGCCGAAATGTCTTCCGCGGAGATCCGTCGCGCGTGTCGCCAGTTCGCCGCGAAGTTCGTCGACGTCCAGCGCGAGGACTTCATCCGCCTCGGCGTCTTCGGCGACTGGGATCACCCCTACACGACGATGTCCTTCGATTACGAAGCCGACATCGCCGACGCCCTCGGCCGCTTCTTCGCCACCGGCGCCGTCTACAAGGGCCTCAAGCCGGTGCACTGGTGCACGTACGACCAGTCCGCACTGGCCGAGGCGGAAGTCGAGTATCGCGACCACACGTCGCCGTCCGTGTATGTACGCTTCCGCATGAAGGACGAGGCGGTGCAGGAGCTCGGCTTGCCGATCGAAAAGCCGCTCTACGCGATCATCTGGACGACGACTCCGTGGACGCTGCCGGCGAACCTGGCCATCGCCGTGAAGCCCGACTTCGATTACACCGTGGTCGAGCACGACGACGCGAACTACATCCTGGCGACGGAGCTCGTCGAGTCCGTGACGAAGAAATTCGGCTGGAGCGAGTACAGGGCGGGCAAGGTCTTCAAGGGCGCGGCCTTCGAGCACCTCCGCTACAGGCATCCCTTCATCCATCGCGAAGGCGTCTTCCTCCTCGGCGACTACGTGACACTCGACGCGGGCACGGGACTCGTGCACACCGCTCCCGGCCACGGCGCGGACGACTTCGTGACCGGCAGGCGCTACGGCCTCGACATCTATACGCCCGTCAACCATCGCGGCGAGTTCATCCCCGAGGTCCCGTTCTGGGCCGGAATGCACGTGTTCAAAGCCAACCCGCGGATCGTCGAACATCTGCGCGAGACCGGCGCGCTGGTCTATGGCGAGCAAATCACGCACTCCTATCCCCACTGCTGGCGGTGCAAGAACCCGATCATCTTCCGCGGTACGGAACAGTGGTTCGTGTCGATGGACCAGACCGGCCTGAGACAGCGCGCGCTCGAAGAGATCGACAAGGTGAAGTGGGTCCCGGCGTGGGGCCGCGATCGCATCTACGGCATGATCGAGAACCGTCCCGACTGGGTCATCTCGCGCCAGCGCCTCTGGGGCGTGCCGATCACCGTGCTCTATTGCGAACAGTGCAACGAGGTCGTCTCGTCGCCCGAGCTCTTCGCGAAAGTGACTTCGACCTTCCGCACAGAGGGCGCCGATGCGTGGTACGAGCGGCCGGTCTCGGATTTCTACGACAAGCCCTGCAAGTGCGGCGGTACCTCCTTCCGCAAGGAGACGGACATCCTCGACGTCTGGTTCGACTCCGGCTGCTCGCACATCGGCGTGCTCAAGACACGTCCGGAGCTGGAGTGGCCGACGGACGTCTACCTCGAGGGCCACGATCAGCATCGCGGCTGGTTCCACTCGTCGCTGCTCGTCGGCGTCGGCATCGAGGGAGGGGCGCCGTTCCGGCAGGTCGTCACGTGCGGATTCGTCCTCAACGAAGCCGGCGACAAGATGTCGAAGTCGGCGGGCAATGCCCTCTCGCCGCAGGACGTCATCAAGCAGAGCGGGGCGGACATCCTACGCCTCTGGGTCTCGGTCAGCGACTACACCGACGACATCCCCTTCGGTCCGCAGATCCTCGCGCGCACGAGCGACGGCTACCGCAAGATCCGCAACACCGCACGATTCCTGCTTGCGAACCTGAGCGACTTCGATCCGGCGAACGACGCGGTTCCGCTCGATCAGCTGCAACCGTTGGATCGCTGGATCCTCGATCGCGCCTCGCGCGTCGTGCAGCGCTGTCGCGAGGCCTACGAGGAATACGAGTTCCACGTGGTCTACCACCGCATCCTCGAGCTCTGCACGGTGGATCTGAGCTCGATCTACCTCGACGCGTCGAAGGACACGATGTACTGCGAGGCTCCCGCGTCGCCGGAGCGGCGCAGCGCGCAGACGGCGATGTACGAGGTCCTGCGCGGAATGACCACCGTGATCGCGCCCATCCTCTCGTTCACTGCCGACGAGATCTACGAGGCCATGCCGGGCAAGAAGGAAGCGTCGGTGCATCTGGCGGACATCCCGAAGCTCGCGGCGTCCCTGTCGGCGGAACAGGCGGACCAGTGGAAGCGCGTCCTGCAACTGCGGGACGCCGTGCTGGGCGTGCTCGAACGCGCGCGCGCGGCGAAGCAGATCGGCCAGTCCCTGGAGGCGGATGTCACCCTGCACGGCAACGTGAGGACGGACATCGATCTCGCGAAGCTCTTCATCGTGTCGCACGTCGACGTCGTTCCGGCGAACGAGAACGTGGCGGGCGAGCCTGCCCTGAGCGAAGCCGAATGGGTTGATGTCGAAGGCTTCGGCCGCGTCGGCATCTCGATGACGGTTGCCCGCGGAAAGAAGTGCGGCCGCTGCTGGCAGTATCGCGAAGAGGTCGCCGGCGACGGTGGACTGTGCGCGCGCTGCCAGAACGTGGTCGACACGCTCGCGCCGCCGGAAGTGCCCACCGCGTGATGTGGAGTGCGGGGGCCGCGCGGGCGGGGTCGAGGACAGCCCACCCCCCCGGGTGTTTTCGGTGCGCCCGGGCCCCGCCCA
>CAZLGP010000244.1:0-7052 GCA_964558905.1 uncultured Thermoanaerobaculia bacterium | reverse complement strand
CGCCGCCACCGGAAACGTGGGCGTCCGCGAATGATCCGCCCCAGAGGGCGGCAGAGAACCTCTTCCGCCCCTCCGGGGCGGACGTCCTGCACGCCGTCTTCCTCCGGTGGCGGCGCTCCGCGCTCGCCACCGGCTACCCTCTGCCGCGCCTCCGGCGCTGATCAGGCCACTCTCTCCGCGTCGAGTGGGGAGAGTCGCTGAACGCCAACGAGACGACGCCCTCGCCTAAAGTTGACGCCATTGCGGCTGAAGCCGGGGGCTACTCTCTGCTGCCCGCTACGCGGGCGCTTCGGGCAACACGCCCTGAAGTCAGGGGGCTATTCCCTCTTGCCCGCACAGACTCGTAGCCAGGCTGCGCCGCCCGAAGCCGCGAACGGCGAGTCATCCGTGAACGTACCGTAAGGCGGAGCAACCAGCGCTGCCGGCGCTGCCGGCTTAGTACTCCATTCGCTGAGTTCGGGCACAGAGCGCATGAGCGCCGGGGCGTCGGATGCGAGGCGTCGCGACGCAGGCGATGCGGGACATCGCTGAGGAGCGACAACGAAGCAGACGGCGCTCCGCCGCCATGCGATCTGTGTCCGAACTCAGCGAATGGAGTACTTAGCGCGACGTCTCCGACCCTGTCGGCGCCAGCACCTCGCCGGTGTAGTACTTGGCGTCGTCCGACGCGAGGAACACGTAGGATGGCGCGATCTCGGCGGGCTGCGCGGGACGGCCCCACACCGTGTTCTTCCCAAACTGCTCGACGTGCTCCTTGTCCATCGTCGCGGGAATCAGTGGCGTCCAGACCGGGCCGGGCGCGACGCAGTTCACCCGAATCCCCTTTTCCGCGAGGCTTTGCGCGAGCGAGCGCGTCAAGGTGTGGATGGCGCCCTTGGTCGCGGAGTAGTCGATGAGGCCCGGATTTCCTTTCATCGCCGTGACGGAGCCGGTGTTGAGGATCGATGCGCCGTCTTTCAGATGCGGCAACGCGGCCTGCACGATGAAGATGGATCCGTAGATGTTGGTCCGGAACGTCCCATCGAGCTGCTCCTCGGTGATGTCGAGGATCGACTTCTGCTCCTGCTGGTACGCGGCGTTGTTGACGACGATGTCGAGTCGGCCGAGCTCCTTCACCGTACGCTCGACGAAGGCGAGACACTCCTCGCGCTTCTGCACGTTGAAACGATGCGCGAAGGATTTCGGGGTGAGGAAGTGCAGGGTCTCCCGGGCATCGGCTTCTTCTTTTTCGGAGAGGTATCCGATCGCGACGTCCGCACCCTCCCGCGCGAAAGCGATGGCGACCGCCCGGCCGATGCCGCTGTCGCCGCCCGTGATGATCGCGGCGCGTCCGGCGAGCTTGCCGCTGCCGCGATAGCTCTCCTCGCCGTGATCGGCCTTCGGCTTCAGTTTCTGGTCGGTACCGGGAGCGTCCTGCAACGGCGTGTTCTTCGCCATCAGTGCCCTTCCCCGTTCGAAAAGTCTTCCAATATCCGTTCGTTCATGCGCGGGACGAAGTGCATGTCGCGGGCCGGGCGTTTCTCTTGCACTCTGGGGACGCCATGAAGAAACGCAGCACAGCTCTCGCGGTCGCGCTTGCCACCCTCCTGGCCATCGGTTGCGGGTCGGGCGG
Organism: uncultured Thermoanaerobaculia bacterium; assembly: GCA_964558905.1. GTDB lineage: Bacteria > Acidobacteriota > Thermoanaerobaculia > Gp7-AA8 > Gp7-AA8 > QHVT01. Next base: position 5,440 of record CAZLGP010000244.1, on the reverse strand, counting down.
GGCGGGCGATTTCAATCTCATCTCGATCGAAGAAGAGTGGCAGCTCGGGCAGCAGCTGTCCCAGGACGTTGCGCGGCAGGTACGCCTCAGCAACGACCCGACGCTCAATCAGTATGTGTCGAGCATGGGTCAGCGCATCGTTGCGCGCGCCCCGGCGCCGTTCAATCAGCTTCCTTGGCAGTTCCATGTCGTCGAGGATCCGGCAATCAACGCCTTTGCCATCCCCGGCGGGCACATCTACGTGCACACCGGCCTCATCGCGAACGCGGACAACGCCGCGGAGCTCGCGGGCGTGATCGCTCACGAGATCAGCCACGTGACGGCGCGGCATTCGACCGAGCAGATCACCCGCCAGTACGGACTCAGCGTCCTCGCCGGAATGGTCCTCGGTCAGGATCCGGGGGCGCTGGCGCAGATCTCCGCGCAGATCGTCGCCGGCGGCGCATTGGCGCGCTTCAGCCGCCAGGCCGAGGAAGAGGCGGACGAGCTGGGAATCCAGGCCATGGCCGCCGCGGGCTACAACCCCATCGGGATGTCGACGATGTTCGAGGAGCTTCTCCGGCACCGCAGCGGGCAGCCCGGCCGCGTCGAGCAGTTCTTCTCGACGCATCCTCTGACCGAGGAGCGTGCCGCGGCCGCACGACGTCGCGCGCAACAGCTCGGCGAGCAGGGCACGCTGGACGAGCCCGGGTTCCGCGCGGCGAAGGCGCGGGTCTAGGAGTCTGCGCCGTCACGATCTCGACGAACCGCGTGCCAGTCGGTCTTGTTTCTCCTCATCGCTTGCCTGGCCGGACGCCAAACCGGAAAGACCTGTCCTCCGGGAATCCCCGAAGGCGTCGACAACGAGATGCAGCGGACAGAGCTCGTTGCGTTTGGGTGTCTGCCCGTGAATGGAACAAAATGTAGCCCACCCGGTGGGTCAGGAGTGCACCGAAGGGTCACCTAGTGCTCCACGCAGCCTCGCCCATGTCTGTCGTAAGTCATTCCATCTACTCGTTCAACCTCAAAAGTCGGTACCGGCAGGCGGATTGCCTTAAGGCAATCCCGACCCCAATCAGAAAGTAGTACGCAGTTCCGGTTGTCGGTGTTGTCGTACTGCCCAAAGGAATTGGGCAAGAGAAATAAGGAGTGTTCATGATCAAGTCCTCGCAGTATCGTTTGTTATTTGTCGCGGTGATCATCACTGCCCTCGCCGTTCCCAGCGCATTTGCCAGTCATAAGTGGGGGAACTATCACTGGAACAAGCCCGGATCTTCGGTGAGTATCGTGCTCGGTGACAACGTCTCCGGCACCTGGGACACCTACCTTAACTATGCCGTATCCGAATGGGGCGCGGCGCCGGCTCTCAATCTCAGCAAAGGCGGCGGGTATGGAACCAGCTGCGCCATCAGAGCCGGACGCGTTGAAGTTTGCGCGAGAGCCTACGGCTCGACCGGCTGGCTGGGCGTCGCACAGATCTCGCTGAGCGGCAGTCACATCACCGGAGCCTCTGCAAAGATGAACACCTCGTACTTCATGTACGAATCCCAGAAGCGTCACGTGATGTGTCAGGAAGTCGGGCATGCGTGGGGTCTCGGCCACACCAGCGAGAACGGCTCATCCCAGAACACCTGCATGGACTACTACCAGAACAAGAGCAACACCGACATGACGAGCACGCGGCCGAATTCGCATGACTATTCGATGCTCGCATCGATCTACTCGCACTCCGGCGCGATGGCTCCGGGAGCTCCGGCAACGCAGGCGATGATTCCGCCGGCTTTCGGCTATCTCGATCTCAGCGGTTCGGTGGAGACGTTTGGCGAAGAGATCCTCCGCAGCGAGGACGGCACTGGACGCTACTACCTCCTCAGATTCGGCACCAATCACGAAGGCGAAGAGCAGGCGATCCTGACGCACGTCTACATGGCCGGTGAAAACAATCCGCTCATGGAAACGGTCGAGCGCGAGCGGCCCTGGCTGCGCGAGCGACAGTAACCCAGGAGTTTTCCATCGAAGAGGGCGAGGCGCGTCGCCTCGCCCTCTTCTTGCCGAGGTGACGAGTGCGACTCGGGGCGTCATGTGTCGCGTCGCTCTGACGGCACAACGCATTCCTCAAGGAGGCCGGAGCGGCGTAAGCTCTCGAATCAGGTCGATCGCCCGCTCGATTCTCCTCTGTGTCTCACGCAGCACTTGGCTCGCCGGACAGTTTCGGCGGCGAGCATCTGCAAACGCGCCGTAGGCCGGTTCATGAAGATCTCGAATCCGCGCTGAACGCCTGCGCAGAGCTCCCAACGTTGCGGGGTCGGAACCGTTCTCAGCGGACTCGAGCCTCACTTGCGCGTCGGGAAGACTCCCTCGACGGCGATGAAGAATCGGAGCGGGACGTGCGTCTTCTTCTGCGCGGCCTCGTCGATGCCGCGCGCGTCGGCGATATCTCCGAGCTCCTTGGTGTTTGCCGGATGGACAGGCATGCGTCCCCGGAGGTCGGGGAGCACGAAGATCTGATAGTGACTGCCTTCTGCGGTGAACGTGTACTGGACGACGGAGAATAGGATCTGTTTGTCGAAGACACGCATGACGCTCCCATCGCAAGGGAGCCATCCGCGGTGCCGGCGGTTGCCGGCGAACATGCGGATCTCGCCGATGAGGGGCTCATCGTCCACCCAGTCGAGATCGCGCATCTGGATGATGAAGTTGATGCGGATCGTCGACGGTACGCGCATCCAATCTTGCTCCGGGGCGATCGGAATCGTGCGGGAGCTGCCGAGGGCGATGTCGCCATCCTGGTGCATCGGCGCGCGGCCGCGCAGGTCGGGCAGGACGAAGGTCTTCTCACCGTCGCCTCCCCAGGTGCTGCCGATGCGGCTCGCGAGCTGGGGATGATCGGCGGTGTTCAGCGTCTGGCCTTCGCAGAAGGCCCACCCCGCCGGTGCCCAAGTGCCGGCGAAGAGGCGGATCTCACCGATTGCCATGCGTTTCTCCTCGTGTCGTGCCGACACTAATCCGCGTACGGATAGGTGCCTTCGATGGCGATGCAGAAGTTGAGCATGAGTGCAGGCTGTGCGGCCGTCTCGCCAGCGTCGCCCGCCTCGAACGCGAAGGCGCGACCGGCGGGATGCTCGCGGTCGGTCCCCAGCGGGATTCGGCCACGCAGGTCAGGCAGCGCGAAGTTCGTCTTGCCGTCGCCGCCGTACGTCGTCTCCAGAAGCGAGTAGAGAGCCATGTGTGACTCGATGGGCAGCAGACGGCCATCGCAGGGCAGCCATTCCTTGGGAACGTCCGCGAAGGGGAACAGACGGATCTCCGAGATGATGGGAGGCAAGGGGCGCTCCTTTCGGCGTTGAATGGGGACCCATGGGAATCTTACCGCAGACGCGGCCAGCGCGTGACGCCCCTCCCTACAGCGCGGCCTTCACCGCATTCAGTCTCTCCACGAAGCGCGACGGCTCGTAGTCGTCGCGGTTCGCGATCTCGTCGAACAATGCGTCGATCGACTTCGTGAGCGGGCCGCGGAGGAGACGGGGGTTGCGGCGTGTGAGGGCGCTGTTGAGGCTCTGCAGGGCGAGCGCGTGCTGCTCTGCGGCGTGGACGTCGGAGGCGAGGAGGAACTCGCGGTCGTCGGTGATCGCTCGCATCAGCGATCGCACCTCGGCGTCGCTCCAGCGGACGGCGTCGATCCTCGGAACCAGTTCCCGGACGAGCGCCTGGGCGCGGTCGGCATTGCTGGCGACGCCGGCAGGGTCGTTCATCCGCGCGACGCCGCGCGCGATCTGACTCACGAGAGGATCGAGCTCGTCGCGCGACCGCGGGGAGACGCGGCCGATCAGGAGGCGGAGCATGGCCCAGTGCTGCGGCGACCAGGTCGGGAGGCCGGCGCGATCGGGCCAGCCTCGTACCTGCCGCCACTCGCTCCCCTTGAGGTCGTGGTGGCAGTTGTAGCAGCTCATGTCGGAGAACTCGGGCCACTTGTCGCCGCGCGCGTGGCGGGCGAGGTTGCGGAGCGAGTCGCGGAACTTCATGGCCTGCCCCACCGCCCAGGCGCGGACGCCGTGGGTCTCGCGGCCGCCCTCATATCTCAATATCCAGTGCGGGGGCATGGAGGCGGTGTAGTTGTCGAGCTCGAAGGCGAGGACGGGATGGCCGGAGGCGATGAGCTCGTGATCGACTTCCTTTTCGGCGTTGCCGAGGTGACAGCGGTGGCAGGTGTGACCGCGAACGGCGAGGTCGCGGAGATCGATCATGCCGCGGGCGACGCTCTGCTCGTGCGTCCACCCTTCCTCGGTGTGCTCGGCGCGCCAGCCCGACGCCGGGCCGTGGCAGACCTCGCACTGGACTCCGTCTTCCAGATCGACACTGCCGGCGATCTGCTGCGCGGGGATGTTGCTGGTGTGGCAGTCGAGGCAGATCTTTTCTTCGTACGCGCGCTTCTTCAAACGCATGTTCTTCGCGATGCGTGCGGAGCGGGCGTCGAAAAGAACGTTGTAGGCCTGGGCGTGGCGGTCGGAGTTGAGCCAGGTGTAGTACTCGTTCTGGAGGACTCTCGTGGCGTCGAGGGGTTGCGTGGAGCCGTGGCAGCCGGAGCTCGCGCAGGAGGTTGAGCCGAGGAACATGCCGGGTGCTGAGTCCTGAGTGCTGGGTGCTGGGTGCTGGGTGCTGAGTCCTGAGTCCTGAGTCCTGAGTCCTGAGTCCTGAGTGGTCGTCGTTGTCGTCGTCGGCTGTTGGGCGACGAGAGTTGCAGCGACGAGGAACGAGACTGCTGCGAGGCGCTTCATTTCTTCACCTCGGTGACGGTGTAGAGCTTTCCGTTTCGCATGTAGAGGCGCCTCATTTCGTCGAGCGTCATCGGCCTCGAGCCGATGCGGTTGAAGATCGAGACCTGGTAGCCGCTCTCGTCGACGGCGCGGTCGCGGTCGAGGCCTTTGGAGATGGCCACCGCCTTGCCGTGGGTGTGGCGTTTGGCAATGAGGCGCGGCGCCGGGCGTGGACTGAAGCCGGCGTAGCCAGGGGTCCAGTCGGGGGACGTGAGCTGGAGGACTTTCAGTCCGTGCTCGCCGTCGGCGACGTAGGCGTACGCGCTGGCGTTCGTCGACGCGACTTTCACGTCGTACACGTCGTGCAGGTCGTCGTGGAAGACCTGATCGATGAACGGCTTCTGGGGGTTCTCGACGTCGACGATGATCAGTCCTTCCTTCCCGCCGGCGACGTAGGCGTAGGTGCGCGCGACGTAGACGTTGCGCGCGTCCTTGATCGGGACGGTCGCGGCGAGACGGGGCTTCGCGGGATCGGTGATGTCGATGGTGTGCAGGCCATTCGCGTCGGTCACGAAGGCGTAGCGGAACTGCACGGCGATGCTCGTGGGCTTTTCGATGCCCTCGACGACGGAGAGGACCTTCGGTTCGAGAGGCTCGTCGATATCCACGACGACGAGCTGACCTTCGGTGCCGATGAAGAGCCAGCG
>CAZLGP010000243.1:0-16823 GCA_964558905.1 uncultured Thermoanaerobaculia bacterium | reverse complement strand
AACGCACCCGACGCGCTCGACTCAGGGGGTCCTTCGCCGTCTCCGCGGCTCAGGACGACAGACACATTCCGGCCTCGCTTCACCGGCGTGCGGGACATGCTCGCCGACCATCACCGCGGGCGGCTCGAATCGAAGGAAGTCGACGTCTCGATCGACGGAAACGAGCGGACGTTGCGCGTGTCGATCGTGCCTCTTCCGGACACGGAGGAAGAAATGCTGATCGCCGAGGATGTGACCGAGATCCTGCGATCGAACCGGCTGGAGGCGTGGGGAGAGATGGCGCGCCAGGTCGCCCACGAGATCAAGAATCCGCTCACGCCGATCCAGCTCACGGCCGAGCACCTTCGCGCCGTCGCCGAGCGCGACGATCCGAGTCTCCCCGCGGTCGTTCGCGGAGCGGTCGCGAACATCCTCCGCCAGGTGGTGACGCTGCGCGAGACGTCGAAGGAGTTCAGCGACTACGCATCGCTGCGCCAGCTGCACCGCAAGCCGCTCGACCTCCACAAGCTGCTGCGCGACCTCGCCGCCGGCTACGCGGCGAGCCGGGAGCGGGGCATCGACTTCGACGCGCGGATCGAGCCATCCACGCCGCAGATGTTCCACGGCGACGAGCGCATGCTCCGCGGCGCGGTGGCGAACCTGATCGAGAACGCGTTCCAGGCCGCACCCGGCGGCCGAGTGCGCCTCGGCAGTCACGCGGTCGACTCCAAGGTCGTCATCGCCGTCGAGGACACGGGCCCCGGCGTCGCCCCCGATCAGCTCCCGAAGATCTTCGACCCCTACTTCTCGACGAAGTCCACCGGCACCGGACTCGGGCTCGCCATCGCCCGCAAAGCGATCGAGGAGCACGGCGGTCGTATCCGCGCCGAGAATGTGAACCCGGGACTCCGCGTTGTCATCGAGTTGCCGGTGAGGTGAGGCGGTGGCCAGTTGCCAGTTGCCAGGGCTGTCGCGCCTGGACGAAACTGCACTGGCTACCGGCTACCGGCTACTGGCTACTGGCTACCGGCTACCGGCAACTGGCAACCTTCTCGATGAAACAAGCTCTCATCGCCATCTCCGTGGTCCTGTTTGCGACACCCATCGCGCACAGCGACATCGACGTGACGCGCACCACGCTGCGCGAGCACGTGCTGAAGCTCATCAACCGCGACCGCGCGCTGTACGGGGTTCCGCCGGTGGAGCTCGACGTCGCCGCGTCGGCGTTCGGCGACGAGTACTGCCGCACGCAGATCCGCAATGGCACGACCGGCCACTACACGATCGATGGGGTTGCGCCGTATGCGCGCTTTTCACTGGCGGGATTCAACGATGCCGTCAGCGAGAACGCCGCCGCGTGGTCGGCGACGTTTGCCTTCAGCGCCCGCGCGCTATACGAGATGGCCAGCCGCTCCCAGGACGCGATGATGGCGGAGATGCCGCCCGACGACGGCCACAAGCGGACGATGCTCGATCCGCACGCGACGCACGTCGGCATCGGACTGGCCTGGGAGAAGGGCGAGTTCCGTCTCGTGCAGGAGTTCATCCGGCGCCACATCGACTGGATCCGCCCGCTGCCGCGCGCTGCTCACCTCGGCCAGGTCGTGACGACGCGCGGCAAAGCGCTCCCCGGCGTCAAAATCGAAGGCATCACCGTGCATCACGAGCCGCTCCCACAGCCGATGGCCGCGCACGTGGCCAGCGCGATCTCGTCGTACAGCCTCCCGTCCAGACGCCGCGAGTACACGCCGCGCGTGTCCCACAGGACGTCCGGACCGCTCGCGGTCGCGATGCGCGGCGATTTCTCGCTGCTACCCGACGGCAGGTTCTCGTTCACCGTCCCGTTTCAGGATGGACCGGGGCTGTACACCGTCGTCGTGTGGGTGCGAAAGAACGGCAGCAGCGCAGCCTTCCCCGCGAGTAACGTCTCGATCCGCGTGGAAGGTGAGTTGCAGAGCGTCGGTCCAGCGTCATCGGAAGCCCAGCCCGCGCTGAGATGAACGGGGCGGATGGGACCTATGGGACGAATGGGACGAATGGGACGGATGGGACGCATGGGACCCATGGGCAGAACCTCCGCGGTGCTACCCATTCGTCTCATACGTCCCATACGTCCCATCCGTCCCATTCGTCCCATTCGTCCCATTGAGGCCCACCGCACTCACACCACCACCCACAGCGCCTGCCCTCTCGCGCTGGCCTGCTTCGCCGACAGCATCAACTGCACGTACGTCTGCACGTCGAGATCGGCGTCCACGTCCTCGCTCTCGAGGTAATGCACGGCGAGCTGCATCAGCTCCACGTCGTCCGTCGGCAGCGATGCAGCCGCGGCGAAGCGGCGAAGCTCTTCGAGGAGCGCATCGAGACCTCCGACCTGCAGCGGGTCCGCGAGAGTCCCGATCGGCTTCTGCTCGATCGCCGTCGCGCCCGGCACGTACACCGCCTGATAGGCGTCGATCCCCGTGAGCTGCGGCGCGACGTCGAGCGTCTCCAGCACGCGCCTCTGCAACGCGCGCCATCCTTTCGCGTCGACCGGCTCGGAGTGGTAAGCGTCCTCGCCGGCGCGCGTCGGCAGCGCCGCATCGATCAGACGCGCGAGATCCTCTCCGAACACGTCGGACGCCGTTCCGACCACGAATGTCAAAGGCACTTCGTCACTTGCTCTGCATGTCGATCATGTTGTGAATCGCGCGGGTGCAGACGTCGCAGAACCCGACCTCGTTGCGGGTGAACATGATGCAGTCCACCTCGGGGCGGTAGAGTCCCTTGGCCTCGTAGCCCGCTCCCTCGAACGCGCCCACCTTCCCCGCGTGCGTCTGCGACGCCAGGAACTTCGTCTCGTACTCCTGCGTGCGGCGGAAGAGCGCGTCCATCTCCGACTCCGGCACGTTCCGCTCGCGCAGCTTGCGGCGCTCGGCCTGGTAGTCGCGCTGGTGCTTCTCGAACGCCTCCTTGTCCCACGGCGTCGGCAGCGGCGTGCCCGGCGTGACGAGACTCATCCACTTCGGATGCGCGCCGTTCGCGGTGATGTTCGGCTCCCACGGCTCGGGATGCTCGGCGCCCCCGGTCTCGTACGCGACGTCCGAGGTGTAGTACTCGTCGCCGAGGCCGGCGAAGTGATGGCCGAACTCGTGGACGAAGACGTACTCCGAGAAGCCGGAGTCCACGGACGACGTCGCCTGGTCGTTGAAGATGCCGCCGCCGCCGTACTGCTTTTCGTTCACGAGGATCTCGATGAAGTCGTACGGCGCGGACGACGCGACGTCGCGCAGCGCCTTGTTGTCGAGTGTGAGCACGTAGCGCTCGGAGTCGAAGATGTTGAACTCGACGCCGGTGGCGCTGCGGCGATCGTCGCGCGTGCGCGGGCGATGCACGCCGCTCTTGGTCGCGGGGAGCTCGAGGACGCGCACGTTGAAGTCCGACTTCCGCGACTTGAAGGGCTCGGTCGCGAAGAGCTTTCCGACCATGCGCTCCACGTCCTTGCGCAGCTTCGGCATCTCCGCCTCGGTGTAGCCCTCGCCGATGACGAGCAGGTCGACCTTCTTCGACGGATGTCCGTTGTCGAGGTACGCCCACACCTTTCCGGCCGGACGGATGGGCGCGGGATTCACGAAACGCGAGTCCGGGTCGACCACCGTCGACCAGACCTGCTGGAACGCATTCATCGCGTCGCGCTTCTTCAGCACGACCTGCACCGGCTCCTTCGGCCAGGGAAAGCGCAGCGACTCGTGGAACGTGGCCGCCCGCTCTTTCGCCTCGCCGGTCGTCACGTACTCGCCGAACACCGAGGCGAAGCCGCGGGAGAAAATCACCTGATTGGTGTCGCGGTCGATGACTTCGAAGTAGTACTTGCCGAGGTTGGAGGTGTCGACGAGGTTCGCCCGACTGCCCGGCCACGGCCCGTCGTTGACCACGCCGGCGAGCGCGACGATCTCGTCGCCTTTCGGCGTCGAGGTGTGGAAGTAGTCGACGCGCATGGTGCGGTCGAGGAAGAGCTCGTCAAAGGGCGCTGCACAAAGCGGAAACGTTGCGAGGCTGAGGAGCAGAAGTGCCGTCAAACGCATGATCGTGGATTGTATTCTGTCGACATGCTCGCGATCGCCCTCTGCGCCGTACTCTCCGCGCAGCTGTCGGAGACGATCACCGTCTCGCGCGTCGTGGTCGACGCGCGGGTGACGCGCCTCCACGGCGAGCCGATCACGGATCTCACGGCGGAGGACTTCGCCGTGACGATCGCGGGGAAGCGAGCGGTCGTGGAGTCGGCGGAGTGGGTTCCGGACGTCGGCGACGGAGTCGTCGAGTCGCCGAGTCGTCGAGTCGCCGAGGGTCAGCTCGATAGCTCTCTCGAAGACTCGACGACTCGCCAACCCGGCCGCCTGTTCGTCCTCTTCGTCCAGACCGACTTCGGTCGCGATGCGTGGCGGACGACGGGGCAGATGAAGTTCCTCCAATACGCCGACGAGTTGCTGGATACGCTCTCGCCCGAGGATCGGGTGGCCGTGTTCTCGTTCGACTCGCATCTGAAGTTCCGGCTCGACTTCTCCAGCGATCGCGACGCGATTCGCGATGCCCTCCGCCAGACGATCTTCCTCGATCGTCCGCCTCCGCCGCCGATCGTGCCGTCGCCGTCGCTCGCGGCGAGGCTCGACCGCGATGCGATGCGCCGCGCGGCGCAGTCCGAAAAGGGGCTCCTGCTCATCGCCAATGCGCTGCGCTCCATCCCCGGTCCGAAGTCGATCCTCCTCCTCGGCTGGGGCCTCGGCGAGCTAAGCCCCGGCGGGGGCGTGTCGATGAAGCGTGACTGGGCGGCCGCGCGCTCCGCGCTGGACGCGGCGCGCACGAGTCTCTTCGCGCTCGACACCACCGACGCCGACTACCACGATCTCGAAGTCGGTCTCATCGCCGCGGCGGAGCAGACTGGCGGTTTCTACGCGAAGACCCACATCTTCCCGCAGGGCGTCATCGACCGCCTGCAGCGCACGCTCAGCGGCCATTACGAGCTGACGATCCGCGCGGCCGGCGATCTGCCCCCGGGAACGAAGAACCTCTCCGTGCGTGTGAAGCGTCGCGGGGCGACCGTGCTCGCGCCATCGTCCGTCTGGATTCGCTGAGCCAGCGCACGCCCCTTGCACAACCTTCTGTGCAGGAGGTCATGCGATGGCATCCAAGTACGGGAAGAAAGCATCGGAGAAAGTGGAAAAGGCGATGCACACTTTGAGACTTTGAGCCTCGGAGCCTCGGAAAGCGGATGACGACTGGTACGTACGACCACCGCGCCGGCGACGTCCCGATCACCCCTTCAGTGCCTGCACCGCGACGAGCGCGAGACCCACGCTGAGCAGCATCAGGCCGATCGTGGTGACCGTCGGAATTGCGGCGAAGAGCGCGAATGCGGTGGCATCGCCCGGCACAGCGGTGTTCGGATCATCACTGGTGCCCGCAGCGTCATTCGTACCGTTCGCGTCGGAATCGACGATGTACGTGGCCTGATTGCTGATCGTCGTCCCCGGCAGCGCATCGCCGTCGATCGTCGCGGCGATCGTGATCGTCACGATGCCGCCGGCAGGGACGCTTCCGTTCCAGGCCACCGTGTTGGTGACGGGATCGGCGACGGCCGTTCCGGCCGTCGCACCGGCGCCGACCAGTGTCAGCGCGGCGGGAAGCACGTCCGTCAACTCGTCGCCGGGATTGTCGCCCGCCGTCACGTTCCCCGAGTTCACCAGAATGATGGTGTAGGTCACGGTGCCGCCGGGCCTGAAAGACCCGCTCACGCTCTTCGTTCCCGTCACGCTGGCACCGATCACCACGAACGTGGTCGGATCCTCGAGACCTGCGATGGACGGATCATCGGTCAGGGTGATGGTCTCGTTGACGCCGTTGGCGTCGGCATCGAACCGGATGGAGCCCTGGCTGGTGACCACCGTTGCGGGCGCCACGCTGTCGACGGTCGCGGTGATGGTCATCGTCGCGGAACCGTCGAGCGCGGCCAGCGCTCCATTCCACGTCACGGTGTTCGTCGCGAGGTTCACCACCACATCTCCCGACGTCGCGGTTGCACCGGCGAGAGTGAGCGACTCCGGCAGCACGTCCACGAACTCATCGCCAGGATTGTCCGCCTGCGGGAGCCCACCGAGGTTCGTCAGCGTCACGATGTAGGTGACCGTCCCCCCCGCGGAGAAAGTACCGCTCACGGTCTTCGTCCCCGTCACCGTGGCCGTCAGTGCGGGGGCGTTGCAGATTGCCGGGGTGATGATCAACGAGAACGCCCGGATGTTGCCTGTATCGGCTTCGAAGAAATCCTGGGCCTCCAGTTGCCAGGTGCCGTTTCCGCCCACGCCCTGAAACGCGGAAAGCGGCGAGGCGGGGGTGAACGTGCCGGTGAAGGGAGCGGTCTCGCTGGGCCGCGTCTGCAGGTCGGGACCACCTCCCTCGTCGTCGAGCAGGGTCTGGCAGAAGTTGTTTCCGCTGCCGTCCGGCTCATCGGCGACGAGCACGGTTTGCCCGCCCGGTGCGCGCAGCGTGAGACGAAGGTCGCTGACGAACGAGTGGTCCAGGCCGACGGTGGTCGAGCCCGCGAGGTTGTTGCAGGACGCGCCGTCGATGCGGAAGTCGATGTCATAGACGGTACCGGGCAGACCGGCCACGTCGAGGCTGGCGATCGCGGGCGCACCAGGGTTGGCGCCGGAGAGGTCCGCGGCATCGGGAATCGGCACCAGGCCGGCGAAGCTGAAGGTCATCGGAGGCCCAGGCTCACCGACGCGCATCGTGAAGGGAAACGACCGCGGGCTGTTCGCGGCGAGGTACGTGACCGTGAGCAGGAAGTCGATCGTCGAGCCGCACGGCACGGAAGGACCGACGGTGACGACGAACGGCGTTTCGCCGCCGGCGGACGCACCGGGAGCGAGATCCGGATAGGTCGTTGTAGGAGCGTTGATCGTCACGCCCGGCGTCGGCGACGTGAGCTCGGCGCTGATCGTGACGGCGGCCGCACCGCCGTCATTCGAAAGGGGGACGGTGACGGAGAAGACTTCGTTGCTCTCGACGAACCCGTCACCGTCGCCCATGAGCGGTGAGGAAATGGCCGCACCGGCATGGAGGGCCGGGGCCGGCGCCGCTCCTGCCGCCTGCAGCGCCGCATCGGCCATGACGATACCCGCGCCGGTCACGCCATCGTGGCCGGGCGCCTCGATGTCGATCGCGGACGAAACGAGGGCGGCGCGAATCTGCGCGGGGGTCAGCGACGGCACGGCCGATTTCAGCAGAGCGGCAATCGCCGCGGCGTGCGGAGCCGCCGCGGACGTTCCATAGAACGGATCGAACCCCGGCGCGGCACAGGACACGCCGTCCGCGGCAGTGATGTCCGGCTCGGCCCGGACGACACCACCGGTGCTCGTGCGGTTGTCGGGCGTGAGCTCGGCGCCGGTCGGGCTCAGAATGATGCGGCGCGGACCATCCGAGCTGAAGCTCTCGCTCTCGCTCCCAGGACCGAAGACGCTGGGGTAGGGCCCCGGCGGAGTCGCGCCGTACGGCGCCGCCGCCGGAGTCGCGGCCACGCTGAACGCGTCGACGGCCGCGCTGTGACCACGCGTGGCGCCGCTCGTCGCCAGAGCGTCATCGAGCTCCCCGCCGAAAACGGCGAGATTGAACATGGGAACGCTCGACGTCGAGCCCGCGGCATAGCGCGCGACGACCAGCCGCTCGTTGGTGAACGTCGGCCCGAGGATCTCGAACGGAAAGTCGTCGCCGCCCACACCGTCCTGCAGATCGGTCGAGGCATCGAAGATCGTCGTGAGGCTGTCGTTCAACGCGTACAGGTCGAAGTCCGTCGAGGCGTCGCCGGTCGAGAGGTCGTAGTGCTCGGCCCAGATCAGGACCACCGGCGCGGCGAGCGCAAACTCGATACGGATGGACTGTCCCCCATCGCCGAAGTCATGGACCGGCCCCGCTCCGGCGAGAACCGCCGGGGTGCCATTCGGCGAAAAGTCACCCTCCCACGTCCCCGAAGTCTGATCGACCTTGTTCCCCTCGTTTCCGGCGGAGGAGAAGTAGAGAACGCCCGCGGCGGTGACGGTGTCGACCGCCTGTGCGACCGGGCCGTCCTGGAAGGGCGACTCGTCCAGATAGAGGATGTCGTCGACGATGACGTCGCAGCCGGCGGCCGCGAGATCGAGGATGTTCTGCGCGAACTGCGCCTCGTCGATGATCGCGGTCGCGAACGCGAGCTCCGCCCCCGGCGCAAGGTCGTGCACGATCTCCAGCATCGCCGTTCCCTCGTCACCCGTGCCGGCCTGACCGGGAAGAATCTGCACCGAAGGCGGCAGATCGCCGCTCGCCTGCAGCGCAGCCAACGAGTCGACGCCGTCCGAGATGACGCCGATCTTCACTCCGCTACCATCGACGCCGTAGAAGCTTCGCGCGTGCACGGCACCGTGCGTCACGTCGCCCTCGGACGTGTTGATCTTCCGTCTCAGGTGCGGAACGTGATGCCTCACGCGGTGCACTTCCGGCATCGCCGCCAGCTCTTCGAGATTCTCCAGCCGGATCCTCGCGGCGACCCGGCGGAAGGCGGCGCTCGATCCGCGAACGACCTCGCCGAGCGCTTCCAGCCTGCTCAAGACCGGCTTCATGCCGCCGCGGCTGGAGAGGATGATGTCCACGTCCACCCTGCCAGCCGCGTCCGGCTCGAGAAAGCGGAAGTCGGTCAAGGGAGCGAGACCGGGAGCATTTCGGCGATGCAGTGACGCCAGAAAGAGGCGTGAGTCGATCTTCTCCTGCGACGGCGTCCTCTTCGCCTTGATCTCCTCCAGCGTGCGGATCTGGTACAGCGCGCTCGGTGCGATCGCCGGGCGTTCGAGCCGCACGGCGAACGAGGCAACCGCGGGAAACAGACACGCCCACACGACGAACGACACACGAATGACGTGCGCAGCGGCTTCCCGGCGCCGTTTGCGAAAGGACATCGAATGAGCTCCTTGGGTTCAGCTGGCAGAGCAGCCGCCGCCGGACGGGCTGTTGATCGATCGAATTGGGCGAGGCTCTTTCTCGGACCGGTGCGACCTTATGAGGGACAAGGCGCACAAGTCAATACGGATACGCGCGGGAGCCCTCGGTTGACGGCGAAGTCTGCCTCCGCTATCTTGACCACTTGCCTCGGAATAGCCTCCGAGGCCGGTTCGTTGACACGGTTCCGATCCCAGGCGCTTAGCTCAGTCGGTAGAGCATCACCTTCACACGGTGGGGGTCAGCGGTTCGAGTCCGCTAGCGCCTACCAGCTAACTCGTTGAAGCCGCTCAGGTTGCACAAACCGAGCGGCTTCTTTTCTGCCTTCCTTCGGCGGAAAGTGTTCACTCAAGTGTTCACCGGGGTCGGTTTGGTCCTACCGGATGTGTTATTCGGCCTACCCGGTTCAGGAACTGTAGGGTAGGGAATCTCCCGTTTGCGTCACTCCTAGAGCTAGAGGGTCCATTTTCGACAACGCACGGCGGCGACGAAAGGCGTGTGCCGTCACTCGTCCTGTTTCCTAGTCAGGCGGCGATACGTGCAGGCGATACGGGTCTGACTTGACGCAGCGAACGAAATCATGGCGCGGGAGTGTAAATGGCTTTAGTGTTGATGGCAGCCTTCGCCGCTATCGTTGCGCTCGAACTCGCGATCTAGGAGGTGATCGCTACCCGCTAACGCCAATCGCAACTCCGCCGCGCCCGTGCAGCGCGGCATGCTTCTGGACTGGCAGTCAAACCGTATCGGAAGGAGACGAAACATGTTCACGCAGATCGGTACCACTCCAAGCGAGTTATTAGACATGTCACCCGAGCAGATTGCAGACATCTATAGAAATTCTGGCAAAACAGTCGTCGTCGGTGACACACAACTGATCGGTAAGTATCTCAGCGTAGGGAACGAGCGGATCACCCAGCGAACTCCAAAGGTTCGCGACCTGACATTTGCGTACGAGTGGGCGGAGAGCGGACCGGACACAGGCAAGCTCATGTGGATTTTTATCGGCTCGCCGCACACCGGGCCTCTTCTGTCCTGTTACTTAGGGGACTCTGTTGCAAAGTGGAGAAACCGCTATAGCAATGGCGACTACGGCAACGACTGCGCCCGAGGTGGAACGACGTTCTCAGACGACCGACACTTTCCCTGCCTCGCGGATACCATCGCGGATCGAGACTACCTAGTCAATGGCGTCGAAATGCATCGAGCCAGATTGACAGAAGGGCCGGCCTTATGGGAAGCGCTCAGGGCAGCGGGCGCGTTGTGCTCTGGAGCGGACTGTAAGAACGCTTCAGGACCAATCACCGAACCGGCGGCTTCCAGTCTCGATTTCTAGATTCAACGTCACCCGCTACGTTTGAGTGGGAGCCGACTGTGACCTCGGTCGGCCCCACTGCGGTTAAAAGCTCAGAGTAAAAGCTTGCTTATGCGATTTAGTTGGTTAGGCTACGAAGTATCAGGGCTTCTTCCAGAACGTTGGCAAGAGCAAGTGGTCGAGGTCGCGAACAAGCATGCCATGTTCGTGGATATCCCAAGCTCAAGTCTGGGGCCGCGAAAAAGTGCAGAAGGAACGCCACTGCGTCGCGGCCGGGTTCCAGGGGAAGTAGTTGTGGATAAGCTGCCCTGGTTGTTCAAGGCCTACAATTCGACATTCCTGGAGCTTGCATCTAGGTATACCCCTGAGGAGATCGCTTGCGCGAAGGACCTTCGATACGGCGTAGCATTAAATGTCACGATAGGAAAAGAAATGGGGTTTGAGTGCCATGTAGACTCAAACCCACTTGAGGGTCTTCTGTTTTGCACCACACATGCGCCCGGTTCAGGGGGAGAATTGGTCGTGGCCAACAGGAGGGATGCGTTGGGTGTCGCCGGTGTCGATGCGAACGCATCCATTATTTACCCAGTCACTGGACAACTCGTCTTTTTTGACGCGCGACAGCATGCGCACTATGTGAAGGAACTGTCGGATCAGCACGCAGTTCGGGTTGTCGCAGCAATGAACTATTACACAGCGTCCTGCCCGGAGAGCGTCAGGGCGATGGAAGATAGCAGCTACTTGAGACTTTTGTAAGAGCTGTGCGTCTCGTTTGGGATCCTTCACGACCACAACGCGTCACGGCATCGCCGCGGCTCTCGAAGCACGTCTTCACTTCGGCACGGCCGGAGCCTCGCGACCCACCGGATACAGCCGCGCCCGCGCGTCGTAAAACGGCGTCTTCCGATAGAACCATTGAAGGCGCGCTCGTGAGTTGGCGCGGAACTCGGCGTCCGTCACGAGCTTCTCCCGGAACTCCTGCGCAAGCTTCGGATCCTCGGCCAGCATCCGCTCGGCCATCGGATCCATGATGTAGCTCTCGATGTACTCGGTCGGACTCAGGATCGAGTCGAAGAAGCCCCACTGGAACAGCGAGTCGGGCGATGACGGCTCGAGCAGCAGAACGACGAGCGTGCCCAAGGGCTGATCGGTGGACACGCGGACGGAGCCGGCGGGGAATGTCTCGCGGCGCCGTTCGGGGACCGGCTTCGCGGTCACGCGGACATGACCCTCGAACTGCTCGGAGGCGACCTTCGGGTCTTCGACGCGGTACATCTCGACGTCGACCTCTCGCGACGCGGCGATGCGCTCGAAACGGATGCCGTGCAGAGCCAGTTTATCGATCGTGTCATGCCACTGCGGCGGGATCCAGTAGGCGGCGGGACGGGTCACGCTCGTCGCGACCTCCGTCGCTTTTCGGTACGGCACGGTGACCGTGATCGGCTTGCCGTTCCACTCAATGCACACGCCGCCCGACACGGGCGCGAGCAGGACCTTCGACTCCAGCCCCAGAAACTCGATGGTCTCGTTCTGGCCCTGCGCCACGCGCCAGGACAGGGGCACCGACTGCGACCGGCCGGCCTGGTCCGAGTCGATTGCAGCACGCAGCGACGTCCCTTCCGTGCCGACGATTCGCAGCGTCTCGACGAGGAGCACGTACGTGCCGAGGACGCGCTGGTCGTAGGGCTTGAGGGAGTGGTTCTCGACGAGGATGCCGGCGATGTGCCGCGCGTCGGCGTAGCTGTGCGACAGGCGCGGATCGGAGTTCTCGTTGGAGATTCCCTTCGTCAGATCCTCGGCGAAGACAAGCGGGCCCGGAACGTGTCCGGCGTCGGCGAGCCCCTTCGTCACCGCCGGTTGGAGCGTGGTCTCGAGCCAGGTGTTGATCGTTGGCGAGAAGGCAGACGCGTTGTTCCAGCCGAACGTGATGTCGTACTGATAGTCGGCGCCGTCAGTGACGTGCAGGTCGATGTAGACGTCGGGCTGCCACTCGTGCAACGCGCGGATCATGGCCTTCATCTCCGCGCTGTCCGCCTTCATGTAGTCGCGATTGAGATTGAGATTGCGCGCGTTCGTGCGCCAGCCCATGTTCTCCGGCCCGCGCTGATTGACGCGATTGAACGGCGAGGTGCGCTCGTGCCCGTCGACGTTGAAGATCGGCACGAACAGCAGGTTCACGCGGTCGAGCAGTTCCTTGCGCGTGCCGCGCACGGTGAGGTCGCGCAGCAGCATCAGGCCCGCGTCCTTCCCGTCGATCTCGCCGGCGTGAATCCCGCCCTGCGCGAGGAGGATTGGCTTGCCGCTCTTCTTCAGCGCGGCGGGTGTGAAGGCCCGCTCCTTCGAGACGATGACCATCCAGACGTCGCGCCCCTCGTCGCTGCGCCCGATCGAGACCAACTTCAGTTGTGGTGCCTTCGCGACGAGCTGCCGCAGCCACGCCACGGTCTCGTCATACGACGGCGTCGTCTTCAACGCCGTCTTCTCGGCCGGCGTGATCCACGGATCGCCCGCCGGCACGATCAACGCGCGGGTCGCGCCCGCCCAAGGCGGGAGAGGTGGGAGGATGGCGGTGAACTTCGCGTCCTGCGCGCTCGCGGCGGCGGAGGCGAGGGGAAGCGCGACCCATGGAGTTCGCATGGTCGCGTCTCATATCACAGGCTTCCGCCTTACTGCGCGCGGGCACGTACGTGGCGTCGTCGGTCCGGTTGTCGACCATCGAGCCATACGCGGGCAGCCGTCCGCGCCGCCGATCACGTCGACCGCGATGCGTGTGGACAATTCTCGCGATCGGCGCGGTCAAGCAAACAACGATCACAGCGTCGACGGCCCCTCGCGAGGCCGCGCGAGCACCGGCTAGAGCAGTGGTGTTGCGGATTGAAAGAAAAACGAGGGCCTGACCCCCGGCGAGTGCAAATAGGGCCAACCATCCTACGGAATCAACTCACCCCGGCAAGCCACTGCTTCGTCTCGGAGGCTCCGGGGTGCTCGATTCGCTGACGCAGTTCGAGGGCGCGACTGAATGCGCGTTGCGCGAGAGCGAGCTCGCCGTTGCCGAAGTACGCCTCGCCCCAGGCCTGCGCCGCGTCGGCTTCACCCCAGGCGTAGCCGCAGTCGGGGTGGGCGGCAAGGTCGAGTGCCTCCCGTGCCGCCTGGATCGCCTTCGGCGGGTCGGGCCAAGCCAGCCGGATGCGAGCCAGCGCGACCAACAGCTCGATTCGGAGAAGGCCATAGCCGCAGCCCACGGCGTGGAGCAGGCCAGTCTCCGCCTCGCCTAGCGCGGCCTGGGTGTCGCCGCGGGCGAGCAAGTGTCTCGCGGCGAGGAGGTGGGCCTCGATGATGTACTCCATTTCGCCGGTCCGGGAGGTCCAGGCCCGGATCGCGTCGAGACGGGGCGTGGGGTCAACGCCCTCCGCGAGGTCTAGCCCAGCCAGCAACTCTTCGAACCGTGGCAGTTCTTGGTCCCAGCCATATCTGCGGGCCTTCTCCAGGCAGTTGTCGATGAGTGTGCGAGCTGCGTTGAGGTCGCCCATATCGAGGAGATGGCGAGCATGGTGCGGGCCTGGCAAGTATTGTTGCTCGAATCCCAGCTCCGTCGCGGAAGCGAAGTCGGCGCGCGCCGCGGCGATATCGCCCAGGGCATGATTGGCTATGGCACGAGAGCTAAGTGAGTTTGTCATCTGGAAGTCGTCCCTCTCCGTCTCGGCCTCCTCCAAGGCCTCTCCTGCGAGAACCTTGGCTTCGTCCAGGCGGCCGAGGGCGAAGGCCACCCAGCTGGAGTGTTGGAACCTATTCGATGTCTCTATGAGTCTCCACCTATCGTTGACCGGATTCATCGTATGTTCGGGAAACGATCTCGCCCAACCGTCGTCGATCTGACGGATCGCTCTCGCCTCCGCCAGTCGACCGAGTCTTTTGGCGAAGCGAGCGAGGTCATTGGCGAGAATCGATCGCCACCCCAGCTCCATCGATGCACCGAGGTCCTCGGGGCGACCGTTCACGCTGAAGGGAGCGAGAATGCGGTGACCCCGCGCGTACTCCCCGAGCGTCCTGAGATGTAGGTAGCTTCCCAATGCGTAACGGAAGAGCTCGAACGCCTCCTGCTCTCGGCCAGCGAGCCGTGTGGCCTCGATCAGTGCCTCGTATCGGTCGAGAATCATCGTGTCGCTCGGCATGCTGTCGGGACGCTGCTCCAGTCCAGCACCGAGGGCCTGTGCCACGACATCGAAGACCCGCTCGGCGGGACAGCCCAGTAGCTCGCGGAAGCGCTCGCGCAGGAATGGGTGTGCGGTCCATGTGACGGCTTCGCCGCTGCGGTACTCGAAGACCAGCCCACGCGCCAGGAGACTCCGCAACAACGAGACGAGACGCGGCTTTGCATTCAGAAGGGGCCCCGCCACCTCGCCACCGGCATCGACCAGCACGCCGAGCAGATCGATCGTAACCCCACGGGGAAAGATGGAGAGCCGGGCCAGCAACTCCCGCTCCTCCACCGACAGCCGCTGCGCGTAGTAGGCGAGCACCCGCGCGAGCTTTGCCGCCCTCGGGTCGTCGCCGGTCACCGCGTCGAGATCAAAGTCCTTGACCGCCTCGATCCGCCCGTTGGAGAACGACCGTAGATAGGAGCCGAGCACCGCCACCGAGAGCGCGTGGTTGCCCACTAGCGTCGCCGCAGCGCGCAGCGCTCCGTCGTCCCCGACCACGCCCCAGCCGCGCAGGACAGCCACGGCCGCTTCCGGCGAGAGGTCGTCGAGGGACGTGTCGCGATATCCGCGGTTCGTCCAGTCCCGGAGATCGACCAGGGGATATCGCGAGGTCACCAGAGCCCGCGCCCGTCCGAGACCAGCGGCCAGCACCTGCAGCAGAAGCTTGAGGCTATGGTCCGACAGCTCGCCGCGCACACTGCCGCCTCCGGCGTTCTCTTGCACGCGCTCCAAGCCGTCGAGGACGATCAGGTGCGGACGGCCGTCGCGCAGCCCGCGCTCGAGCCGTTCGAGACGCCCACCGGGCGGACCATCCTCTTCGCCGAGGAAGAGCTGATTGCACTCGCGCAGGAAGGCGTCGACGTCGGGCCGTTCGTAGAACGACCAGACCAGTACATTGGCTTCGCCGGGCTTCATGCCGGCGACGATCCGTTCGGCCACCGCCGTCTTCCCGGTGCCTCCCGCCGCCACCAGCGACCACACACGGTCTGGCGAGGTCAGGTCGGAGACCCACGCGTCGAGATCTCGGACCAGCGCCTCCCGGCCATGAAAATGCGGCGCGGGCTGGAGCGCATGGACGATGCGGAGCTCACCGCGTTTCACGACTGTCGCCGGAGCGTGGCCTTTGGTCTGTTGTCGAGTATATCTGCCGAGGGCCACGGCGATCTTGCGTCCCAGGTCGTCTGGAGTGGTGAACGCCTCGCAGCCGAAACTTGCGCGTAGCTACGTCTTGAAGTCGAGCAGGCCCTGGACACCCGCGAGGACCTCCGCCACGCGCGCCGGGTCCGCGAGAACGGTGGGGGCCGTGAGGAGGTCTTGCTCCTTCTTCTCGGTCCAGGGGTGGTCGTCCGCTACGATCCAGACCAGCACGTTCCTGCCGGCCGTCTTTGCCGCCTCCACTTCCCGCCGGGTGATGCTTCCCAGCCCTTTGTCGGGGACGAAGCCGTAACGGTGCGCAACGATGCACACCAACACGTCGCACTCGCGCGCCTTGCGCTCACACTCGGCCGCCGGCTCACCAGGCGGCGGGCCGAAGCGCTCCATCACCACGGCCTCCTGCGACAACCGCAGGATCGTGTCGTCGGCCACTTTCCGGTAGGCCTTCAGGTCGTGGGCGGTGGATGAGAGAAAGACCTTCATCGCAGCATCAATCGAGGGCCGTCTTGTTCAGGGCCGGGCTCATGTGGCGGGTGCAGAGCCGGACGGTTGACCCAAGGAAACAGTACTTCGAGGCGAGCGTCAACAAATAAGATGGGGACATTGCGAGGAGAGGAGTGGGGACCTTGGCCATGCCTCCGGCACTGTATTCGAGCCGAAGAGGTCGTGCCCTGATGGAACCGAGGCTACCTCGGCTGTCGCACATATCCACTTACCTGATCGGCTTTCAACGACTATGGGGACCCTCCCGCTTTCCCACTCATCGTGCGGACGCGTCCGCGAGATGCTTCAACGCTGCCTCGGCGTCTTCGAGCTCTTCCTTCCGACGCAGGTAGCCGTGTTTGAAAATCAGGCGACGGGCCTCGGCGAGGTCGTGCTGCGGGGATTGCCATTGACACGGGTACGTCGTTTCTCGAAAGAAGAGCCGCGCGCGATACAGATGGATGTCGGCCAGGAACAACGGCATCGGCCCGCGCTCAGCGATCTCCCACGCTTCGTCCAGGTCGCTCTGCGCGCTCTCGGGACCGGTACGGGCGCCGGTGAGACTGCGCAGCCAGGCGCGGGAGAGGAGCCCGTGCGGGAGGTAGTCCTGCCTGCCGGCGCGGCGGAGGCCGGATACTGCGTGGTCCAGCTCCGTCGCAGCAGAGGTGAATCCGCACTGATTCCCGTCGGAC
>CAZLGP010000242.1:0-5329 GCA_964558905.1 uncultured Thermoanaerobaculia bacterium | reverse complement strand
CGCCGTCTTCTTCCGGTGGCGGCGCTCCGCGCTCGCCACCGGCTACCCTCTGCCGCGCCTCCGGCGCTGATCAGGCCACTCTCTCCGCGTCGAGTGGGGAGAGTCGCTGAACGCCAACAAGACGACGCCCTCGCCTAAAGTTAACGCCATTGCGGCTTCAGCCGGGGGTGCGGCGGGCTGGTTTGGACGCCATGCAAGTCCCCCGGCTGAAAGCCGGGGGCTGGAGTTTGGCCCTTTGGCGCTCCGTGACTACCACAATACGCGCAGCGCGAGCTGGACCTGGCGCGGGTCGCCGGCGCCGCTCTGCACGGTTCCGTCGAAGTTGAAGACGAGGTTCGTCACCTCCGGGCGGCGGAAGTTCGCGCTGTTGAAGACGTTGAACACGTCGATGGCCGGCTCGAGCGTCACGCCGGCGACGCCGAACTGTCTCGACACCCGGAAGTCGAGCGACGAGTACTCGTTGTCCTTGCGTCCGAGGTTGCGCCTGGTCACAGAGCCGTCGGGGTTGATGCGGTCCGCCGGCGCTGCGGCGTCGGCCCTGAAGCGGCTGTTCCCGAAGGCATCCACACCGCAGAACTCGGGGCTGACGACGCACGCGAGCGACTTCGGCTGCGCGGAGCGATACGAGTAGCGAAGGTTCACGTCGACGCCCATCGGCGCGTTCCACAAGACCCAGCTGTTCACGCGATGGCGCTGATCGCGATCCGAGTAGTGGTACTCGGCGTCGAGGTCGGTGATCTTCGCGTAGCGGAACGAGAACGGGTCGCGCTCGTTGTCGTCATCGGACTTGTCTTTCGAATACGTATAGAAGGCCTGAAACTGGAGATTCCGCGAAGGCCGCTTCGTCACGCCGAAGGTGAGACCCTGGTAGAGGCTTTTGGCCGTCGAGCTGACGACGGTGAGCGTACCGATCCCATTCGTACCGCCGGCTCCAAGGCCGTTGCTGAACGGCCCGCACGCGAACGTGCAGCCGGCCGGCGCGCCGTTCCACAGCAGCGGGTCGTTGCCGTTGTGGAAGCGGGTGATGCTCTCGCCTTTCGCGTAGTTGTACTTCACCAGGAAGGCGTAGTCCGCAATGACTTCCTGCTCCCACGAGATCGACGCCGACAGGGTGCGTGGATTCTCGAAGTCCTCGTCGAACACGAACACGTCCGGATGATCGGGCGCGCCGACGCAGCGGGCCTCGAGCTTGTTCGGGTAGACCGGAAGACAGCCATCGAAGTTGACCTCGCTGCTGCGGAAGATGGTCTGGCCGCGGCTGCCGTTCGTGGAGCGCGACGACGCGAGCGTCAGCCCCGGCACGCGGCCATAGAAGAGGCCCGCGTTCGCGCGCAGGACCTTCCGTCCGTCGCTGCCCGGATTCCAGGAGAGGCCGAGGCGCGGCTGCCACATGCTGTAGTCCGATGGGATCTCGCCGTTCGAGGGAAACTCCACGCCGCCGACGGTCTGACCGATGAAGGGAGCGTAGAAGACCTCGTCCGGATCGGTGATCGGGTCCGGCTGGACCTGCGCATCCCAGCGCAGGCCGTACTGCACGTTCAGGTTCGGAGTGGCCTGCCAGGTGTCCTGGATGAACAGTCCGTACTCGTTCTGGGGGATGCTCTGCGTCCCCGCTTCTTCCACCGAGATGTCGCCGACGCCCGCCTGCTGCAAGTAGAGCAGAACGTGGTTGTTGGTGCCGTTGGCGAGATCCTCGAGGAACCCGGCGGTGGAGTCGAAGATGTAGCGGCCGTTCGCAAAGCCGATGAAGGTCTGCACCGAGTTCACGCGGTTGAGCTCCGCGCCGGCTTTGATCGAATGCGATCCGCGCAACCAGGAGACGTTGTCGTTGAATTGGATGCGCGTGTCGTAGTACTCGACGGGGATGAAGAAGGGCATACCGAAGCGATACGTACTCCCAAAGTCGAACGCCGTGTCGGGCAGGGGTCGGTCCTGGCCGGTGATGTTCGGTCCCTGGTAGGGGCGGGGACGATCTTCGCGCGCCCACTGGAACCGGAATTCGTTCAGGAGATTGGTCTGCACCGTCGAAATGAGCGTGCCGCTGACGGCGTGGGAGTGGTCCTTCTCGGTCGCGTTCGCGCTGCGGCCCCAGGAGTCGACGTCGAAGGTGCCGTTCTTCTGCTCGGACCAGGTGTAGTTGTAGCGGAGAGTGGCCAGGTTGCGGGCGCTGACGTTCCAGTCGGTCTTGAAGAGGAAGACGCGCGCGTCGTTGGTCCTCTCGATGGGGCCGTTCTCGTCCGGAGATCCGAGTGCCGCGAATGCCGCAACGACTGCCGGCTCGATGCGCGACGGGTCGGTCTGCTTGGTCGAGGACGCGTCCTGGAAATCGAACGCGGTGAAGTAGAAGACCTTGTCGCGGACGAGCGGGCCGCCGACCGTGAAGCCGACCTGCGTCTGATCGAACTCGTACGGCGCCTTGCCGCCGTCGGGCGTCTCCGGATCCTCCGACAGCGCGTCGCTCTTGAACACGACGTGCGTCGTGCCGGCCAGGTCGTTCGTCCCCGACTTCGTGATGACGTTCACGAAGCCGGACTGCGAGCGACCGAACTCCGCGTTCGCGCCGTCGGCGACGACGACCATCTCCTTGACCGCGTCGAGATTGAAGGTGAACGCGGGACGCTGTCCTCCGCGCTGCTCGCCGAAGAAGGGATTGTTGAAGTCGGCCCCGTCGACGGAGATGTTGTTGGCGATGCCCTTCTGTCCGTTGATCGACAGCTCGTCGCCGTCGGGACCCTGGACGATGCTCACGCCGGGGGTGAGCTTGGTCATCTCGAGGAAGTTGCGTCCGTTGTTGGGCAGGTCGGACATCGCCTCCTCATTGAGACGGGTCGCGCCTTCCGTGCGGGCGGTCTCGATCAGCGGAGCCTCCGCCGTCACGACCAACTCCTCCGACACCGCCGCCTGGGACAGCCTGACCTCCACGACGCGCGTCTGCCCGACGCCGAGGTCGATGCCCCTCAGAGTCTGCCCGGCAAAGCCCTCGAGGCTCGCCTTCACCTCATACGGACCGAGGGGAAGAAGGACGCCGCGGAAGCGGCCCTGACTGTCGGTGACGTGCGTTTGCTCGAAGTTCGTTGCGGTGTTGCGCAGGGTGATGGTGACGCCGGGCAGCACGCCGCCGCTGCCGTCGGTGACGGTGCCCTCGATGACACCCGTGGTGGCCTGGGACTGGGCGAACAAGATGGTGGGGAGGAGAAGCAGGAGAAAGAGGACGAGAACCGACCGGTGGCGCATTGAGAGAATCCTCCTCGCGACTGACTCGACCTGGACGTTTTGTTGCGTCACTGTACGCCGGTTGGAGCGAGGGACGCAATGCATGACATCCCGATGTCAGCCCCGAAAGGCGGCAGACCGGACCCAGCCCGCGGTTTGCCGCAATCGCGAGTCGTAGAGCTGCAGCGTCTCACCGCCGGGGGAGTCGCAGAGTCTCCGAGTCGTCGAGGCGTCGAGTTTTCGAGTCTCAAAGTCTCAAAGTAGGGAAGTCAGTCTCAAAGAGCCCCACCCCAACACCGTGGCGGGCGGCGGTCTTCGCTGAGACTTTCTTTGCGACTTTGAGACTCTGCGACTCTGCGACTAGACTTTGAGACTCCCCCGGCGGTGAGACCTGGAGACTCCCCGCGCTACCCTTACGGTCCGAATGCACGACGACGACACCGCCTACCTCGAGAGTCTCGGGTACCGGCAGCAGCTCTTCCGCGAGATGGGCGGGTTCTCGAACTTCGCCATCTCGTTCTCGATCATCTCCATCCTCACCGGCGCCGTGCTGCTGTACGGCTACGGGCTGAAGTTCGCGGGACCGATCGTGAACTCCGTCGGCTGGCCGGTGGTCAGTCTCTTCACGCTCGCGGTCGCGGCGTCGATGGCGGAGATCGCGTCCGCCTACCCCACCGCGGGTGGCCTCTACTTCTGGTCGCGCCGCCTGGGCGGACGGGGATGGGCGTGGCTGACGGCGTGGCTGAACATGATCGGACAGGTGACGATCACCGGCGGGATCAACATCGCCGCGGCGATCTACCTCATCGGCGCGGCCACGCGCATCTTCGATCTCCGCGGCGACTTCCTCACGAGCTGGAACTTCCAGCTCGCGGTCATGATCGCCATCCTCATCCCGCAGGTGATGATCAACGTCTGGGGCATCCGGCTCACGGCGCGGCTCAGCGACCTGAGCGTGTGGTGGCACATCGGCGGGGTGCTGCTGATCACCCTCGCGCTGACGATCTTCGGGAAGCACCACAACCCACTCGCCTTCCTCTTCTCGTTCGCACCCGCGGTGAACGCGTTCGAGACGTCGTCGACGCTCGTGATTGGCAACGCGTCGATGCCGTCCCCTCTGTTCGCCGTCTTCCCCGCGCTCGCGGACCTCTACAAACTCGCGCCGGCGGGGCTGCTGTTCGTGCTCGCGCTGCTGCAGGCGCAGTGGACGTACACCGGCTACGACGCGTCCGCCCACGTTGCGGAGGAAACGGTGATGGCCCGGCTCAACTCCGCGTGGGGGATCTTCCTCTCCGTCGCCGTCTCCGCGGTCGTGGGCTACGTGATGCTGCTGGTGCTGACGTGGTGCATCCCGAACGGCGACGTCGCCGCGACGGCCGCCGATCCCTACCCCGTCCTTTACATCGTCGCCAACAACCTCGGGCCGTTCCTCACGAATCTCATCGCCGTGATCATCGGCGGCGCGATGTGGCTGTGCGGCCTGGCCAGCGTCACGTCGATGGGACGGATGTGGTACGCGTTCGCGCGCGACGACGGCATGCCCGGCTCGGCGCTGCTGAAGCGCGTCAGCGCGAAGGGGACGCCGGTGAACGCGATCGTCGTGACGAGCACCCTCTCCGTGCTGGTGTGCGTCTACGCCTCCGCGTTCTACGTGGTCACCTCGATCAGCACGATCGCGCTCTACCTCGCCTATGTGATCCCGATCTTCCTCAACCTCCGCAATCGGATTCGCGGCCGCGGCGAGCACATGACCCTCGTCCTCGCGCCGTGGTCCCTGGGCCGGTGGGGATCGCTGATCAACGCGATCGCAATCGCCTGGTGCGCGTTCATCGCGATCGTGTTCATGCTCCCTCCGAACGAGCTGGTGCTGTGGACGATGATCGCGTTCGCGATCGCGCTGGCGGGGTACTGGCGGTTCAGACCCCAATCCGATTCTCCCCTAACCCTGAGCGAGCGATAGCGAGTCGAAGGGTCAGGTGAGCCCTCACACTACGCCTGCACGAAGCGCGCTGGCGCGTGCAGTCGCGATTCTCCCCTAACCCTGAGCGAGCGATAGCGAGTCGAAGGGTCAGGTGAGCCCTCACACTACGCCTGCACGAAGCGCGCTGGCGCGTGC
>CAZLGP010000241.1:0-13846 GCA_964558905.1 uncultured Thermoanaerobaculia bacterium | reverse complement strand
AGCGGCCTGTCTGCTTCGCCGCACGACGATTTCGCTCCTCAACATAGTGTCAACTATGCTTTCGTCGCGAAATCGCCGTGTGACTCGCATCCAGGCCACTCTCGGCTGTCTCGCGACGAAAGGCTGTGAGAAATGCGGGCTGGTCATGCTTGCGTGCCGGTGCTCCCGGAATTTCCGTTGTGCCACACTTCGGTTACTCTAAGGCCTAAGCCATTCAACCCCATACCATCCGAACGCTGTCATTCCAGCGCTTGCGCGAGCATCGAAACGACGCTTGGCGCGTGCTGATCGAGGAAAAAGTGACCACCAGGGAACGTCGCATGGCGGAACCGGGCCACCGTGTGATCGCGCCACGCCGCGATCATCGCGGGAGCCACGATCGCGTCGTCGCTGTCGCTGAGCGCGGTGATCGGAATCGGCAGCGGCGCGCGCTTCGCCCACGCGTAGGTGCCGGTGACGGCGAAATCGGCGCGCAGCCTCGGCAGGATCAGCTCGAGCAGTTCGGGACTGTTCACCACCTCGTCCGGCAGCCTGTGATAGCGGCGCACCTCTTCGAGGAACCGATCGCCCGGCAGGTCGTGGATGGGCGGAATCGTCGCCGAGAGATGCGGCGCCGGTGTTGCGGAGACGAACAGGTGGGCCGGTGTCGGCGCACCTCGCCGCATCAGCTCCGCCGCGAGCTCGTACGCCACCGTGCCGCCCATGCTGTGACCGAACAGCACGAACGGCGGCGGGACGACCGTCTGCAAGGCGTCGGCGGCAGCGGCAACGAGCTCGCTCATCCGTTCGAAGCAGGGCTCCGTGAATCGCTCTTCACGTCCCGGCAATTGGACGGGAGCGATTGCGATCGAAGGGGGAACGATCTCCGCCCAGCGGCGATAGTACGATGCGCCGCCTCCCGCGTACGGGAAGCAGAGGACGGTCAACGGCGCATGCTTCTGCAGCGACACCCAGCGCGTCTTTGCGAACACGCGCCATTCTCATCGAACGAACGAGCGCGCACAACGGGGTGCAGCGAATGACCCTGCCGCTCGAGTCGCCCAACCGCGTCGACGCGCTGACGCTGGAACGGAAGTTCGAATCCCTGAGCCGGCGCCTGGCCTTCGCGCGCGACTCCTGGTTCTTCTTCGACAGCCTGTTCTCGCGAGGGCCACTGTCGCGGTTTGCCCGCGTGGGGTATTCGCAGATGGCGCGCATCCCGGATCATCTCGCGCGCATCACATTCGATCTCGGGGAATGCATCCGTACGGCGAGCCGGGTGCCGGAGATCGGAAACGTCGAGCTGGCGCTGCTGGACGTCGCGCATCGCGTCGCGCAGCACCCGCGCTACCTTTCGTACTGGCACGATCCGGAGCGTCATTCGATGGTTGGCATGATCGTGGGCGTGGACATGATCCGGCACGGCGGGAAGTACTACGTCGTCGAGTTCAATCACGGACCCTCGATCTACCCGCGGCGGCGCGAGCTGTACGATCTGCCCTTCGACCCGCTCGTCTCCGGTGTGGTCGCCACCGCCCGCGATCTCGGCTTCGAGTCCGTCGTCCCGATCGCGTTTCAGTGGAACGCGCTTTACGTCGATGAGTTCGAACGTGCCGGTCGCGATCACGGAATCTCCGCGGCGGCGCACAACTGTCCGCTCGACCATCCCGGAGGCGCGCGGCGCCTCGTGGCGCTGCCGCGACCCTTGCCGCCAAAGACGATGTACGTCATCCACTCCGGACTCATGTCGCCGCTCTGCCGCTACATCGACAACAAGTGGTACACAGCCCGCTGGCTGGAGCACGCTATCGAGAACGAGCTTCCCGCCGACTGCCGGCTGGCCATTCCGCCGACGTCCGAGAAGTTCGTCTTTCCTCGCGAAGACCGCGGCCCGCGCTGGCCGAACGTGGTGGCCAAGCTCGCCGGAGGCGCGCGGAGCTGCGATGTCATCGCCGGCCGCTTCGAGGACGAGGCCGACGCCCGTCGCGAGCTCGGACTCGACGGAGGGCACACGGTCCCGCGCCAGCTGCGCTCCAGCTACGCCAGCAGTCTGCTCTTCTACGGACGCGAACGGGTGATCTTTCAGGAGTTCATCCCGCCCGAGCTCGATCACCGCGGGCATGCGCTGCTGTACCGCCTGCACCTTCTGGTCTCGCCGCTGGCGACGATGTACCTCTCCGCGCACCGCCGCACGTCTCGTGGACGCGTGCCGGATCGCGTGCCGCCCGGAATCATCCGCCGCGACGATGCCTTCGTGTTCAATGAGGCGGACTACCAGCTGTTGTCCTCGGACGAAGAGGAGGAGATCCGCTTCGTCGCGAGCCACCTGGGCACGGCACTGCAACGCGCCATCGTCCGGAAGTTCGAGACCAGCAGCACACGCGGCGAGGGGGGGCGAGTGCTGAGTGCTGAGTGCTGAGTGCTGAGTGCTGGGTGCTGCTTCGCAGCCGGTGCGGTCTGGGGTTCACCCCAACCGGACCGGCGCCGTCGCGGTTCGCGGGGCGCACAGGAACCGCGGCGCGAAGGCCAAACCTACACGCTAACTCAACTAATGACGACGCTGGATTCATCGCCGCACCCAGAGCTGTCATTGCACTCGGTATGCCGGCTAAGCCGGCCCGTGCCGGCTCAGGATGGGAAGAGCTCGCGGGGGAGGACTTCGGCGATCAGGTGATCGACGAGCTCGGGGACGGTCGGGTATTCGAACGCCACGGTCGATGCCAGGGTGTGGTCGAGGTCATCCTGAAGCCGATTGCGAAGGTCGAGTGACATCAGCGAGTCCATCCCGATCTCGAAGAAGCTCGGCTCCCCTTCCGGCGCCGTTTCGAACGGATTCCTTCCGATCACCGAGACGATCAACTCCCTCAGGCGACCCTCGAGGCAGCTCCGGCGGGCCTCGGGGGCCGTCCTCTCGAGCAGCGGAATCACGCGCTCCCGCGCGACGCTGACGGCGGGCAGCAGCGACGAGAACATCCTCGGCGGCTCGTCGAAGAGGCTGGCGAGGACCTCAGGCCAGTCCGCGTCGACGACTCCGGCCTGAGCGACGCTCGACTGGATCAGACGGCCGAGGGCGTCGAGCGCGCTCTTCGTCGCGAGCATCCGGAACCCGGCGGCCTGCATCCGTTCACTCACCCGCGTCGCCATTCCGCTCTCGGCCCAGCCTCCCCAGTTGACGCTCAGACCGGGAAGACCGAGACGCCGGCGATGATGGACGACCGCGTCCATGACACTGTTCGCGGCGGCATAGTTTGCCTGCCCTCTCGCACCCAGGAGCGACGCGGCGGACGAGAAGCAGACGAAGAAGTCGAGCTCGAGGCCGAGACTCAGTTCGTGGAGATTCCAGGCGCCGCGCGCCTTCGGCGCCATCACGGATTCGAAGCGCTCCCAGGTGAGGTCGCGGAGCAATCCGTCGTCGAGCACGCCCGCGGCATGGATGATCCCTCGAATGGGCGGCATTCCGGTGTCGAACGCGCGCTCGAGCGAGGCACGATCTGCGACATCCGCCTGCACGACCCGTAGGTCCGCGTCGAGCTCCACGGTTCGCGCGGTGCGTCCGACGAGGATCAGGTGACGGGCGCCGTGCCCGACCATCCAACGCGCCACTTCCCCGCCCAGCGCACCGAAGGCGCCGGTGATCATGTAGCTGCAGTCATCGCGAAAGCGCGGCGCGGCGGCGTGCGGCAGCGACGTACGCACCAGCCGCGGCACGTACGTAACGCCGTTGCGGATCGCGATCTGATCCTCAGAACGATCCATGCAAAGCCGGAACAGCTCGCCCAGTTCCTCGGCAGAGCCGCGCTCGAGATCGACGCGGAGACAACGCAGATGCGGCAGCTCCATTGCGATCACGCGCCCCAGACCCCATGCCCAGGCCTGCACCGGATCGACGTCGTCGGACGGGCGCACTGCCTGAGCTCCGCGCGTCACGATGCAGACTCGCGGCGAGGAACCGAGGCGGTCGATGCGGTGCAGGAGGTCGAGCAGCCGCGGTCCGGCGTCCGCTCCATCGCAGAAGAAGAGCACGTCCGTCACGTCCGGCCCCAGCGTATCGACGACAGCGTGGCCACGCTCCTCGGCGAACGAACGCATCCCGGCGCCGGAAACGAGCAGCCACGTGCGCCGCTCGCTCGCGGCCACGACCTCGCTCGGTGCCATTGCTTCCCAGTCGAGACGCAGCAGCGTTTCGGCCCGCTTCCTCGCTTCGAGCCCCCGGACCTCGAGGAGCAACGCGCCCGATGCGTCCATCAGCCGAACGCTGCCGGCAATGTGCTGCGCGGAGATGTCATCGGCCTCCGCATGACACCAGAGCGTCGCGTTCGCGTCGGGTTTGGCGTGGAAGCGAAGCTCGGCGATGCGGAACGGGAGATGGACGCCGGCGCCGGGCGCGCAGAGGGAGAGCGCGCGGAGACAGGAGTCGAGCAGTCCGGGATGGATCGAATACTCGTCGACGATTTCCGCGGGAAGCGGCGACACCATTCGGCAGAGCACCTCGCGATCGCTGCGGCGTGCGTCGCGCGTCCAGCGGAAGGAAGGGCCGATCGCGAAGCCGGCATCGGCGTCGGCGTCGAGAACCGTCGCGCCGGAGAACGACGGGAGGATCGCGGGCGGCGACGGTGCAACGTTCGCGAACGTTCCCTCGCAGTGGATCACCCACGATCCGTCACCGGCACGCGATGCGAATCGAAACCCGTCCGACACCGTCAGGTGCAGGGTCCGCTCTTCGTCGTCCGCGAAGCCCAGCGGTTGCGCGAAGACGACGTCCTCGAGCGCGACGGGCGCGGATGCACTCTCGACGGCCATCGCCAGGTACGTCGCCGCGGGAACGACGACGCGCTCGTCCAGCCGATGGTCGCCCAGATAGCTCGGCGAGGCGGCGCTGAGGATCGATTCATAGTGTGTCTCTCGCGACGGTGGCAGATCCAGGCGACGGCCGAGGCGCTCGGAAGAGGAAGTCCCTGCGGCGTGCGCCTGGCGAGTCCGCGTGATCCAGAAACGCTGTCGCTGAAACGGATAGGTGGGCAGCGCGACTTTCGTTCCGCCGCGCTGCACCGCCGTCCATGCGACGTCGAAGCCGCGCTCGTACAACGCCGCCAGCGATTCGAGCCATTGTCCCGGGCATCCCTCGCGCACGCTCGGCAGCGTCGTGGCATCCCCGGCCGCGATCTGCGCGGCCATTCCGATCGACGCCGCGTGCGATCCGATCCCTACGAAGATCGTTTCGCCGAGTTCCCGCAGCCCGCGCGCGGCGTCCCCAAACCGGATGAGCTTCGTTCGCGGCGTCGCGGCAACGACGTCGGGTAACGGCTCGCGCGTCGCGAGAACCTCCAATCCCCGATCAAACGTGAGGAGCCCGGCGGTGCAGGCGGCCGCGTATTCACCGGCACCCCGTCCGAGCACCGCATCCGGAGCGACGCCGGCCGACATCCACAGCCGCGCCAGAGCGACCGCGAACGCAAACCGCGACGCCTCCTCGGCGTTCTCGCCGAGTGTGCGCGCGCCGATCGTCTCCCGGAACACGGGCCACTCCTGCAACTCGGATCCGGAGAGGGGCGAGCGATCGTCCGGAAAGAGGAATACCACGCGCGGCCGCTTCGCATCGCGCGGCGCGGGCACGTGATTCCGCAGCTTCGCCGCGAGGCTCTGCACCGAATCGGCGACGATGGCCAGCCGCTCGTCGAAGTGCCGGCGGCCGACGTTGCTGGTGGAACAGACGTCGCGCAGCGAGACGCCGGGTGCGAGAAAGGTCTCGTAGCGCTTCGCCAACGCGCCAAGGGCGTCTCGATCGGGCGCCGAAAGCGTCAGCACATGAAACCCTCGCGACTCCTCGACCGGTCGCTGAGGTGCCTGCTCGAGGAGCATGTGCACGTTCGTGCCGGTCATCCCGAACGAGCTCACGCCCGCGATCCTCGCGGCTCCTGTCGGCCACGGCATCGACGCCGTGGGGACCTGGAGCGGCAACCGTTCCCATGGAATGTGCGGATTGGGCTCTTGGAAATGGAGGCTGGCAGGAATGGCTCCGTGATGCAACGCGAGCGCGACCTTCATCAGTGCCGCGGCGCCCGCGGCGCTTTCGAGATGTCCGAAGTTGGTCTTCACCGAACCGACATAGAGCGGAGCCGCGCGCTCGCTGCAGAGCACTTCACCGAGCGCCATGGCTTCGATGGGATCGCCGAGGGACGTGCCCGTGCCGTGCGCCTCCACGTACTGAACCTGCGCCGGCTCGATGCCCGCGTCCGCGAGCGCCTCGCGGATGAGTGCCTTCTGCGCGGTGCCGTTGGGAGCGGTCAGCCCATTGCTGCGCCCGTCGTGGTTCACGGCCGATCCGCGGATGACCGCGTAGATCGCGTCGCCATCCTGCACCGCATCGGACAGGCGCCTCAACACGACCATGCCACAACCTTCGCCGCGCACGTACCCGTCCGCGCGTGCGTCGAACGTCTTGCACCGCCCGTCGGCGGCAACCGCCTTCATGCGGCACAGCCCGACCGTCACCTCCGGCGAGAGCGTGAGGTTCGCACCGCCCGCGAGCGCGAGATCGCACTCGCGATTGCGCAGCGCCTGCACGGCGAGGTGGACGGCCACCAGCGAAGACGAGCAGGCCGTGTCGATCTGCATCGCCGGCCCGTGCAGATCCAGCACGTAGGCGAGCCGTCCCGCGGCGAGCCCTCTCAGCAATCCGAGAGTGTTGTACGCATCGATGTCGCCCGGCGCGGCGGCGTGGAAGTTCGATTGCAGGTAATCGTCGAGAAACAGCCCCACGTACACGCCGGTCCGCGACACCGCGCCCGCAACCTGGCCGGCGTGCTCGAGCGCCTCCCACGACACCTCCAGCAACAAACGCTGTTGAGGATCGAGATTGAGCGCATCCAGCGGCGGAATGCCGAAGAACTGCGCGTCGAAGCGGTCGACGTCCCCGACGAATCCACCATGGCGCGTGTACATCTTTCCCGGAGCGTCGGGATTGGGATCATAGAAGGCGTCGACGTCCCAGCGCGAACGGGGCACTTCCGTGATGGAATCGACGCCGTTCTCGAGCAGCCGCCAGAACGCGTCGGGGTGCTCGGCCCCGCCGGGAAACCGGCAGCCCATCCCGATGAGCGCGACCGGTTCGCGCGTTTCCGCCCTGGCCGCGGCGAGCGCGGAACGGAGCGTCTTGATCTCCTGCAACGCGCGCCGCATCAGCGCGCCGTGGTCGGTGGTTTCGGTCATGGTCGCGGGAGCGCGTCAATCCGCCTTCTCGCTCACGCCCAGTTCCGCCGCCAGCATGCGCGCCACTTCGTCGTCCGAGGCGGTTTCCAGCGCGTCCTTCGGCGGTTCCGTTCCGGGCTTCGCGGCGGCGTATTGAACCAGCGACTGAAGGGTTCCGTAGTTCCAGACCAGGACGTCCTCCAGTGGCCGCCCCAGCCACGACGACAACTGCGAGGACAACTTGAGACCGAGCAGAGAAGTCATGCCGTACTCGAAGAAGGAGCGGTCCGAGGAGACGGTCTCGCCGTCCGCCTGCAGGTTGTCGGCAATCCAGTCGCGGACCCAGGCTTCGATCTCTCCGGCGCCGACGTCACGCGACCACGCGGCCACGGCCTGCTGGCCCTGATCGCGCAGCACGCGCTTGAGAATCTTTCCCGTCGGACTCTTTGGGATGGAGTCGACGAAGAACACGGCCGACGGAATCTTGTAGTCCGCAAGCTGTTCGCGGCAGAAGGCGACGATCTCCGCGTCCGTGACCGACTGTTCCGCCTTGCAGATGACGTTCGCGCAGACGCGTTCGCCCATGAAGCGATCGACGACGCCATACACCGCCACTTCCTCGACGGCGGGATGCTGGTAGATCGTGTTCTCCACTTCGACCGGGTAGACCTTCAATCCGCCGACGTTGACCATGTCCTTCACGCGGTCGACGATGTAGAAATAGGTGTCTTCATCGACGCGTCCGATGTCGCCGGTGTGAAACCAGCCATTCCTGATCGCCTTGGCCGTCGCGTCGGGGCGGTTCCAATAGCCGAGCATGACGTTCGGCCCGCGGATCACGATCTCGCCCGAGTCGCCGGTCGGCACTTCCGCGCCGGTGTCCGGGTCGACGATGCGCATCTCCACGTTCTCGATCGGCGCACCGATCGATCCGAGCTTGTACCAGAGCCGGTGGTTGTAGCTGGCGAAAGGCGAAGTCTCGGTGAGGCCGTAGCCTTCGTTGATGACCCGGCCGTATTTCTCCTGCCACTTGCGCGCGATCTCGCGGGGAAGGGGCGCGGCGGCGGAGAAGTAGTAGCGCACGGCGCTCATGTCGCTCAGCGTAGCCGTGTTGTAGATCGGAATGAAGGCCGTCGGTACGCCGAAGAACATCGTCACTTCGTCTTCGACGACGGAGCGCACCACCGCGGCCGGATGGAACGTGCGGTGCAGCACGACCGTCGCGCACGCGTTGAAGGCGCTATTGAGAATGGCGTTCTGTCCGAAACAGTGGAACAGCGGCAGGAACAGCAGCATCCGGTCGTCGGGACGCATCCCGCAATTGTAGTTGAAGGCATGCATGTTCGAGAGCACGTTGCCATGGGAGAGGCATGCGCCTTTCGGCTCGCCGGTCGTCCCCGACGTATAGAGGATTGCCGACGGATCGTCGCGGTCCATGACCGCGGCTGGAAACTCGCCGGTGGTCTCGGCGACCAGATCGCGATAGGCGACGTCGCCGGCTCCTGCATCGCCTTCGGCGACGATGACGTGCCCGAGGTCAGGGAGCGACTCGCGATCCACCTGATCGCGCAATGCCGCCGTCGTGAACACGGCGACGGCGCCGCTGTCATCGAGGATGAACTTCGCCTCTTGCCGCCGCAAGGTCGAATTCAGGGACACCGCGACGGCGCCGAGCTTCTGGATGCCGAGGTAGGCGGCGGCGAACTCGGGGATGTTCGGCAGGAACAGAGCCACGCGGTCGCCGCGTCCGATGCCGAGCCGGCTCAGACCCTCGGCCGTGCGGTTCGACCATTCGTCGAGCTCGGCGTACGTGTACCGCCGATCCTCGAACGTGAGCGCCACTTTGCGGGGAAACAGACGACGGCCGCGAATGATGTTCTGGGCAACGTTCATGGTGAGCTGGTCCTCGGGTCGGGGCATCGTGGAAACGGCCGGTTCCCGCAATGCCTGCAAGGTGTCCTGGACGGCGTGAACGACGCGGCCATCCGCGGCGATGTCGGCCGCGATCTCTTCGATGAATGCCTCGAGAGACTGGCCGGCGTCGTCATGGACGAACGCGCGCGCGCCGCCCGGCACGAGATGGCAGACGTCGTACACCGCCTCGTATAGCGGCAGCGTCGCCGGCGAGAGGCCGGCCCGGCCGTCATAGTGCCCCTCTTCACGCCTGGCCCGCAGATCGGCGGCCTGAACGCCGAACATCAGCGCCACGGCCGCGTACTGCTGGAACAGCGCGACGGAACGACGGGCCAGATTGGCGGCGCCGAACCCGAGGCTGTTCACGTTCTGATTGAACTGCTCCGCGTGGGTCAGGAAATGGCTCGAGAGCGGCGAGGCCAGGTGCAGCAGCTCCGGGACGATGGAGTTCCCGCTGATCTGCAGGCCTTTGAGGCCCATGTTGACCGCACGCTCCGCATTGCCGACCAGCGATCCGGGGAGACCATTGTTGAACTCCGGCGCGACGAGCATGCCGATCTGCGTATCGACCTGCTTCGCCGTCAGAGCCAGATAATGGCGCAACTGGTCCATGGCCAGGGCGATGTATTGGCCGAGGAAATTGCCGCCTTCGTAATACGCGTCGCCGTCGCCATCGAAGAGGGGATTGTCGGTGGCGGAGTTCGCCTCCGTTTCCACTTGGCGGGCAATGACGGCCAGGCCGTCGATCACCGGACCCATGTACTGCGGAAGGCAGCGCAGCGAATAGCGATCCTGGGCGAGACCGCCGCCCGCCTGGTCGAAGCCTCCCCGCCGCTCGCCCATGGTCCATTTCGAGCCCTTGAGCAGCTTGAAGAGGTTGCGGGCCACCCACACCTGGCCGGGATGGGGTTTGTGGGCATGGATGAACGGATGCAAGGCGTGCGTGTTGCCGCGCAGCGCCTGGAACATCAACGCGTGCGCGGCAAGCGACAGCGTGATCAGGATGCGCGCGTCGTAAACGCAGTTCGCGGCGATGCCGGTCATGACCGAGCTGCCGTTGACCAGGGCCAGCCCCTCTTTCGGCTGCAGAGGCTCCGGTTCCAACCCGAGTGCACGCAGCGCCTCGACGGCGGGCATCTGCTTGCCGGCGAAGTCGACCTTGAAGGAGGGATCGAGACCGACGATGGCTCCGGCGATCGCGGCCAGCGGCACCAGATCGCCACTTGCTCCGATCGACCCCAGCTCGCGTACGTGGGGGGTGACGTCGTTGTTCAGAAACGTCTCGAACCGGCGGATCAGCTCCATGCGGATGCCGGAGACCCCGCAGAGCAGAGAATTGGCGCGCAGGAGCATGCTGGCCCGCACGTCGGCGATCGGCAGGCGCGCCCCCGCACCGCTGCGCAGGAACCAGAGCAGCGTGTGCTGTAACTCGCGGGCGTCGGCCGCGCACACCGGCGTATCCGACTTCCCCCCGAATCCGGTCGTCACGCCGTAAATGCGCTCGCCGGACAGGACGAGCCGCGTGACCAGTTCCTGGGATGCCCGCACCCGCTGCTCGATGCGCGCTTCGTCCGAAATGGTTACGCGAGTGCCTTTGCGGGCCACACGCGCAATGTCGTCGATCGTCAGATCTCTGCCGCGTAGGACGACTGACTCCTCAGAGACCGACATGATCAATCACCAGTTGAAGGGACCTTCGACCTCGTGCATCCGATCGCCGCCCGGCACCGTGTAGTGGATGACCGACGAAAACCGCGTGAGGTTGCGGTCGCGGATCTTGTCGCCACCGTGGACCAGCAGGCCATGCGTCAGGATGGCGTCGCCTTTTTTTACGGGGAGCGGAACGCGTTTGCAGCCGGCGATGGCATCCTTGAGGTATTTCTCTTCTTTCGCGCGTGTGTCGAGATGGCAGGTGCGCAGATTGGTCTGCGGGTAATTGTTCCAACCGGGCCACGCGGGGATCCGGTGCGTGCCCGGAAAGACGCCCAACGGTCCCGATTCGGGATCGACGTCCTGCGCGGCCAGCCAGACCCCCACCAGCCGCAGCGGCGGATGAATGTGCATCGCCGCAAGGTCCTGATGGATGCCGACTTCGCTGCCCCACTTGAAACCGATGTAGCTGAGGAGGGCCGGATCTTCTTCCAGGATGAGCTGGCACATGCGCAGAATGCTGCCGGCCTTGCTCAGCTCCATCGCGCCGTGCGAATGGCGGTGATAGTAATGAACCCGCCACAGTTGCGTGTCCCGCAGTTCCAGCCGGCGCTCCAGAGGCCAGGTCACGATCTCGGAGTGATCGATCGGTCCGGGCGGCCTGCCCGGAATGTGCAGACTCATGACCTGCAGGCCGCGAATCCCCTGATTGGTGGTCCAGATCGCGTCGAGGTCTCCGACATACTCGTCGATCAGGCTGAAATCCGACTCCGGAATCGCGCCGCGGATGAGGAAATAGCCTTCCGTCACCCATTGAAAGAGCAGCTCCGCCTCTTCCTCGGTCGCGAGCCCCTGTTTCAGCCGGGTCTCGATCTGCGCCTCGGCCCCTTCGCGATCCAGCCACGGCACGTCGGAGGGATCCTGGTTCCACGGCCTTCCGCGCCTCGCAATGACCTCCGGGGAGACGCCGTGCCAGTCGGGAGGGTCGTACATGCGCTCACCGGGAGCCCACCGATCCGCGTTCCAGTTCCGGGCGCCGAGTATCGCCATCGCTGACTCTCTCCTTGTCGTGAGGAAGGACCGTTCCCCGCCGAGGGCCGAACCCTCGCTGAAGCGAAACACGCTTGCGTTTTGAGGGCCGGAGTATATACCCTTCTCTCCGAAAGTATCCCCCTCCACTCCACCAATAACCTCGTCGTCTTCCGGCGCATGAAAGCCGGGGGAGGAGAAGCATGATCGCGTTGTTTTCGCGGTGGACGCTGAAGAACGGCTGTCCACCTGAACTGAGGGCCGCGGTGGAGAGGCTCGCATCCGCGGTGCGCGACGGCGAGCCCGGGACGCTGCTGTATTCCGTGCATTTTCCCGCCCCTTGTCCCCCCATCGGGCCTCCTCCCGACTACGCCGTCTCTCACGATCCGGCGGTGGCCGGCTCCGTGGACCTGAACGAGCTCGTGTTTTTCGAGGTCTATCGCGACGCCGAGGCCTTCAGCGCACATCTGCGGGGCGCGGTACGGGACTTCATGCGCGACCACCGGCACCACTTCCTCACGCCCTGGCAGGGCCACCCGCGTCCGGAAGTCGTCTATCTCGATCCACAGTCGCTGTTCGTTCGCTCGGCTCTGCACTCCGAAGTGGAAGTCGCCGGGTAGAGCGCGTGCCGCACAGAGTCCTCATCACGGGCAGCAGCGGCCTGATCGGCTCCGAAGCGGTCGTCCACTATGGCCGCCGCGGGTGCGAGGTCCACGGCATCGACAACAACCTGCGCGCCGCGTTCTTCGGCCCGATGGGCGACACGCGATGGAACCTCCGGCGGCTGCAGAGAACGACGCCGAATTTCACGCACCATCCTTTCGACATCCGCGAGCGCGAGCGCGTTTTCGAGCTCTTCCGGCGCAATCCGCCCGACCTGATCGTTCACTGTGCGGCCCAGCCCTCTCACGACAAGGCCCGGGAGATTCCCCTCGACGACTTCGACGTCAACGCCGGCGGCACGCTGAACCTCCTCGAAGCAACGCGGCGCCATGCCCCCGAGGCCGTGTTCATCTTCATGAGCACCAACAAGGTGTACGGCGACGCACCCAATGACCTCCCTCTCGTCGAGTTGGAGACGCGCTGGGACTATGCGCGTCCGGAAGACCGGGACGGCATCCGCGAGGACTGCCGCGTCGATCAGTCGGCGCATTCGCTCTTCGGCGCGTCAAAGCTGGCCGCGGACATCCTGGTGCAGGAGTACGCGAGGACGTACGGCCTCCGGACCGGCGTCTTCCGGGGCGGCTGCCTGACCGGTCCGAACCATTCGGGGGTCGAGGGCCACGGCTTCCTGAGCTATCTCGTGAAGATCGCCGTGGCCGGCGGGGAGTATTCGGTTTTCGGCTACAAAGCCAAACAGGTTCGCGATCACATTCATAGTGCCGACGTCGTGGCGGCCTTCGACGCTTTCGCCCGCGATCCCCGCCCGGGCGAGGTCTACAACCTCGGCGGCGGCCGCGCCAACAGCGCATCGATCCTCGAATGCTTCGCCATGCTGGAGGCTCGACTGCAGCGGCACGTGCGCTGGAGCTACGTCGAACAAAACCGCTTCGCCGATCACATCTGCTACATCACCGATCTGACGAAATGGAGACGCGACTATCCCCAGTGGCAGATGACGTATTCGCTCCCGGCGATCCTCGAGGAGATCCTCACCGCGGAAGGACAAGGCAGCCGCGCTCCCAGGGCCGCCATCCTGACGGCGCGTTGACGTTTCGTTCGAAGGGAGTGGGGGGGCGATGCCTGCGCTCCATCCGAGAAGAGCGAGTCGGCATCAAAGCGGATACTCCAACCAGCGCTCGCGTAGCGGCGCGTCCTGGCGACCGCGTAGCGGGCGAAAGGAAATAGCCCCCGGCTTCAGCCGGGGGTGGGCGCGGTGTCCTGGTCAGCCCGCGTAGCGGGCGAAAGAGTCATCCTGTCGCCCGCTACGCGGGCTGGACTCGACGTCGCAATTCCCCCGGCTGAAGCCGGGGGCTAGTGCGCCCGAGAGCGCATCTGAAGAGGAGGTGAGAACACTCTCAACCAAATGCTCGACTGGTTGAAAGCCGACCGTAACTGCGTCGTCGCAAGACGGGGTGGAGAGCAA
>CAZLGP010000240.1:0-76535 GCA_964558905.1 uncultured Thermoanaerobaculia bacterium | reverse complement strand
CGTCGGTGTGGGAGATCGTGCAGACGTGGATCCGAGGAGCTGCGCTGGTGCTGGGGCCGAAAGAGCGGATGCTGCCGGGCGCCGAGCTGGTGGCGCTGATGAACGAGCAGCGAGTGGACCGGGCCACGTTGCCGCCGGCGGCGCTGGCCGCGCTCGATCCGAAGACGCTGCCGGGGTTGAAGGTGCTGATCAGCGCGGGCGAGGCGTTGTCGCTGGCGCAGGTGAAGCCGTGGCTGGAAGGACGAACGGTCCTGAACGGATACGGTCCGACGGAATCGACGGTGGGCGCGGCGATCGGCATCATCCGCGCCGATGAGC
Organism: uncultured Thermoanaerobaculia bacterium; assembly: GCA_964558905.1. Classification (GTDB taxonomy): domain Bacteria; phylum Acidobacteriota; class Thermoanaerobaculia; order Gp7-AA8; family Gp7-AA8; genus QHVT01. Next base: position 76,217 of record CAZLGP010000240.1, on the reverse strand, counting down.
CGATCACGATCGGCCGGCCGTTCGCGAACATCGCGCTCTACATCCTCGATCGCTGGCTGCAGCCGGTACCGGTGGGTGTGGCCGGAGAGCTGTGCATCGGCGGAGCGAGCCTGGCGCGAGGGTACCTGGAGCGGCCGGAGCTGACGGCGGAGAAGTTCGTGCCGAATCCGTACGGAGCGCCGGGGAGCCGCCTGTATCGGACCGGAGACGTGGTGCGGTACCGGCCGGACGGGAAGATCGAGTTCGTGGGGCGTGTGGATCACCAGGTGAAGATCCGGGGATTTCGGATCGAGCTGGGAGAGATCGAGGCGACGATCGAGGGACACGAGGCGATCGCGAAGTCGCTGGTGGTCGCGAGCGGCGAGGGGGAGACGAAGCGGCTGGTGGCGTACTACACGGCCAAGCCGGGGCACGAGGCACCGGCGCCGCCGGAGCTGCGGACGTATCTGAAGAAGACGCTGCCCGAGCACATGGTGCCGGCGTTCCTGATCGCGCTGGAAGCGTTCCCGCTGACGCCGAGCGACAAGATCGATCGTGCGGCGCTGCCGGCGCCGGACGTCGCCGAGGCGTTTGCCGAGAGATACGCGCCTCCGCGTACGCCCGTCGAGCACACGCTGGTGCGCATCTGGGAGCAAGTTCTGCAAATGCCGCGAGTGGGGATTCACGACCATTTCTTCGAGATCGGCGGCCACTCGCTTCTGGTCGTGAAGGCCGTCACGCGCATCGAGCAGGCGTTGAACGTCGAAGTCCAGGTCATCGAGCTCTACAAACATCCGACCGTCGCGGCGCTGGCCGAGCACGTGGCGCACATCGCGAGCGAACGCCGCTCGGGACGCGAGCTGGAGTCGTCCGGATCGCCTCTGGTCGCGCTCTCCGCGAGGGACAGTGGCGAGCCGCTCGTGCTGATCCCTGGGATCGTCGGAGTGTTGCAGGGCTACTACGATTTCGCGCAGGCCATCGGCAAGGTGCGCCCGGTATTCGGCCTGCACGCCCTCTGCGCGCAGGAGCTGGAAATCCGCCATACCGTAGAGAGCATCGCGCGCCTCTATGTCGCCTCACTGCGCGAGCTGGCGGACCGAGGTCCGATCCATCTCCTCGGACACTCGTACGGCGGCATCGTTGCCTTCGAAATGGTGAGGCAGCTCGAGCAGGAGGGCCGGCGCCCCGCCTCACTCATCCTCGTCGACGCCGATCCGCTGGCCTTGCAGATGAAGAAGCTCCCCGCGAACGTCTTCGTGCTTCGCTACATGCTGCGCTTCCTGCGGCTCGATGACGTCGGCCTGCCCGAAACGGTGGCCGACCTCGAATCCGCGGGTAGCGAGCGGCTTGCGGCCGTCCTGCACGACCTGGTCTCCAGACGCGACCCGGACGGTGTGATGGCCTATGAGCGTATGGACCAGTGGGTTCGCACGATCCAGTCGAGATACGTCGATGCCGATGCGCCGGCACCCTACCGGCCCGCAGCGGAGGTCCTGGAGATCTGGGCGGAACGCGGTGCCAGGCAGCAAGGCGCGGGAGCGTCGCGGCGGGATCCGAGCGCATCGTGGCAGCAGCTTCTCCAAAAGCCGACCGATCGTCTCTTCGCGCCCGGCGATCATGAAAGCGTGATCGGGCGCGAGCACGCCGCACGGCTCGCGTTACTGGTGAACGACTGGATCGAGAGGAAGGCTCCGCGACGCGTGCCGCCCTCGGACGCGGTGCAGCAACTCAACCGGCGCCGGCCCGCCCGCTGACGGTTGGCCGGCTCGCGCGAGGAATGCGACCGACCAGGGGAGTAAGGACGGCATCCGCCGCCGTATTCTCTAACTCCGTCTCCCTCTGTGCTCTCTGTGGCTCTGTGGTGGTCCCCCCGTCTGATTGGTATTACCCGCGAGAAGAACCGGCGGATGCACGAAAGCCTTCACCACAGAGCCACAGAGAGCACAGAGGGGGACGGAGTGACCCACCGTGTCATAGGGGCGGCGATCGAAGTCCAGGTCCCTCGCTCGACGCTCGGGACGCGATCCCTTCGCGCAGTGAGAAATGCGGGTTAACGCCGCGCACATGTCGAACCGCACCGCCATGGCGGCGTTAAGTAGAGATTTGAGGTCTGACCCTACTTAACTCGTTGTGCTCACGGCCGTGCGGGCTCGCCAGGCAGCGCGCGAGGAATGCCACCGAAAAGGGGAGCGCACCGCTCACGTACTCCCAGGTGTGTGCGCCGCGCAGTTCGCGGTACTCGTGGGGGATGCCGAAGCCGTCCAGAATCCGTCGGAAATCACGGACCATTTCGACGACGCGTTCGAAGTCGTCCGTGCCGACATCGAGATACAGGAGCGGGACGGGATGGCCGCCTGACGCGAAGCGCTCGACCACGGCCCGCGGGTCATACTCGGCGCGGGTGGTGCTGCCGACGGCGCCCCACACCGCCTCGTGGGCCTCGGTGTCGGGCATGAGCAGGTCGCGGGATCCGCGTTGGGCCGCGTACGGATCGCCGACGCGGCGAGCGGCGTGGAATGCGCCGGCATGCGCGAATGCAGCGCCGAAGAGATCCGGCCGCCGCAGTGCGTGAAAGACCGCGGCCGCGCCGCCCATGGAAAAGCCGCCGATGAACCGGTTCTCGCGGGTCGTCGCCGACGCGTACTCCTCCTCCACCGCGGGCAACAACTCCTCGAGGAGATACGAGCCGTACAGGCGTCCGCCGGCATCGTCGATGAACCAGCGACGTCCGCTCTCCGGCAACACGAACAGCAAGGGCAGGCGAGCGGCGAGAAACGTGAGCGGAGTCCGCTCCGCCCACGATTTGAAATTGCCGGCATAGCCGTGGAGGAGATAGCAGACGCCCTCGATTCGGCCGCTGCGCGGCGCCAGCAGGCGAACGTACTTTTCGCGGCCGAGGCGCGCGCTGCGATAGGAACGGTCGGTGCTGTCGAGCCGGAACTGCAGCGACGCTCGATCGATCTTTCCCCGATCGTTGCGGGGCAGGGCATCGACGGCGATCCAGATGGCCGGCGTCATGTACGCAGGCAATTGCCGCCGGCACTCCGAGACCAGTCGCGACGTCGGCGCGTCGCCGCCTACGAACGCCGCCAGCGCCGTCTCGTCCGACGTCGTGAACGGAACGACCGCGACTTCCCGGACGCCGTCGATTCCGGCGATGACGCTCTCGATCTCTCCCGGCTCGACGCGATAGCCGCCGATCTTGACCATCGCATCCGTACGGCCGATGTAGCGAAGCGTCCCGCCGGCATCTCCCAGCACGGCGTCGTTCGTACAGTAGAAGGTCTCTCCTCCCTCCGTGACCAGTGCCGCGCGCGTCTTCTCCGGATCGCGCCAGTAGCCGGCCATGAGGGTCTCACCACCGGCATAGAGCACGCCGTCCCGCACGAACAGCGACGCGTAGGGACACGCCCGTCCGATCGGCACCGAGGCCTCCGGCTCCGCCGAGGGTGGGACCTCGTGAAAGGTGACCACGTTCGTCTCGGTGGGACCGTAGAGATTGTGGATGCGCGCCCGCGGAAACGTCGTTCGCATCGCCGGCAGCGCATGCCCCGGGAAGGCCTCGCCGGCGAGGAGCAGATGCCGGACGGACTCCAGTTTGCGACCGTCCCGCGAACAGAGATCGGCCATCTTCGCGACGATCGACGGAACCGAGTACCAGACCGTGATCGCGCGGCGCTCGATCAGGTGCGCGAGAAACGGCGCCATGCCGCGCTGCAACTCGGGTACGAGAACGATCGTTGCGCCGCGGACGAGCGACGAATAGATGTCGAAGATCGAGAGATCGAACGAGAGCGACGCATGACTCGACACGCGATCGCCTTCGTGCAGCGCGGTGTAGTCCGCGGCCCAGTCGACGAAGGCAGCCGTCGCACCGAGACCGATGGCCACCCCTTTCGGTTTTCCCGTGGATCCCGAGGTGTAGAGGATGTTCACCAGATCCGTCGAGGTGACGTTCGTCAACGCCACGGAATCGACGTCGGGAAGCTCGCCGACGACCGGCGTCGCCGGTCTCCGTTCCAGCCCTTCCGGACAGGTGGCGTTTCGATTGAAGAATGCCGCCGGCGCGGAATCGCGCAGCATCAGCTCGAGGCGGGGGGCCGGCGTCGCCGGGTCGACCGGCACGCAGACCGCGCCGATCCACTGCGTCCCGATCAGGACGGCGATGGCATCGGCCGACTTCTCGAGGTGGATGGCCACCCGGTCTCCGTGCTCAACCCCGTTGTCCCGCAGGAACCCGGCCACGTTCTCCGCGCGACGCAGCAGTTCCGCATACGTCACCGTCACGTTCCCGTCGATGAGAGCGTCGTGCTCCGGTTGTCGATCGGCGACTTCGACGAATCTCGCGGCCAGGCTCTTCATAGACCAAGCTCGTGCGCGATCATGACCCGCTGCACCTCGGCGGTTCCTGAATAGATCAACCCTCCGATGGCTCCGCGCAGCTCGCTCTCGATTCCCGCCTCGGCCATGTATCCGTAGCCGCCGTGAATCCGGAGCGCGTCGAGATGCTGCTGCATCCCCGCTTCCGCGAGCATCAGCTTGGCCGCGGAGATGCGCGCGACGGTCAACTCATCGGAGTCGCGGAGAAGGGCGCTCTCGCGAAGAAACGCCCGCACCGTGATGGTCCGGACGTACATGTCGGCGATGCGGGCCGATACCATCTGCAGCTTGCCGATGGGGCGTCCGCTCACGCGTCGCTCGCGCGCGTACTCCACGGCTCGCTGCGTTTGCCGCTTCATCGCTCCGAGGAGGGGCGCAAGAATGAACAGACGCTCCCACGTCATCGCGCAGGTGAAGACGTCCCGGCCACCATCCTTTGGCCCGAGCATCCGCTCGCGCGGCACGACCACGTCCCGCAGCGCCACCGACGACAGCATCGAGCCGTCGAGACCGAGCTTCCGCTCGTCCGGGCCGGTGGTGATCCCGGCGTCGCCGGCCTCGATGAGGAAAGCGCTCGAGCCGCGCGAGCCGAGCAGCGGGTCGCGCGTCGCGAAGACGATGAAGAGCTCCGCGGCCGGAGCGTTGGTGATGAACAGCTTCAGGCCGTCGAGGCAGTAGCCGTCCTCCGTCTCCGCATATCGCGTCGATGCCGCGCCGGAGTTGTTCTCCGACTCGGTCATGGCGTGCGCGCCGATCCATGCGCCGCTCATCAGAGGCGGCAGGTATCGCTGGTGCTGCTCGGCAGTGCCGAATCGGGCGATCGGCTGGATGACGGCCCAGAGATGAGCGCCGATCGCGAAGAGGAGTCCGTCGTTGGCGCAGCCTTCGCCGAGACCTTCCAGGACGTCGAGGATGTCGATGTTGCTGAACCCCTCGCCGCCGAGCTCGCGAGGCACGGCCATGCTGAACAGGCCGAACTCGGCACATTGCTTCCAGGCTGCGCGGAGCAGCCGCTCCTTCTCTTTGGACTCAGCACCCGGCGCGGGAGCGGCCGGGAGCTTCCTGGCGAACTCGCACGCGGACTCCTGCAACGGCGACATCGCCGGCCAGGTCGAGCTCAGATCGCCTCCGCGTGCTCGTCCACCTGCTCATTCCGCTGGCGCAGCAGGTCCAGGCTGTGGGCGATCATCGCTTCGTCCGGCAGGCCGTCGTCGATCTCGCCTTTGAGGTACGCGTCGTAGGACGAGAGATCGAGGAGCCCGTGGCCGCTGATGTTTGCCAGGACGCAGATCGGCTCTGTCGCTTCCCGAACCGCGTCCGCCGCGGCCGCGAGGGCGTGCGCCGACTCCGGCGCGACGATCATTCCCGTGCTGCGCGCGAACAGCACCGCGGTCTCGAAGACCTTGCGCTGCGGGAACGCGCGGGCCTCGAAGAATCCGTCCTGGAACATCGCGCTGAGCAACGGCGAGGTCCCGTGATAGCGCAGTCCGCCGGCGTGGATCCCGGGAACGACGACGTCGCGCCCGAGCGTCATCATGCGGACGTACGGCGTGGTGCTCGAGGCGTCGCTCATGTCGTAGGCGTAGAGACCGCGGGTGAGCTTCGGACAGGCGACCGGCTCCGCGGCGATGATGCGCACCGGCCTGCCGGAGCGCCGGCTGTCTCGAATGAACGGAAAGGAGATGCCGGCGAAATTGCTGCCCGCGCCGACGCAGGCCGTCACCACGTCCGGATAATCGCCGGCCTCCTCCATCTGGCGGACCGCTTCCTGGCCGATCACCGTCTGATGCAGGAGGACGTGGTTCTCGCCGCTGCCGACGGCGAATCGTGCGCCGGGGATGCCGCGGGCGATCTCGATCGCCTCGCCGTTTGCAATGGACAGACTGCCGATGCGCTCAGGGTCCTTGATCCGTCCGGCGCGGCCCACTTCGGTGACCTCGCTCGGACTCTCGTGAACTTCGCCTCCGTAGACGCGCATCATCACCGGCCGCAGCGGCTTCTGCCGGTAGCTGACGCCGACCATGAACACGGTTGCGGCCAGCCCGGCGCGGGCGCAGGCCCAGGAGATGGCGGCGCCCCACTGTCCGGCGCCGGTGCCGGTCGTGATCCGTTCCACGCCGGCCTTCTTGAAGTAGTACGCCTGGGCGATGGCGCTGTTCAGCTTGTGGCTTCCGGCCGCGTTCTGTCCTTCGAACTTCACGTAGATTCGTGAGCTCGTGCCGAGGGCTTGCTCGAACGCCTTGGCGCGGATCAGCGGCGTCGGCCGATAGAGAGCGTAGAGCTCGAGGATCGGATCGGGGATCGGGATCTCCGCGAGGTCGGGCTGATTCGACTGGCGAAAGAGCTCCAGCGTGAGCTGGGGTCGAACGTCCGTCGTGCGACCGCCGGCGACGACCTCCAGCGTTCGCGGCGCGGCATCGCGCTTCGCGTAGGCCGGGAAGTCGTGGAGGATGTTGCACCACGTCTCGACGTGGACGGTCATGCCGCGACTCCGCCACCGACTCCGCCACGGCATACCTCGGCGGTGCGGCGGACGACGTCGCCCACGGTCCGGAGATCTCCCAGGAGATCCTCGTCGTCGAATCGACATCCGAGGCGGGACTCGATCGAGGTCCAGAGCTCGAGGTACTCCAGCGAGTTGAGTCCCAGATCGACGAACAGCGTCTCGGAATCGGCGATCGACTCCGGCCGTCTGAGCTGCGGCGTCAGGTCGCCGAGTGCCGCCCGTACGGCCTGTGCGATCCTGCCCTCATCGGTGATGTAGCTCTGTTGCATGACCCTCTGGCTCTGCTGCATGACGCCCTCCCTTCACGTCGAGTAGATGTATTGATCCACGCCCGGCTCTCGACAGTACGACCGGATCGTGGTCTGCTCCGCCACTTCCGCCAGGACGGCGTCCGACACCGGATAGAACGTCGGAAACAGCAACTCGTCCGGCGAATCTGAAATGACTCCCTCCCGGATGGCGATCTGCGCGAGCTCCGTCCGGGGATAGATGCGTACGCGCTCCGTGACGTCCACGGCGTCGTAGCCCATGGCCTCGCAGGCCTGAAACGACTGACGCACCGTGGCCACGGTCTCGCTCGGATGGCCGAACAGGAGGCTGCACGAGACGGGTGCGCCGCGCTCGTGGCACATGTCGACCGCGCGTTGCACGTCCGCCACCGTATAGCCCTTGTGGATGGCCGACAGGACCGGGTCCGCGAGGCTGTCGACGCCGAAATGAAAGCGCTTGCGCCCCGCGGCCATGGCCACGTCGACGAACTCGCTGGTGAACGCATTCGGGTGGGGGTTGAAGAATCCATCCCACTCCACGTCCAGGTTGGCGTCGATCATGGCCCGGAGCAGGACGGTCGCGTGCTTGACCGGGACGTTGAACACGGAGTCGCAGAAGAAGACGCGCTCCACGCCCTGTCGCTGGAGATTGCGGATCTCCGCGACGATGTCCGCCGGCGAGCGGCTCGTGATCCGAAAGCCCTCGACCGCCGGATAGTTGCAGTACTGGCAGCGGAACGGACATCCGAAGTGGGTCGCGATTCCGATCGGGTGCTCCTTGTACTTGCTCTTCTCCACATACGGCCGCTCGTACACGCCGTCGATGGTGTCGGAATAGTTTTCGAACACCCGCGGGCCCGCGCTCTCACCGCTCAGGACATGCCGCACGAGCGCGCGAGCGGCGTTGTGGCCCTTGGTCGCCAGCGCGTAATCGGCGCCGAGATATCCACGCATCGGCTCGGGCACCGCGTTGATCGCCGCGCCGGCGATGGCGATGGGGATGGCGGGATAGCGCTCCCTCAGCTCGGCGACGAGCCGTCTGGTCTGAGGGAGTGCCGACTCCACGTTCCCCGGTCCGATGTCCAGGTTCCGCACGACGACGAAAATCAGATCGATGCCCTGGCTCGCTGGATATCGAGGCTCCGTCCCCTGGCTGAGATCGACGATCTCGACGGCATGGCCGTCGCGCACGAGCGCCTCGGCGTTGTACTCGAGCCCGACCGGGAACACCGGCGGCAGCATGAAGGCCGGATTCACGATCAGGATGTTGGCGCTCACTCGTCTGCTCATGCCTTCTCACCTCCCGCTCCGCACAGGTCGATACAGTCGTTCAGCGTGGCCCGCACCCTTTCCCGCGAGATCCCGTCGATCCCCCAGCTGAATGCGAGCACCGCCGTGGTCGTCGGAACGACCATCGTGTGCGCGGAGTCGCGGACGCCGACGATCGAGATCACCTTGTCCTGGTCGCGCAGGATCGGGAATCCGGCCGGTACGGCCTCGCTCTTCGTCTTCCCCAGAGGGACGATCTGCTCCTCGCCGCTCGCGATCTCGAGCCTCACGTCGCCGACGATCGAGTGGAGATCGAAGAGGCCGACGGGGATCAGGTTTCGCATCGACGCCACATTCGCGGCATCGACGAGTGAGTTGATGCGGGGAAACCTGCCTTTCATGAGATAGCGCGTGACCACGTTCTCCACGGCCGGGACGACCGCGCCGAACGGATCGGAGAAGCGCCGGTGCAGCTCGCGATAGGCCAGGATCTCCGGCAACCGGGTCAGCTCGTCCGGCGTACGTCCGCTCCACCGGCCCAGGACCTCGCTCGCCGCCCCGTCCAGGTGCGGAGCCTCTTTCGATACGGACAGTCGATCGGCCGTTGCGTACTCGACGAAGAGGTCCGGGACCCGATCGCGAACACCGTCTGCGATGACGATCGCCGGGCTGGGAGGACTGGTGTACATGACGGACACACATCGCGGGTCGAGCCTGCCTCGACACGCACATCACTTGGACGGGGGTCGGTACACGATGGACGTCTCGGGCGTCCTGGTTTGCTTCGCGTCGTTGACTGGTCGCCGTTCCTTTTTGGACAACGGCTATATAACATGACATCCGTATGCATGCAAGGCAATACATATGTTATGACGGATTTGTGACGAGAGCGTCTTCGAACGGGAATCGGTTTCGATGGGGTCTACGCCGTACGGTCCACGTGCGCGGTGTCGACGAAGGCGATTCCAAGCGCGGGGATCGCGCTGACGAGGGGCCCGAAGACCGGGATGAATTCGGAGAGGCCGGCCAGAAGTCCCAGCGCGAGCGCTGCCTTCACGTCGAGTAGGAAGAGCGCGCCGGTCGTGATCGCGGCGATCACGCCCATGCTGACCGCCTGAGCAGCCAGCCACCGCTTGAGGTTCGATGCGACCGCGCGGGCAATCCCGAGCGTGCGGTCCCTGTGCCGCTCCGGTACGACGCGCGCCAATCCGGCCATGTACAGACGCGGATCGGCCGCCAAATGGATGACCAGGAAGATCACGAGCAACACGCCGGCGACCGCCGTCACCGTCGACATCACGAACGGGAAGAAGGTGCCCGCGTGCTCGCGCAACTGCGCCGCGAGGCGGTTCCTCAGCGACGGCGACAGCGTGTCGGCCGAGTCGCCTTTGCCTCGGTCAGCCGGCGCTCCAGCCGTCTGACGTTGCGCGTTCTGCTGTGCAGGTTGCGAGGGCGAGGGTGAACCGGCCGGTTGACCCTGACGTGCTGTGTCGTCCGCGCGCCCGCCTCCGTCCGATTGCGCCACCTCCCGGCCGCCAAGGACGACGCGGCCGACGAACGGCTGGCTGTTGACCCAGGCTTCCACGCGATCGACCGCCTGCGGAAGCTGCTCCTGAACTTCCTTCATTTGGGATGTGATCGGGCCGGCAAGCAGCACACCCACGCCGTAGAGCGCCGCGACGATCGCGAGCACCAGCGCCGCCACTCCGGCCGGCCGCGGGACGCGAAAGCGCCGCTCGAGGAATCCGGCGGCAGCAGCGAGCGGCAGCGCAAGGAGCACGGCGAAAAACAGCACCAGAACGAACGCGCGGACCGTCCAGAGCAATGCCAGCAGGATGACGAGGGCGATGATCAGCGCTCCGCCGCGGAACAGGTCGAGCGCGCGCACACGCGCTGGGTGCGGAGGATCGCCGGTCATCGACGGATCGGACATCATGCGAATCGCGAGCAAGGAGGATGCCTCGCCGGGAGCAACGCGCGGAAGCGGCTGGATGCGACTGTAGTCTATGAGGGTCACGGCGGGTGATCGCAATTCCCTTCGTCTGCTGCTCATTGTCTCCAAGACCGGGCCGGCGGTTCACGACGCGCGGGCCTCCATCACGGGGTTCGCGAGCTGTGGACGGCGGACCGCGACTTCGGCCGATTTCGCGCCCTTCGCACCCGCAATCCTCTGGCCTGAGCTTCGTCGTCGTGACCGTGTTGATCCTCGCCGGAGCCCAGGACGTGCAATCATCCAGGTCGTGATCGCGCGGGCGTTCCGGCGTTCTACCGCTGCTCCACCGCACGATCGGCGAACGACGTCCGGAACCGCCACGCCGCCCCACCGGATCGAACTGCGGTCCACCATGCGATCGCCGCCCACAGAACCTGCATCGGGACGCGCAACCACAGCGGCGTGGGCGCGTTCCCGCGCAGCGGCACCTCGTTGAGCGCCGCGTGGACATTCGCTGGCAAGAGCGCGACCAGCAGCAGGACGAGACCGATGCCGGCCGCTTTGCGGAACCGTGGCACGAGGATCCCGACCGCTCCCGCGATCTCGAGGACGCCGGTTGCGTAGATGACCATCATCGAACCGGTCAACGGCGGCGGAATCATCGCCGCCAGATCGTGCCTCATGGCCGTGAAGTGCGCGGTGGCGGTGAAGAGGAACATCAGCGCCAGGCCGACGCGCGCGGCATCTCGCCATGAGACGAAGATCCGCGCGATCAATGTCGTGAGAACGAGAACGATCATCGGCACCATCGGAGGCCTCCTGATGTATACACAGTAACATCGTGAAGAGATGAGGAGCCTTGCCTGAGGACGGTAGGACGATGGGGGGACAACTCTTGGCTAGAGACCTGCAAGCCCCGATGTCATGAATGGTCGCATCCTCAGGCATTTCCGCGTGTCGAAACGGCGAAGGCAGGCTGATTGAATGGCGGGCCTCAATTTCGGCAGCGGGCTGGCGGCGCGACGGATCGTGGCATTCATCGGCGCGACGATCGTTCTCTTTCTCGTGCACGTGTTCACGGGCCCCCGCGAGGGGCACAGGTCGTGGTCATGAGCGCGCACCTCCAACGCGCGTGCAGTCGGCGCGCAAGGGAACGTCTCCTGTGGCTATCGCGGCGCGCGTACAGCGGCGGGCTCCACCACTGCGTCGAGACCATGGGCCTCGACCAATTGGAAGACTCGCGCCGTCCGCTTCTCTTCTCCCTTCTTCCTCGAATGTTGCGTCCTGACGGCAGCACACCCGAGTCTCTGCAGCGCAAGTTTGAATACCTCGATGAAGGCCGCGACCGCGCGCCGGCCCTCATTGTTTCGAGTCAGCGCTGGAGCCGCGCGCTCGCAACATCGCGCAGGCTCGCTTCTCGCCGCGCGCGGGGTCTGAAGCCATGAGGCGAAGCGCGCCGTGCCCGCGCAACTCGCATCGCGTCAACGTTTTCTGAAGTAGCCGGCCGCGCATTTCCGGCATAAATTGACAGGCATGACATCACCCGAAACGACCGTCCTGCGGCAGCGTGTCGTCCGCGTGATCACGCGCCGCCTCGGTTCTTCGACCGGTGCGAGTGCCGTGGCTGCGGCGGCGCGTCTCACCCACGACGACCTGACCGCCGTCTTTGCACCGCTCATCAGCTCGGCCGGTGTCAGCGCGCTGTGGGGGCGGGCATTCGATCAGGCCCACCGCGAGTATCCGGCCGACGAGCGCAGCGACGACAACCGTACGACGGATGAGCCTTTTGCCCGGGCCAGTCTCTGGCTGGAGAGGCAGGGTCCATCCGTCGCGACCGAAGCTGCCGCTGCGATGTTCGCGACCTTCGCCGAACTACTCGCAACGCTGATCGGGGAACCACTAACGACGCGGTACCTGGAAAAGGCGTGGCCCGACGGGTTTTCCGACGCACCGACGAAGAGGAAGAAGGCATGACCGAGAAGGTTTCGATACGACAACTCCCGACGCGGGTGCCGGGGCTCGACCAGATCCTGGGCGGAGGCTTGCCGGAGTTCTCCTTCAATCTCATCGTCGGCTCGCCCGGATCCGGCAAGACGACGCTCGCGCACCAGATCATGTTTTCGCTCGCCACTCCCGAGCGGCGGGCCGTGTACTTCACGGTCGTCGGCGAGCCTCCGCTGAAAATGTTGCGCTACCAGCAGCAGTATGAGTTTTTCGATTTCGAACGCGTCGGCGAATCGATCCGCTTCGTCAGCGTCGGACAGGACATCGTGAACGGAACGCTCGATCAGTTGCTCGAGCGGATCACCACGGAAGTCGAGACGACCAATCCCGCTCTCGTCTTCGTCGACTCGTTTCGGACGGTCGTGCAGGTGGCGGAGGGATCGCGGGACGGAGGCTTGAACCTCCAGAGCTTCGTGCAGCAACTCGCCATCCGGCTGACCGGATGGCAGGCCACGACGTTTCTCATCGGCGAGTATCAGCCGAACGAAGCGGAGCACGATCCGGTCTTCACCGTGGCCGACGGACTGCTGTGGCTGCACCAGAGCCTGGACCGCAATTCCATGGTCCGCAAGATTCAGGTGAAGAAGATGCGCGGGCAGGCTCCTGTGCCCGGCCTGCACACCTTTCGAATCACCAGCGGGGGCATCGATGTCTTCCCGCGCGTCATCGTCGGTCCATCCGACAATGTCAGGAGCGAGTCGCGCGAACGTCTGCTGCTCGACATCGACGAGTTGGACGAGATGCTCGGCGGGGGCATTCCGGAGGGGTATTCGGTGCTGGTCGCCGGCCCTTCCGGCTCGGGCAAGAGCGTTCTGGCTACCGAGTTCATCATGGCCGGGATTCGCCATGACGAGCCCGGAGTCATCGCCGTCTTCGAGAAGCGTCCCAACGAGTACTCGCAGACGCCACCGGGCGGCCGCAGGTTCGGAAAGATGATCCAAGAGGGGAAAGTAGGAGTCATCCATTCACGCCCGCTCGATCTGTCGATCGACGAGACCCTCTATGAGATCGTCGAGCAGGTTCAGCGCCTGAAAGCACGCCGCCTCGTCGTCGATTCTCTCTCCGGCTTCGAGCTGGCGCTCGCCCCGACGTTTCGGGAGGACTTCCGCGAATCGCTGTACCGCATGGTCGCCGTCCTGACCGGGATGGGCGTCACGATGATGATGACCGCCGAGCTGGAGGACAGTTACACTGAGCTTCGCTTCAGTCCGCACGGCACGGCGTTCCTCACCGACGTGATCATCATGCAGCGCTACATCGAGCTGCATGGTTGCCTGCAGCGGGTGATGTCGGTAGTGAAGGTGCGCGGCAGCGCGCACAGCAAAGAAATCCGCACCTACGAGATCACCAAAACCGGGATCGCCGTCGGTGAGCCGCTGACCCATTACGACGGGCTGCTCACCGGTCATCCCGTCGAAACCGCAAGAGTCGCGCGTGCGACAGCGGAACCACGCAAACGGCGGGCAAGATCATGACCAACGGGCCGAAAGAGCAGGAAGTGCGACGCGAAGAAGCGGAACACGCATCGGAAGAGCACATCGAGGTCCGGGAACAAACCGCCGAGGACGTCCGGGAGGAGTTCGAATCACTCATGGAGGCCCTCCGCGAAGCGAACGGTCATCTCGTCCTGGCCAACCTTCGCTCCCAATCGCTGGCCGAGCAGATGAATCAGTTGTACGAGGAAGCCCGGAACGCGATCCAGGCGAAGGACGATCTTTTCAGCGCGATCTCGCACGAGCTGCGGACACCTCTGACGTCGATCAGCGGATGGGCGGCGCTGCTGCTGGACAGTCCGGACGCCCCGACGATCTCGGAAGCGGCGCGCGCGATCGCCAGCAGCGCCGCGGTGCAGGCGCAACTCATCGACGACCTGCTCGATGTCTCCAGAATCATGACCAACAAGTTCGCGATCACTGAGGCAAAGATCGATTTGCGAGATGTCATCGATGACAGCGTGAGCGGGATGCGGCCCATCGCAGCAGCAAAAGACATCACGTTCAAAAAGCAAGTGGAGCAGTCTCTCGTCATCGACGGTGACCCGGCGCGGCTGCGTCAGGTGCTCACCAATCTGCTGACCAACGCCATCAAATTCACTCCCGGCGGCGGCTCGATCGAGACCCGGTTGTCGCGCGACGGCTCGTTCGCGGTCATCGAGGTGTCCGACACGGGCGAAGGGATCTCGGCGGCGTTTCTGCCGCACGTTTTCGAGCGACGGGCTCAGGCTACGGAAAGGCGCTTCGCCGGGCTTGGTCTCGGCCTGTCCATCGTCAAGCACATCATCGAGTTGCACCGCGGCTCGGTCCTGGTGAGAAGTGAGGGAGAAGGGAAGGGCGCGACGTTCATCGTTCGCATTCCGTGTGAGCCATGATCCATGATGGCTGCCCGCGCGTCCTCATCGCCGATCATGACCCGTGCATTCACGGCGTCAGGCGGGATCGACCGGCGGGGCTGTAGAGTCGGATCGAGCTCAGCTCCAGGACGTGCGCGTTTTCCGACTGCAAGCAACGAACCCCCCCGTAAACTCGTGCGCAGCCAATGAGCATGGTCGCGACAGCCGCGGAACGCCCGGCGTTCACGCGCACGTATGCCGTTTTCTACTTCAAAGAGCTCGGCCGCTCCGATCGCGTTCTGGCGCTGCTGATCGACGGAGAGCCGAACGCCGACGATCCGGCGATGGAGTGTTACCCGCGTGCGCTTCGCTTCGGAGTGCAGCGCGACGATGGCGGTATCGACTGGACAGCTCCCGCAGATCCGATCGCGGCAGACGTGCGTCCGGCGGGAACGCCGGCGGAGGGATGGACGTCGGCCGCTGCGTACCAGGAGGCGCTGGAGGAAGACGCCACGCTGACGCGGTGGGAGATCGCCGACAGGACGAAGGCGTACGAGCAGCGCCTGGAGCTGGCGAAGCTGAAGGTGATCGCGGGAGCCTTCGGTCTGCCGCTCGGCGAGCTGACGCGGCGCAATCAGATGTTCGAGCTGGCCAAGGCCCGGCGCAGAACGCGCGTGCTGGCCTCGTGGCTCCTGATCGTGGCGCTGCTGGCGGTAGCGGTGGGCGTGGCGGGCTTCTTCGCGGTGCGCAATCAGCGGCGGGCGGAGGAGCAGACGCGTGTTGCCGAGGCGCGGGAAGTGGAGGCAGCGCGCGAGCGGGATCGCGCGCTGCGGCCCCGCGCCGGTTACGCTCGAGCGGTTCGCGAAGTCGCTTCCCGATTACGCGGCGGCGCTCCGTGACGGTCGATCGGGCTGGCCTTCGCCTGACGATACCGCCAACCGTCGCTCCCGACGCACTTTCTTGATCTCGGCTATGCGAGGTAGGGAAAGTGCCTGCTGCGTCACTCCCAATGTAACGGGCCCTCCATCACGCGCCTGAGCGCCACTTTCGCTATCATGAAGGTAGCTGTTGGTCATAGTATGCAATGCAGAGCCGGTAAGTACTGGAAATCGGGAACTCGAACTGGAGTTCGGCCATGAACGTACGCGAACGAGCGCAAGAGATCGGCGACCAATCGAGGCGTATTCGGCGAGCGCACTCGGGGGTGAAGGTCGCAGGAACTCGGCTCATTGTCGCGGCGGCCGTCGCGCTGCTTCTCCCACTCCTCCCGTTCGTGCCAAACAGGAATTTGGTTGCGACGGTTGCGGTCGCGTACGGCGCCTCGATCGTCCTTTTTGTCGTTGCCTTCCGTAATGTCATCGAACAGCGGCGTTTCAGGTTGGTGGCGACCGTAATCGATGTCGCCGCAGTGTCCATCATTGTGAAACTGACTGGTGGTCTGGAAAGCACGTGGTTTCTGTTGTACGTGTTTCCCGTCATGTCGGTTGCACGCTACCTCGGGCTGATGTGGAGTCTCGTCGTAGCGCTATTTGCCGCGGCAACATATGGGTCGGCGACGCTTCCGATGCTGGTCGCGGCTGAACCAGTTGGAACCCTGTGTTTTCGCGTCGCCTTCTTGGTCTTCGTGGCTTTTACAGCGGCAAAGCTGGCGCGAACCAGGTATCGAGAGGAGGAGACGTTTACGGAACTGCTCCACGCCGCCGATCGACCGATCTTCAACCAGGATGAATTCGACGCTGGTTTGGCCACCATTCTCAAGGGGGCGATCAGAATCACGAAGTCCGATGTATCGGCGGTCCTCTTTGTGAATGACACTGGCGCGCTGGTTTACGTACAGCATGCCGACCAGCGAGACCCTGTTGATCTGGAGATGATCAAAGCGCTGATGGTCGGGCACTACCACAAAGTGCTGCATGACAGGCGTCCTGTCCCGATCGCGCCAAGCGGCTTTGCCGGATGGCTCGGGCGTAGCCCGCAGACTGCAAAGGCGTGGTTCGGAAGGCTTGTCCCTATGGCGGTCGGCGGCCCTCCGTTTGCCGTCCTTGGTGTTTTCTCGCGCCACAGCATCCACTATCGGCCAGACGATCTGCTGAAGTTGAGCCGATTCGCAGTGTTCGTGGCGATGCTGCAAAAGAACGCCTCCGTATCGCAGCCGCTCGTCGCGGAAGCTGATCGTTTGCGGACGCTCAGCGAGACCGTGCAGCGCCTTCAGGCCGAAAACGAGGCGCGCCTGCAGACGCTGTATGACATTGGTGATCTGTTCAGGAACGAATTGAACCTGCGGGAAGTCTTCGACAAGATCGTCAACATCGTGCTGATCCGGCTGGGCTCCGAGGAGGCAGCGATGTTCATTTGGAACGAACATGAGCAACGGCTGATCAAGAGGGCAGTCGCCGGACCGAATCGAGCTACGGCCGAGGCGCTTGCGGCGATCGAGACTTCCTACGTCAGCGGCGAAAGCCTTACCGGGAACGTTTTCGAGACATGCGCTGAACTCAAGGTCAATGCTGTTTCGTCGGCGGTGGCTCACGTGAAGGAGTATGCCGACGCTCTCCCCTCTCGCTCTATCAAACACTATCTTGGCGCTCCTCTCGTCATCGGCGAGGAAGTCGTTGGCGTGATTCGCGTGCTCAACCGGCGTTCCGTTGCCTACTTGCCACAAGAGGGCTTTGCTGCGATTTCCGACGACGGATTCGACGAGGCGGATCTCAAACTCCTAGTCATGACGGCGAGGCTGATGGCAGTTGCTATTCGGAGCGCTGGTTTCGTGGAACAGAAGCGGTATTTCGAGAACCTCGTTTATCAATCGCCCGATCCGATCATTATCCTCGACGCAAATAAGAAGATTAAACATTTCAATCAGGCATGCACCGATATCTGGCATCTTGCTGAAAAGGACGTAATGGGACAGTCGCCAGCCGGCTTCTATAAATCGGCGGAGCACGCGCGTGAGATCTCCGAAGCTCTCAAGGGCGCCGGTACGATCCGCGACCATCCCGCATGGATCAGGGATTCAGAAGGCCAGATTATTCCGATTCGATTGTCAGCCACCGAATACCGTTCCAAGAACGGAAAGTTTGCGGGCAGCTTTGGCGTCTTCAAAGACGCGCGTCAGGAGCATCAGGAGCGCCTGCAGGCGCTTCACCATTTGTCGCGGACTGCCAGTCACGACATCAAGAACGATGTCACGACGATTAAATGGTATTTCTCCGATCTGGAGAAAGCGACACAGAAGGACTCGAATTTCCGCCCCGTTTACGATGGAATTCGCAATGCGACCAATGCAGCCTTGAACAAGCTGCAGAGTCTGCTGCTGACGGCGGTGCCGCCACCTGCCAAGATGATTCCTGTCCAGATTGTTCGGGAACTGGAATCTTTCGCGGCCGCCATGCGAACACGACTCGATCCGGCCGGCATCGCGTTCAGGTTCAGAGCTCCCGATCGCGAGGCGCTGGTGAGCGCGGACAGCGAACAGTTGCGGCAGGTGCTGGCGAATTTGTTGGGCAATTCCATCGACGCGATCGACGCCAATCCGATGCAGGAAAGCGGTCGGATCGACGTCGCCGTCGATCTCACCGCGGACAAAGCAATTCTGACGTGGCGGGACAACGGGATCGGTATGCCTGAACAAACTGCGAGGGATGTATTTACTGCGTTCTATACGACCAAAGACGAAGGTAATGGTCTTGGCCTGTACATCAATAAGACGATCGTAAACGCTCATGGAGGCGACATCTCGATACGGTCCGCCCTCGGAAGCGGAACGTCGATCACGATCACGCTGCCTTTGATCGCCGCGATTCGATTGGCCCGGGCGAATGACAAGATCAGTGCCAATGCTTGACCCGATCTTCCATGTGGCGCGGTCCATGCCTGCGGCGCTGGCGTGGTCAGCCATTCACGTTGCTCCAGCCGAAACGGAGTATGTGTCGAGCGGTGAACACCTGGCCGCTATCCGCAAGATTCGTCGAGTTGGGTTGCGCATTCTGGTCGTCGATGACGAACAGAATTATCGCAACGTTCTGAAACGGCAGCTCGAGAAGGACTATGGCGCGCAGGTGGCGGACGTTGGGCGGGCCTCCGACGCTTTGAGTGCGACTCTCTCGGACTACGACGTCATCCTCATCGATGTTGTGATGCCGAAGATGAGAGGTGACGTCATCTGTAAGCAAATGCTCGACCGAAGAGTTGACGTCCCGATCGCTCTCATGTCCAGCGACGCCGGATACGAAGCTATAGCCGAGGCGCACGGCGTCGGCTTTTTTCCCAAGGGCGATGTCCATCGACTCGATCAGATTCTGCTCAATGCTGCGGGGGGTGAAAGCGGATGAGGGGCGAAGTGTTGTTGGTCGATGACGAGAAGATCTTTCGCGACGGTTTGATCCACAGTCTCGGCGGTGATTACGCATTCGTCGAAGCGGCGTCGCCCGCGGAAGCAATGAAGAAGATCACCGCGAGCCCGCGCATCCGCGTCGTTCTCCTCGACCTCAAGTTGAAGGGCGGTGGAGACGCAATGTCGATCATCGAGCACGTCAGCGAACGTGCGGAACAGTATCGCTTCATCGTTCTGACCGCGCATCAGGAAATTCTGGACGCCGACAGCGCGAGGAAGCACGGGTTCTTTCGATACCTGTCGAAGGCGGACCAACCCGAAGCGGTCAAATTTGCGCTCGACCAAGCATTCAAAGACCTCGAGCATCAGCACCTCGTCGAGAAGATGGCGTATCACCTGGATATCCAGGAAGGAATCGGTACCAACCAGGATCTTCACGACATTCTCAATCGGGTCTGTAAAGGCGTTCAGCAGATCGTCGGCGCCTATACCTGTCACATTCGCGTATACGACTTCGCGAAAGGTGATTTTCCGCTGGGCGGTTTCGCCGGCCCGAAGACATTGCGTGAGGCGCTCAACCGCCCAAAGGTTAGCGGCGCGCTGTTTTCAGGTCGAGTGATCTCGACGGGGATGGAGGAGGTCATCAACGATCTTCAGGAACTGGACGAGTTTAGCGAATTTGCGAAGCGGATGCGCGAGTCCCGCAATCAGATCCCGGACGCGGAGCAGCGCTACTGGCAGACCGTCAGGTCAGCCTACCT
The DNA here is from genome assembly GCA_964558905.1 of uncultured Thermoanaerobaculia bacterium. Classification (GTDB taxonomy): domain Bacteria; phylum Acidobacteriota; class Thermoanaerobaculia; order Gp7-AA8; family Gp7-AA8; genus QHVT01. The sequence continues at coordinate 56,454 of CAZLGP010000240.1, read as the reverse complement.
CGTTCCGATCAGGACTGGAGTGCTGGGCCGCCGCGTCGATGCGGTTCTCAACGTCAGCAGTGACCAGGTTGGATTTTTCACGGATGAGAAGCGAGCGCTGGTCAAGGAGTTCGTTACGCAGGCTTCCCTCGCGCTCGCGAAGCGCTGGCTGGAGCAGAAGCGATCCGAGATTCATGCCGATCACAGCGAGATCGGCAAGATGTTCAACGAGATGAGCGAACTTCAAAAGGAAGGCAAGGGCATTGGTGACATCTTCGAGGTCGTCACGTCGGGAATCGCGAAGCTCATCAGCGCCGAGGTAGTGTCGATCTATCTCTTCAACGACGAGAAGGGCGTGTTGGAAAATGTCGCCGGGTTTAGTGGTAATGACTATGTTAACCCGGAGGATCTGGCGAAGGAAGCGTACAAGACCACCGAGAGCTTCACTGGGACGGTGTATTCCAGCGAGGAGATCATCATGCGTCCCGATCCGCGAGAGATTCAACAGGTCAAGCCGATTGACGATCCGCTATACGCATACGAGCATGTCGAAGATCACGTGAAAGGGATTCCATACGGACAGCTTGAGCACTACCTGGGTGTACCACTGAAGATTCGGGGTGTGACGCGCGGTGTGCTGCGGGCAATGAATAAGAAGTCTGCGTATTACGACGCGGCTAAGGCAAGACGGAAGGACCCGACGGTTCTTTTGGAGCGTGGCTTCAGCATAGACTGCCTGAACGCGCTGTCGATTACGGCAGGTCACCTGGCGGTTACGATCCGCAATGCGGAACTGCTCAAAACGCGCGACGAGCGCTTCGAACAGGTGAAGACACTCGCAGCAGTGGGCAAAATCATCAATCAGAGCCTTGACGAGAAGGAGGTTCTCGATCGGACGATCGAGCAGATGGCGCAGGTCATGCGCGCGCAGCTCTGTATGCTCTTTCTGAAGGACGAACACGATCCCGCGCGGATCGTCCTGAAGGCATGTTATGGCATGCCTGTGATCGATGCGGTCTACAGGAAGGGTGAGGGTATCACCGGCTGGTGCTATGAGACGGGTAAATCGCGCCTCATCCCTATCGCCGAGCTCAACGACGGAAAATACGACGCTGAAATTCGAGAGCATTTAAGGAACACGGACGGCACGCCTCCCAAGATCGAGTCTTTGATGGTTGTGCCGATCGTCGTGAAGGGCGCGACTCTCGGCGTCATGAGGGTCGTCAACCGCCAGCAGGGGCACGGGTCTTTCACCGACGACGACTTAGAGCTGTTTCAGTGGTTCGCTGAGTACGTGGCTGTGGCGATCGACAATGCGGGGATCTATAAGGCTGCGAATGAAAATGCGGTCTTGTCGTTGATGGTCTCCGTCGCCGCTCACGAAATCGGTAATACGTCAGGGTGCATTCCGGCGAATGTCGCATCAATTCGCGACGTGCTCGGCACCGTGCCGCTCGAGGTCGACGACATGCTTGCGACGATCGAAGCCTCGGCGACGGAAGCGACTGAGTTTGCGAAAGAGATTTCAGGGTTTTCGCCCACGCGTCCGGAACAGAAGGAGGAGCTCGATATCAACAATCTGGTCGATAGCACGGTTCAGACGTTCAAGCATGACTTGCCACGGTTCAAACAATCGAAAGCGAGTGTCTTCGAAATCAAGAAGTCAGGACGGCCCCTCGTGTGCAGAATGTACCGGCGCCCATTGGAGCAAACGATCCGGAACATCGTCATCAATGCCTTTCAGGCCATCGGCGACAAGGCTGATGGTTATGTGCGTGTGTCGCTGATATCGGAAACGCGCAATGGAGGTCGATTCGCAGCAGTCACAGTCGAGGATAACGGCTGCGGAATCGCCGCCGATGATTTGTCTCGGATCTTCGAAGGCGGCTTCACCAGTAAGCCGCGCGGAAGCGGTGTAGGCCTCTGGCTCGCCAAGAAACATCTGGCACTCTTGGGCGGCACAATCGAAGTACAAAGCGTTCTGGATGCGGGTTCGACGTTTACTGTACGTCTTCCCTTGGTCGCAGGAGCGTAGACGGCATGAGCGGCCGTGTGCGTGTATTGATTATTGATGACCGGCTCGGTGTGCGGCAGACCCTGCGCAACATCCTCTTCGGACTCAATTGCGATTTCACGGATGCCGCAAGCGGCGAGAGTGCGTTAGCGATTCTGGCGGTGCAGAACTTTGACGTCACACTCATTGACCTGTCTTTGCCCGACATTCACGGGATCGAGTTACTGGAGCGCAGTCTTGCGAACGACGACGCGATGGGCAGCGTCATTGTCTTGACCGGGCTTCCGGACGAGTCTACCCGTGAGCAGTCGTTCCGGCTCGGAGCGGTCGCCTATCTCTCGAAAGATCCGATCGATCGCTCCGTGATACGCGAGAAGTTTGCCGAGGCAGTGAGCAGAACCGCGCCGTCGCCGCCGCCGGGGGCGAGTTTCGGGGCGGCTCCTCGTGCATCCGTAGCGTCACCGAAGCGGTCGGCGCGATGGGAACTGCGCAATATGAAAGCGGTGAGACAGAAGCGCCGGAAGATTCTTGTTCTCGATGACAAAGAGTACTGGCTTGAGACGATCGATCGGCTTTTGCAGGAAGAGTTCGACGTCGTGCGATCGACGTCGGCAGATGACGCTTGCGCGAAACTCAAAGCCGACGATTTTGCGCTGGTTGTGCTCGATATGAAATTGCCTGGTTATGAAAATGGGCTGGATGTTCTAAGCCGAATGCGGCTATCGCGGCCCAATTTGCGCGCGATCATCCTCACTGAGTATCCAGACTGGACGGAGGCCGTGGAAAGCGGCAAACGCGGCGCCATCGATTACGTATCGAAGGCCGATCCGACGATGCTGAAAGGTGTCGTCAGGCAGGTTCTGGACGAATCCCGACCCATTCGCGTTTTCCTCTCTTATGACCGCCGAGACAAGTCCCGAGTGCTTGCGCTTTACAACCGTCTCATGACGCGTGGCTTCATTCCTTGGATGGACGTCAAAAGTCTGATTCCCGGCCAGCGATACGAGCTGCACATCGAAGATGCCGTCAAAAGTTGCGACTACTTTGTGTTCTGCGGGTCACATCATTCGATCGGCAAGGAAGGATTACTCCAGAAAGAGCTTCGAATCGCGCTCGAAGTTGAAAAGGGGAAGCGCCGCGGCTCGAATTTCCTCATTCCCGTCCGCTTGGAGCCGTGTGAAGACCACCCGGAGCTCAAGGAATTTCAGAGCCTCGATCTTTTTCAGCGGGATGGGTTCTCGCGGCTGGTGAAAGCGCTTTCAATGAATCGAGAAATCGGTGAGGGGCATCGTGGATCGTCAAAGAATTCTCGTGGTCGATGACACCGAATCGTGGCTGCAGACCATACGGCGCATTCTGGGCACGCAGCACGATCTCGAATGTGTGAGCAGCGCGGGCGATGCGATCGCGCGTGTCGGAGCCGAACGATTCAGTCTTGCCATCCTCGATCAGAAACTCCCTGGCGGACCCTCAGGGGTGGAGTTATTCATCGAGTTGCGCGCTTTACAACCGGATTTGCGGGCAATCATCCTCACTGCTCATGCGGCGGTCGGCGACGCCGTCTACAGCATCAAAAGCGGCCTGTTCGACTACATCTCGAAAACCGATTCCGCGGACCTACGCACGGAGCTGCAGTCTCGCGTGGCGCTGGCCCTGCAGACGGCTCCTAGCGATGTCGACGTCTTGTCGCTGTTGAAGCGCGACGAAAGTGAAGTCCTGGAGTTCAAGTCCTCGGCCCGATGGGATATACGCGCCGCACGAGCGAGCCACGATATTGAATCCTTGATCGTGAAGGCGGTGGCCGGCTTTCTCAACTCCGACCGCGGCGGCGTTCTGCTCATCGGCGTCGACGACGACCGCAACGCGATCGGCTTGGAGCACGATTACCGGACGTTCAAAAAGCCCGGGCGGGACAGCTTCGCGAACTTCCTCCGTACCTTGCTTCTCGACGCATACGAAAAGGACGTCAGCCGGCTAATTGGAATCGACTTCCATGACATCACGGGAGAGGACGTCTGCCGCGTTCGTATCGGACCATCGTCGCGGCCCGTCTTCGTCAAGGGCGGTGGGTCCGGCGAGGTTTTCTACCTGCGGACGGGGAACTCGACGCGGGCTTTGAAGCCTCGTGAGCTCTACGAGTACAGCAAGGTGCGGTGGAAATGACGTCAACGAAAATGGCCGGCGTAATTGCCGGCCGTTCGAATATTTGGTATTGGTGGCGGGGACAGGATTTGAACCTGCGACCTTTGGGTTATGAGGGCGATTCTGGCGACGAGCGACGCCGAACGATTTCGCCTAACACCAACTCTTTCAAGCGCTTGCGCTCGATATCCATTGGTGTGAGGAGGGGAGGGTCGGGATGGGTTCTCGGACAGAAATCGGACAGTCGACCAGCGCGATCGTGCATGTTCGCCGTGTCGATTCGGACAGTTGTCGGACAGCGTGGCTGGGGAGTCGCCCCCGCGCCCGGTCAAGCCCAGCACGCGGACAACCGAGCGCCACGGGAGGCGGAGCACGGAAGCACTCGACACGGTCATCCGCGCGCTCCTATACCCGAATCGAGTGATAATCCCGCTCCAGGCTCGCCCGTCATCGCCGGCAAAGGCGCGCGTCACGTCGGAGGAACTCCAGGCCATGCAGTACAACGCCCTCAAGCTCATCGTTGGGTCGCAGAAGAAGCCGATCGAACTGCATCAGCCTTCCGACTCGTTCATGCAGACGCCCACGCGCGTCAGCCCGTACATCGAGCCTTCCTTCTCGAAGATCGAGTTCCCAACCGAGCGACCGGCGATGCTGCTGGTCTCCGCGGTCGGAGCTTCCGGCAAGACGACGACCGCGCGTGCCCTCTCCTTCGACACGCAACTGCCAATCCTCGACCTCGCGAAGCACAAGCCTGTCGGCGACAACACGCTCACGGGAATCCTCACTACTGCCTATCCAATCGCCGCCATCGGGGCCGTCCTCGAAGGACTAAACACAGGCACCCATGGCTTGATCATCGACGCGAACTTCGGCGCTCGCGAGAACTGACCGGCCTGTGCTCGCGATCAGTGATCACTGAGTCCTCAGGGAGTCCGAAGGGGCGGTAGAGGTCCGAAGGGGCGGTAGAGATCGAGCGGGCATAGAACGAGGAGCAGGTGATTCCGGTGGCCGATGCCCCGGAAGAGACCGTGTTCGATCTGCCGCCGATGGTTCCGCCCCGACGCCCGCACAGCCCGACACCAGCGAGCCTGCAGCAAGGCCGAGTGTCAGGCGGAACGGCGGAGAAGGACGCAACAGAGCTGGCGTGAGCGGAACCCCGAATACGGCATCGGCTACCGGATCGATCGTCGAAGTGGGGACGCCGAACGTGCGGAACCGCTTCGAATGCCGCGGCCATTGAACAAAGTTCCGTGGCAGATGGCGAAAGACGTGTTCGGGCTGGAAGGTGCTGATTTAATTGGAGTTACGAGCGCACTAATCCTCCGGACCACGAAAGACGTGATCGCGGCGCATCTGATTGATTTCAAAGGAGATCGGCGACCACTTCCCCCTCTGCCCGCGAAAGACGTGATCGCCGCGGATGCAGAGTGAGCGGCGTGATGGAAGTGGAGTTTCACCAGCTTGAGCGGCGCCTGGGGCATCTGCGGGTCCGCAGCCCCCAGCGTCAGCGACGGCTGGTTGCCTCACTGGCCGAAGTGGGCCAGCAGACGCCGATCGTGGTGGTGGCCGCCGAGGAGCCGAACCGATACCTGGTGATCGACGGCTACAAGCGGATCGCGGCGCTCGAGCGACTGGGCCGGGACACGGTCGAGGCGGTGGTGTGGCCGATGAGCGAAGCCGAAGCGCTGCTGCTCGAGCGCTCGCTGCGCCTGTCGGAACAGGAGACGGCGCTCGAACAAGGGTGGCTGCTGGCCGAGCTCGAACAGAGGTTCGGGTGGGGTCTGGAGGAGTTGGGCCGGCGGTTCGATCGCGATGTGAGCTGGGTCTCGCGCCGGCTGGCGCTGGTGGAGATCCTCCCGCAATCGATTCAACAGCAGGTACGCGAAGGAACGATCGCCGCGCACGTGGCCATGAAGGTTCTCGTGCCGATGGCGCGCGCCAACATCGAGGACTGTGAGCGCATGGCCGCGGCCCTGGCGGCTCATCGCTGGAGCACTCGCGAAGCAGGTGAGCTTTATGCGGCCTGGCGCGATGGCTCACCGGCGTTGCGAAAGCGCCTGCTCGAGCAGCCGGAGTTGTTTCTGAAGGCCCGGGGTGAACTGAAGGAGTCGCCGCCGGCTGGTGCGGCGAGCACGGAGCTGTTGCGCGATCTGGAGATCGTCGCGGCGGTCCTGAGGCGGGCCGGCCAACGGGTCGACCACGGGAAGATGGACCAAGACTAGTGGGAGCAGGCACGCCGAAAGGTCGAGAGCATCGGCCAGCAGCTCGCCGATCTGGTCGTGCAAGTGGAAAGGAGAGAGCAGGGTCATGCTCAGCAAAAAACAACGGACGGCGATTCTGGAGTTGCATGCGCAGCGGGTGAGCAAAGGGGAGATCGCCCGGCTGCTGGGGATCTCGCGCCTGACGGTGCGCAAAGTGCTGCGGGCGGGAAGTGCCGAGCTGCCGGAGATCGATCGTCCGGAGAAGGCCACAGCCCACCGGCCACAGATCCTCGAGCTGGTGGCCTCCTTCCGGTCTACCGGCTGCACTAGCGCACCGTCGACATCGAGGGCTACGTCACCGTGTCCACCAACCGCTACTCGGTTCCGGTCTCGTGGATCGGGCGCCGCGTCGAAGTGCGCGAGTCCAAAGACAAGATCGACATCCAGCTCGATGCACGCAGCTCGATCACACATCGACGTGTGGTCGAGCCCTTGGGCCAGCGGATCACCCTCGAAGAGCATCGCCCGCCGCGCGGGGAGGGCATCAAACGCTCCGATCCTCACCCGGAGAAACAAGCGATCCTGGCCGCTGAGCCGGATCTCGGCGATTACGTGAGCGCGCTCGAGAAGCGCTCTCAGAAGGTGATCGCTCTTGCGCTGCGCCAACTGCTGCGCATGGTCCGCGAGTATCCACGGGGACCGCTACTGGCCGCCGTACGCGAGGCCGCCCATTACGGGCTGTATGACCTGGACCGCCTCGAACGGATGATCCTGCGCCGCGTGGCGCGTGAGTACTTTGTGCTGGAGAACGGCGATGAAACCACCGGCGAAAATGAGTGAAGGGATCGAGCAGTTCCTCAGGAACCTGGGGCTGCGGCGCATCCTCGAGGTCTTTGAAGAACAGTTGCGCGCGGCCGAGCGTGAAGACGTCACCTACTCAGAGTTCTTCGTCCGTCTGTTGCGTACCCAGTGGCACGCACGCCAGGAAGGAGCGCTCGAGTGGCGTATCCGGCGCGCCAGCCTTCCCGAGCGTTGGTCGCTGGAGACCTTTCCCTGGACCCATCAGCCGGGCGTGAACCGCAAACAGATCCGCGCCTTCGCCGAGCTCGAGTTCATCGCCAAAGCCGAGAACATCGTCTTCATCGGCCCAACCGGAGTGGGCAAGACTGGTCTCGCTTCCGGCCTTCTGCTCAAGGCCCTCGAGAACGGCCACCGCTGTCAGTTCGTTCGCGCTCAGGACCTGTTCGACGACATGTACGCCTCGCTGGCTGATCGCTCCACGCGCCAGCTTCTCAAACGCCTCGCTCGTGTCGATGTCTTGCACATCGACGAGCTCGGCTACCTCAATCTCAGACCCGAGCAGTCCAACATCTTCTTCAAGCTCATGGAGGAGCGCTATCGTCGCCGCCCCACCATCATCACCACCAATCTCGATTACCCCCGCGTTGGTCAACACGACGAGTTGGACGTAAGGGCGGTCGCCGTCTCCTCGTTTGCTAGCCATAGGTTGATTCGACCGTACCTCGACTTTTTCGTTTTTGCACGATGGTCATGCATCGAGGTCGATATGCCGTGCGACGTGGGTAAGGATTGCGCGCGGCGTCTCCGGAGCGACGATTGAGTTGGCTTCCTCCAGTCTTGCCTTCAGAAGATCGTTCTGCTGGAACGCATCAGGATTCGAATCGAGCTTGGCCAGCCAGAAGGATGAGAAGAAAGGAATCACGAATTGGCGGAAGACCGTCTTGAAGTGTTGAAGTCGATCGACGATCTCGCTCTGCACGCGGCTTTGGTATGCCAGTGAGGTCGTGAGCGGAAGGCCCGGCTGGATGCTGGCGCCGATTCCAGCAATGCTCGCGATCAACCCAGCGGCTTCCGTACCGCTTTGCTGCGCTTGGGCGATGGAGCGAAGCCGCAGCGATCGATCGTCGAGGTTACCGTCAGTGAGGAACGCCGTGTGGATCACATCCGCGCAGTCGTGCCAGATCTTTGCGTTCGTCGCGGCCGCCTCTTCCCTACAGACGTCGTAAAGTGCGTTCGCGAGGTCGACTTGACCGCTCTTTGCGGCTGCAATTCTGAGGAAGGCCGGAGTGACGACGAAGGACGCTGCGAGCTCGTTTGGGTCGAATGTCGCTCCTTCACCGAGGGCGCGCCGCGTCATCGCTGACTGCAGGTCCGCGGCATCACGGAAGCGCCCGTCGGCGAGGAGAGGGGGAATCGCAAAGAGGCCGATCTCGGTTCGGAACTCGCCTTTGCGCGCTGCCGCCTCGAGCGCGGCGTAGCTCCAGCGACGTACGCGTTGATCATTGCTTTGGACATCGGCCATCATCGCCAGGATGAGGAACGCAGCGATGCGGACGGAAAGGTTCGAAGCCGCGGCCTGCGTGTCGAGCTCGATCAGGAATGCGCCTGGTTTCGGTTCGATGAAGCGGTTTCCTCCGGCGTCGTAGGGCGGTGGACTTCCCTTGTGGAGGATCGTCGCGAAGTACCCTCCGACATAGTGGAAGCGCACGAGCAGTCCGTACCACTGCTCATCGTCCCGCTCGGCCGCGAACAGGTCTTCACCGGCACGGTTCCATGCCTCGATGGACGCGGTGCGATCGCCGTTGAACCAGTGCGCCAGTGCGAGCTCGGCGTAGGCGAGAGGACGGTCAGTGTGCGTCCGGAACCGGTCAGCGTCAACTGCGTCGATTGCTCGTGTTGCGAACTCCACCGCGCGCTCATGGCGACCGATTGCGGTGGCGGCTTGTGCAGCCTTTAGGTATGTCCTGGACAGCAAGCTGGAGTCGGAAGCCGAACCCTCGAGCGCTAGCCGGAAGGCGACGTCCGCCTCGGCGTACTTGCGTGCGTAGACAAACTGGCTGGCCACGATTTCGTCGAGGATGAACTTCGCTCGCGGGTCTGCAGTGACGAATGGCGGCACGTCGGAAGCCATTCGGACCGCCTCCTGCAGTTCGTGCTCGTACTCACCTCGGACGATCACCCGCGCGCGACGCGCGGCCGCGAAGAGGAGCGCTGCTTCATTCTTTTCACTCCAGCGCTCGATCGTCTCCGACCCGCGATGGACCGTTCTCCAGTCGCGGTCCGGCGGATTCTTGCGCACCTCCTGGAGCCAGAGCCGGTTCGCGATGGTGAGGCAGTTCATCTCGTCAGCGAGTAGGTTGTCTCGGGCGTGCGCCGGGATCGCGGACAACGCGGTAAGCCATTGTTCGATGTCGTGTTCGAAGCGAACGCCGTACATGGTCAGCTCGAGCGTTAGCCGCCACGTCGCGTCGAGGGAGGAGGGGAACGGCAACCCTTCGTAGCCCTGCGCGCCGGGCCGCAGCGTTCCCGCTTTCGCGACGTACGAGAGGGCGCGTTGCGGGCTCCGTGATCCGTTCCAACGCGCCTCATAAAACGCCGCTGCGGTGAGTGCCCACGCTTCGGCCTGACCCGCCTGCGCGACGAGTTGCTCGAGTTCGTCCTCGAGCGCTTCCGTCGGTCGTCCGTGCTTCCGCCGCGCGTTGATGTACGTGATGCGCATGACGAGCCGAAGATCGAGCGGCATGACGTCCGGCAAGGGAGTGGTCGCGCGTAGATCGAGAAGTGAAGGTTCGCTGACCCGCTTCTGGACGCGCAGAATTTCGACGAAGTGCAGAAAGATCGAGCCGGCTTTGCCGTACTCGCGCGCGAGCATGAGCAGAACGAAGGCCTTCGCGGCGTCGTGCTCGCTGATTTCGGTTCGGAAGAACAGATGTTCGGCTGCGACGACATAGACGCTGCGACTCGTTTCAGGAATGGTGATATGGGGAAAGTCGGCTTTCTCCGTCCAGGCGATCAGCTTGCGGAACGGCAGGCGAAGGACGTCGACGTCGAGTTCCGTTGGTATGTCCGTCAGCGGTCTTGAAGGCTGCAGCGGAGGGACGAGGTCGCCCATCTCTGTATCCAGAGCTTCGGCTCGGCGCGTGAGCTCCTCGGTGGGTTGACCCTCGCGGGCAGCACGTGCCGCTCGTGCATGTTCGTGCGCCAGCTCAGCGAGTGTGGCCTTCGATTCGGTGCCCACCGTGTTCGCGCGAGGTACGGCAAGCTTCCAGCGCTTCTTCGTGCGCGGGAGTGGCTCGCGAACCACCTCCCAGTACGCTGTCCTCGAGTTCTCATCAACGAGGATGATCAGGACAGGGAGGGAGTGACCAAGCCAGTAAGGCAGATGACGCGTTTCGCCGTAGAACGTGAACGCATCGCCGGTCTTGGGTTTCAAATACTTCTTGCCGGTCTTGATTTGCGCGGCGAGAAGGTGTCCGGTCGCAGTGCCTTGGTCGTCGACGACTTCGATCTGTGCATCGACGCCATAGTCGGTGCCTGCCGCGTCCTCTCGGCGAAAGATCCATCCGAGTTGCAAGTTGACGATCTCATCGACGATCGCCACGCCCGCGTTACCGATGCGCTCTGCGTTCCGCCTGCTCACACGCTCGATTCTGCCATCAAGATCGGTCCGGAAGCGGATGCAAAAAGATCTCAGATGCGGCTCGAACCAACCCTTTTTCGCGAACGAGATTGCATCAGTAGCTCAAGGAGAGTCACAAACAATGACCAATGATCAAGTGGTAGTAGTAGTCACCGTGGCCGAAGATCGGGTGCGTCTGTTCAGAAAGAGCGGAGTCGTACGATGGAACAAAGGTGATCGTAGGATCTCGATTTCCTTCGCGACGCGCTTCGATCTGCGAAGAGTCTTCGGCGCCACAGAGCGAGCGGTGCTGTCCGACTTCTACGGTATCGAGCCGTCGTCGATCACCTTTGTCGATACGGCCGGCCAGCAGGTTGATCTGTCGTAGGAGTGGGAGATCTTCTATTGATCGCGCTTGCCACCGAAAGTGCATTTCGGTGGCACGAACGGTCGCCTGCGGAAAACTCGGTGGCAAGACGTTGGCAAACCGCCATTTTCGGCCACAAAAAGGCCCGCCTTTCGGCGGGCTAACTTCTTTGTTGTAAGTTGGTTGCGGGGACAGGATTTGAACCTGCGACCTTTGGGTTATGAGCCCAACGAGCTACCAGACTGCTCCACCCCGCGACACTGCTCTTCGAGACCTCGAAGGGAGCGCGATTATCGCGGCCGGCCCTTCTTCCGTCAAGGCCTCGTACAACTGCCGGCAGGGGGAACCGTATTCCTCATTTCGAGGATGCGATGCGGACCCGATCGGGGCCGAGATCCCATAGACTGGCCCGGTTCTTTCTTGGGTGCGGTATCGGATGACACTCCTCAGGCTGTTCCTCCTCTTCCTCCTGGTCGATCACGCGTGGGCGGGGACGCTGCCCGGCTTCCGCGTCGACAAGCTCGCGGACGTGCCTGGCTTCGTCAGCTCGGTCGTCGCCGACTCGCAGGGCGTCGTCTACTGCACGACAACCGATGGCTGGATTCATCGGATCGACGGCACAACGGCGGTCCCGGTCGCGGCGCTGCCGACGAAGTCGGGCGGCAACGGCGGGCTCCTCGGCATGGCCCTGCTCGACGATGCGACGGCGGTCGTTCACTACACGACCTGGGGACAGACGGCGACGGGGGAGAAGGTCTTCGATGACGTGATCTCGACGGTCGACCTGGCGACTGGCGCGGAGCATGTCCTGAAGGCGTTCCCCGGCGACATCGAGCTCCGCGAGCGCGGCGTCTCGGACGAGCACCACGGTGGCAACCCAACGGTCGCTCGGGATGGCTCGATTTTCGTCGGCATCGGCGAGTACGGCGCGTTCGCCATCGCCCAGAAGCCGGAGTGGAACGGCGGCAAGATCTGGCGGCTCGACCGCGAAGGCAACGCGACGCAGTACGCGCGCGGCCTGCGCAACCCGTACGATCTCGCATGGGATCCGGAGCTCGAGCGTCTCGTCGTCGCCGACAACGGCGCGAAAGGCGGGGACGAGCTCCATATCATCGACTCCGGCGTCGACTGCGGCTGGCCGGTCCCGGGGCCGAACAGCGTCGCGCCGGACTACGTGTTCCCGCACACGGTCGCTCCCACCGGCCTGGCCCGCATGAGCGGCGCGAACCCGATGATCCGCCGCGGCTACCTCATGGCCGCGTTCGTCACTCGCGCGGTCTACTACTTCCCAGATCTCTCGATGCGGCCGATCGACGATCCGATTCCGGTCGTGGAGGACTTCATCGACTACATCATCGACGTGACTGAGGCGCCGGGCGGCGAGATCTACCTCGCGACGGCGTCGTTCCTCGGTAGCGCGATCCAGCGCCTCCACGTCCCGCCGCGCGGCGACTGCAACGGCGACGGTCTCGTGAACTCGCTGGACATCCTCCCCATGTTCCACGAGATCAAGGATGGCGACGCGCATCCGATGATCACGGCCCAGGACGGCAGCTACGCGGGCTCGTGGGGATGCGACGCGAACGCGGACGGCGTCATCGATGAGAGGGACCTCGACGCTCTGCTCCGCATGATCAGCGGCCGCCGCCGCGCCGTCCGGCGGTGACGTCCTGTCTCCGCGAGAGGGCGGATAACCCCCGATTAAGGTAACAGTTGCGCGCCGGAAGGCGGCACCGTCGGTGCAGTGTCTCCTTGTGGTTATTTGAAGGAGGAAAGCATGAACCGATCAGCGCAGCTCCGGCCGATCCTTGCGGTCATGATCGCCGTGACCTTGATGGCAGGTGTGGCCGAGGCGCAGACGAAGGTGGATCCGGGCTGGAACATGTTCAGCCCTCAACAGGACGTCGAGATCGGCGCCCAGTCGGCCGCGCAGGCCGAGCGCCAGCTCCCGATCCTCCGCGACCGCGAAGTCGACGCTTACATCAACGGCATCGGACAGCGCCTCGCCGCGAACGCGGGAGGTCCGCAGTTCCAATACCGCTTCCGGGTCGTGAACGCATCGGACATCAACGCGTTCGCTCTGCCGGGCGGCTACATCTATCTCAATCGGGGCATCATCGAGAACGCGCGGAACGAAGGCGAAGTGGCGGGCGTGCTCGCGCATGAGATCGCGCACTCCGCGCTCCGCCACGGAACGCACCAGGCCTCGAAGGCCTACGCCGCCCAGGCCGGACTCCAGATCCTCGGCGGTCTCCTCGGCGGGAAAGTCGGCAACAACACCGCGCAGATCCTGAACACGGTCGGCGGCATCGGCATGAACGCGCTGTTCCTCAAGTTCACGCGCGAGCTCGAGACGCAGGCCGACGTGCGCGGCGCGCAGATCCTCGCCGCCAGCGGCTACACGCCGGCGGATATGGTCAGCTTCTTCCAGCAGCTCGAGAAGGTCGACCGCTCGAAGAAGACGACGTGGCTCTCGCATCACCCCGCGCCACCGGACCGCATGGCCCGCATCGAGAAGGAGCGGAGGCTCCTCCGCGAGCCGGCGACACCGACCCAGAACACACAGCAGCTCGCGCGCATCAAGAGCGATCTGCGCGGCTACGGCAGCGCTCCGACGATGAGTCAGATCGCGCAGGGCGCGGCGAACAATCCGCCCATGACAAGCGGCACGACGAGCAGCACGACCGGATCGAGCGCCATCGGACGCGTGCCTCCGCCCTCGAGCTCTTGGCGCCAGTACTCGAACCGCGGTGGCGCGTATGCGATCGCCTATCCGGCGAACTGGCGCGTGTACGAAAGCGGCGGCTTCGGCGTGACCATCGCGCCCGAGGGCGGCGTCGGGACGATCCGCGGCCGCAGTGAGGTCGTCTACGGATTGATCGTCAACCACTACGAGCCGGTGAGCCGCTCCGGATCGGTGACGTTGCAGTCGGCGACGAACGACCTCATCGCGCAGATCCGGCAGACGAGTCCGCACCTGCGGGTGATCAGCGGGTCGGGCCAGCAGGTCCAGCTCGACGGACGCACGGCGCTCGCGGCGAGCCTGCGTGGGAAGAACCCGAACACGCGTCTCGACGAGCGTGTGACGCTGGTGACGCGTGCGCTTCCGGACGGGCACCTGATCTACATGGTGTTCGTCACACCGGAGGCCGAGGCGCGGAACTACAGCGGCGTTCTCAACAGGATCGTGCAGTCGGTGAACGTGGCCGAGGGAAGGCGGCACTGAAACGGAGGGCAGAGGCAGAGGGCAGAAGCGGAGCGTCGGATTCGCGCAGTCGTTCCTCGCGAATCAGCTCGAGCTCCAGGGCCGCCTCCAGATCTTTGGGACGACCAGCGGCCCGTTTCGAGACGATCAGGGCATCGAGACTGATGCAGCGATAGGGTGCTCCGTACAACGAGATTTCTTCGAAGTCGTTCATCAGTCGCCGCGCTTCGGAAGGGCCTTGCCGGCGCGTCTCAGTTCTTTCGCGAATGTCTTCCGCCCCGGCAGGGGCGGTTCGGGATGCGTGCGCTCCATTCCGGTGGCTGCGCGCTTTTGCGCTTGCCACCGGCTACCCTCTGATGTCCCTCCGGGACACTCGCCTGCAGCGCCTCGGCGAAGGCCAAACTCCAGGGAGCGGCCGGAGGCCGCTCCTGCGCGGGGGTTCTCGCCCGCGCGGGTGCACGCGGGACGCGCGCCCGGCAGCCGCCGAGACGGCAGCGGTCCGGGTGAGTCGGCCACTTTCCAGCGGACCGCCGGCGTCCCCGCCGGCTGACGCGCGGGCGTCCCGCCCGCGCAGGAGCGGCCTCCGGCCGCTCCCGCTCAATGGCAGGCTACGGAATGCGGTACACCTCGACTTCCGCCCCGTTCGTGGTGACGAGGTGCGCGGGATGCTCGCGCAGATCCAGCGCGATCTTCGAGCGGACCGGAATCTCCCAGGCCGGGCTGCCGTCCCGGACGTTCAGGGCCACGAACCGGGAGCCGGCCGCCGGCAGTACGACGATCTGGCGCTTCTCGCACACCCAGAACAACTGTCCACCGAAGTGCTTCGCCTCGAGGTCGCGGAACTCCTTCCACGGCTGCGTCCTGATCAACGGAACGGCACCGCTTCCCATCAGCTCGAGCGCGTCACCGCCCGCGACACGCTTCTCCCAAACCTTCGTGCCGTCGCGGCCGTCGAACGCGGCCACGCCGTCGCGCGCCCGCACGATGACCGTATCGCCGTAGCTCTGCACCGCCGTTGCCTGCCCGATCTCCGCCAACGCGTGGCGGGCCAGCTCGGCACCGTTCTCATCGAGGATGTAGACCGCGTCCGCGGCAGCCACCAGGAGACCGTTTTCCAGCGTCTCCATCGAGACCAGCCGGGTGCGGGAGAACGACGGTGCGGGAGCGGTCGCCGGTGCGACTGCACCGGGGGCGGTCTTCTTCAAATCGCCCCAGTCCTCCTCTTCCTCGAAGGCGTCCCCTTCGTCGTACGACTCCACTTCCGCCGCGGTGAGACCACGGCCGGCATCGTTGGGATTGAAGGGACTGCTGAACGCGTCGAGAGGCGCGCCATCCGCGAGGCTCAGCGCATAGAGCCCATAGCGCAGCGGCTCGCGGATGGTCATGCCCTGGCGCCCGTGCCAAAAGAGATAGTTTCCACCTGCCAGCGCGTACACACGATCGCCGCGCACGACGAGTTTCGTCACCTCCGGCACGGCCAGGTCGCGGGACCAGACCGGCGCTCCATCCGCTTCCTTCAGACAATGGACCACGCCGACCCCCGCCGTCACCACGCGATCATCCGTTCGCACGGGCTCCGGGCTACGGCCCACCAGATAGTCAGGCGGGATGTCTCCGGTGTTTGCGCCGAGGAGAGCTCCGGCGATGGCCAGACCGATGTTGGCGCCCACGTAGTCATCCTTGGCGAAGGTGACGAACCGGCGACCCCAGAGGAACTTCTTCTCCTCCCGCGCGACCCGCACCAGGCCGAAGTCATAGAGGTACAGGTCGTCGCCCGTGACCCAGGGGATTCCACCGGTCACGCGGCGATTGTTCGCCTTGTGCAAGGAGGAGCGGGTGGCGATGACCTGACCCGTGTTCGCGTCGATCATCTGCAGGGTCGTCGATCCGACGAGGAAAAACTGCCGCTCCGGATCGTAGAGGACCGAATGAGCCGCCTTGCCAGGCCCCGTGGCCCGCGGCGTGCGCCACAACTCGCGGCCCGTCGCGAGATCGAGGGTCATGAGGGTGTTGACGAATAGAAAACCGCCCGCGGTGAGCAGAGAGACCTTGTCGTTGCCGACAAAGTACACGTCTTCGGCCGCGATGCGCGCGGTCTGGGCCAGCCTGACGCGCCAGCGCTCCTCCCCGCTTTCCGTATCGATCGCGGCGAAGCTGATCGGCTGGGCCGCGATCTCGCGCGGAGTCTTCCCCGCGGTCGGCGCGATCGAGGCGACCAGCGTCTTCCCGTCCGGTGACGCCTTGACCCAGAGGAGCTCCTCGCCTGCAGGCGCCACGACCCTGAAATCGGGGCTGCCGGCGGTCAGACAATCGGTCGGACACGGTCGCTCCATCGTCGGAACGACGGCAGGCGTGACCGGAATGACGGCGAGCTTGACCGGCTCGATGCAGCCGGCGGACAGCAGGAGACAGAGAGGAACCAGAGTCGCTACGACTCGGCGACGTGTAGACATGACGCAACCTCCTGTCTCTCTAGGCGGAAAAACCCGGCGAAATGGTGGCCGGCCGGCACGGCCGGCTGCGCTGGTTGCTCCGCCTTACGGCACGTTCACGGATCACGGTAGGTCGGCAATTTCAACCAGAATCTCACCAGAGTCGATCATCTTGCGAGCGTGTGGCAACGTTCGCCGCAGGACCTGCTTCAGGTGGGCGTTCGAAGTGTTCCCACAGCGCACCCACAGAACCGCCGGAGGAGCGCCGAGTCGCTCCTGCAGCATCACGAAGTCGACGTCCTTCGTCATGACGACGACGTTCGCCTCCCGCGCGGCGCGAAAGATTGTTGGGGTCCTTTGCACGAAGAAGGTTCAGGTGTCGCACACTGTACGCTTCGATCCCGAGCTCGTTTGTGAGCCAGGGAGCGAGGGCCGGTGACAGCTGCGCGTCGACCCAAACAATCACGCCACGAGCACCGGATGGTCAAGCCAGCGCGACGCGAAACGCAGAGACGCCTGAAGATCCTCCGGCTCCAGGTCTGGCATTTCCTCGAGGATCTGCTCAGCGGTAAGCCCGGCGGCGAATAGATCAAGAACGTCGCTCACGCGGATGCGCATGCCCCGAATACACGGCCGGCCGCCACACTGCTCCGGATCGACCGTAACTCTTTCCGCTAGAGTGTCCACGACCCGGCAGTATAGCAGCGGGGCTCGTCGTCGCTTTGGAAAGCCGCCCCTCTGGTTACGCTTTGAGTAGCAACGGCGCAAGGCGCTCCGCTTCTTCGGGCGTGCGGGCCGATCCAGTACCAGAGGATTGCGCCCGCTCACGTTGGATACCAACGGCGCGATAGTCGCCGCCGACACGCACCGACATGATGGGCTTGGTTGGATGCACCCGTTTGAAGTGCAGACTCGGATGCCAGGGATTCTCACGAAAGAGCAGATACGCGGCGACTGCTTGCTCACGCACGTTCCGCGGAAGCTCAGCCAGGAGTTTGCGGAACGACGCGTTCGTTCGCGACTTCAAAGCAGCTTTTCCGGATCGAGCGGCTGGGTCAGACCCGCCTCGTCCTCGCGAATCGCCTCGGCTGCCATTTCCGCGAGGAGATCGGGCGACCGGGCGAACAGATCGTCCCACCGTCGCTCGGACTCGAGCTCCGCGAGGATCCACGCTCCGACGGCATCCTGGTCCGCTTCCGGCAGCCTGGTCAGTTCAACCAGCGCCTTATGGAGTACTTCACCCATACCGAGATTCTAACTTGACCGGGTCTGAGCTGCTTCCCCGCCTTTCTGACCACCACTTACTCGTCTCTTCCGAGCTGGCGGCTGCAGATTCGCACTGCTGGCCGCGGCCCGCGTCCCGAGGCGGGCACGACGCTTTGCTGGCGAGGGTGACGGCGGCACGCGAAGCCATTCGTCAAAACGAGGTTCGCATTCCTCAATCCGAGGTGGAGTCATGCGGATCAAGGCGATTTGGCGCGCCCGAGCGATCCCGACACGGGTGTGTCGGAGTACCCGGCATCGCAGCGGAAGGAGTGGCTGGCCAAGCTCGAGGGAGGAGCGCGGGTTCGACGGCTTTGATGCCGACGCAACTGGACGCGCTCCGTCGAGCTGCGGCCGAAGGCGAACGCAGCGATGATCGTCGCGGCGCGGCGGTTGCCGCCAACGACGGGCGTGCACCGAGTGGCGAACTGCCAGCGGCGTGACGCCGTCACGCTTGCGACAAGGCAGCCGGCTCGCCGGCGGACCGAAGCCGGGCCGCATCAGCATGGAGTTACGCCGCTTCGGCCAGGAGCTGCGACCACGGATCAGAAATGTCCAGTTGTCGTGCCAACGAGTGAATACTCACGCCGCCCGACTTCTGTTGTCCGAGGAGATTCCTCAACCGCATCGAGGGGAAGATGACGACTTCCGGTGCATCGGACAGATTCGACGCAGCGTCTTTCGGAAACAAGACGAACGCCACGTAATGGTTTTTCCTTGGCGTGAACGGGCGAATGAACCAGTTGGTGGTTCCGACCAATGTCTGCACGTCTATGGTCAGCGCACGACCAGGAGCTTGAACAACCGTGATATCGATGCTATCCGGGGTTGGGTTTGTGAGGCTCGCCTCCGCGCCCAGCCGATGCAGCACAGACAGCACGAAAAAACGCGCCGAAAGCTCGAGATGCCTGCCGAGAGCGACCCACGCCGGTCGAGGCGAAGTCGAGGGTGGCACAAAGATCGCCTCATCCCACGCTGAGGGATCGGCAAGGTCTGCCAGGACTTCCGCTTCGATCTGGTCGTCAGTCAACTTTCGTTTACGTGAGCTCATAGGTCCCAACCAGTGATGAACCGCAACTGGCGACTGTCTCCCACCACGACGATCAACTCCAGCGGTCTGCCAGCGTCCGTTCGCCCTCGGACGCGGTAGCGATCCGCCGCTCGCTTATTGCGAATGACGTGGATGCCGTTCGCCAAAACTTCCAGCACATCGTATCTGCTAACTCCATGCGCGGCCAACTTCTCGTCGTTGAAGCTGATGTCGTAGTCGGCGGCGTCGAATGTCTCCCAGCGCACCACGTCGCGAGTATAACCTGCCCCGAGACAGACACTTACAGGCGAGCGTGGGCGATCGCGGCTCGTGTCACGGACGCGCCCTCAGCCCGCGGTGGGTTCGCTGCGCCACGCCCAAGAGCCGCGCCGTCCGTCTCACCGACCTCGCTCCGTTCGCCTGGCGACTGCACCGCCTTGATGTCGTCATGCCGGCGAGAAGGCAGTCGGCTCGGCCGGCGGACCGAAGCCGGCCGCGGGAGCTTCCGCGGTTAGGGGGCCGCCACCGTCCATGTGCTCACGATCACACTTCCGGCTATCGCATCGCCAGACTGAATTGCGGGATCGCCTGGTTGAGCCAGTCGCATTCTGCTCCTGCAAGGTCGAGTAAATGTCGCGCCAGCGGATGCCGCTCGTCGCATCTAGTCACTGTGGCACAGCTGCTCGCTCGATTCTTTCGTCGGTCCCGCGTCGAAGCAGGTACACGATCTCGCGGTGCTGTGCGATCTGCTCATTGCGCCGAAGGTCACTGCGGTGAATGACTGCGATCACCACCCCCCACGGACCGAGCACCAGCCCCACCAGAAAACCTGTCGATGCCTGGCGAAATGGTTGCAAAATCAACAGCCCAGTGATGGCACAGATCAGCAGAACGACCCCGATTTCCATCGGACGAACCTCCAACAAATTGTGGCGACGCGACTCGCGTCTCGAGTGCACGTCTGAATTAAGATGCCGCTTACGCTTCAGCCTGACATCTCGTTCAGCGCCGCTACGCCTGCCGCGACACTGCGGCAATTCTCTGCTTGGTGTCTGCCGCAAAGCCACGCTGCTTGTGCTTCTGCGGCGAAAGCCTCTTGCCCCTGCAATGTAAACTCGGCACAGCACGTCTTACAACGGTAGATGTCCGGCTGTGGTGCTTCAACTCCAGGGGTTTCATCATCCATCAATTTCGTCTCTCGATTGCGTGAAGTAGTTGCGGAACCCTGTTGCGCAATTTGACGCTCCCTCCTCCTCGTTTGCGACCGCCGTTGAGCCGCTCAGAACCGGGCAGCTTTTCGTGAAGGACACGCATGCCGCCAATTTGTGGCGAATCTGACACCCGAAGACGCTCGACGTCTGCGTATTCACGCGTATGATGTGCGCGTCGGCCGAGTATGGATCGGGCAGACGCGGGTAGGCCTGACCCCAAGACCTCCCTTGGAGCATTGCGAGGTGGAGATGAGACATCTTGGCACCGTGGTTTTCGTATTGATGACGTTCACTGGTGACGCTGTCGGCGCCGTGGACGCCGCGAAAGACCCCAAATCAATAGCCGGCGTGCCTTGGTTCGCGAATCGCTCAGCGGTGGTAGAGCAACTCGGCATCGAGGAGCGTGCATGTCACGACATGTCGTTGGTCGGCGCAGCAACCGAAATCTGGTGTGACTACAAGCTTCCATTCGAGAAGCGCGATGCTCTCTCGATGCAGTTTATGCTGATCGACGACAAGTTGATTCGTGTTCGTATCATCTACCATGCGCACGATTTCGAGTTCGTGAAGGACGTACTAGCGACGAAGTACGGGCCGCCATCGTCGGCGCGTAGCGCGGACACCTACACTCGAGGTGGCGCAAAGGTCACCAACTCGGTGCTCGACTGGAAGTTCCCCACGGCAACGATCGAGATGCGTCGGTTTGCCGATACTACGAGAGCGGGCGCGGCGTACATCACGCTCAACACGTACCTTGAAGAGTTACGCGCGCGAGAGACCGCAGCAAAAAGGAAAGCAGTCGACGCATTTTAGCTGACGGGGGCATGAGGACCGTTTCTGGGGGCGGCGCACTCCGGCTGTTTTGTTCCGTTTCGGCGCTTGAACCCTCTTGCATCCGGCTAACGCTAACTCGTGATTCGCCTGGCCCGCGTATCGCGGGCACACCATCGGCGTTCGCACCCCGAGCGATGGAACCTCCCCCGCTATATTCGATACGTCCGCATAGCGCGGAGAGTGCGCGGAAGGCGTGTAGCGAGGGAGTTCCATCGCGGCCTACTGCCGCTTCGGCCTACAAGACGAGTCTCGGCGCTCCGAAGAGCACCGAGACTCCACCCTCACCTCACGCCGCGCTCATGCCGTGGCACTTCTTATACTTCTTCCCCGAGCCGCAGGGGCAGGGGTCGTTGCGGCCGACTTTGGCCTGGGCGCGCTTGATCGGCGCGGCGGCTTCTTTCGGGCCGGTGTACATGATCTGGTCCCGCGGGCGGGGGGGAGGGAGGGCGCGGGAGACGCGCTGGGACTCTTCGTGGTCGGACTCGCGGCCGGCGAGCTCGATCTTCCAGAGCACCTTCACAACCCGGTCCTGGATGCGCTCCATCATCGACTGGAAGAGCTCGAAGGATTCGCGCTTGTACTCGATCAGGGGGTCGCGCTGGCCGTAGCCGCGCAGGCCGATACCTTCCTTGAGGTGATCGATGTTGAGGAGGTGATCCTTCCACTGCTGGTCGATGACCTGCAGCAGGAGATACTTCTCATTGAGGCGCATGTTGTCCGGGCCGACGAGCGCTTCCTTCTCCTCGTAGCGCTTGTTGACGGACTGGACGATCTTGTACTTGACCTCGTCGCGGCGGTCACTGTGGATGTCCACGCCGGCGTCGCCGAGGTCGAGGCCGAAGTAGTCGTACAACTCGACGTTCAGCTCGGCCTCGTTCGGGGTCTGGCGCATGTCCTCGGGGTAGTGCATGTCGGCGAGGTAGTCGACGATCTCGTCGGCGGCATTGAGGATGTACTCCTTCCCCTCGCGCCCCTCGAGGATGGAGCGACGCAGCGTGTAGATCGACTCACGCTGCTTGTTCATGACGTCGTCGTACTCGAGAAGGTGCTTGCGGGCCTCGAAGTTGCGCCCCTCGACCTGCTTCTGGGCGCGCTCGATCGAACGGGTGACCATGCCGTGCTCGATGGGGACGCCTTCCTCCATCCCCAGGCGCTCCATGAGACCCATGATCCGGTCGCCGCCGAAGATGCGCATGAGGTCATCCTCGAGGGACAGATAAAAACGAGAACTGCCCGGATCGCCCTGGCGTCCGGAGCGCCCGCGGAGCTGGTTGTCGATGCGCCGGGTCTCGTGGCGCTCGGTGCCGACGATGTGCAGGCCGCCGGCGGCGACGACCTCCTCGTGATCGCGCTTCCACTCCTCGCGCATCTCCTCTTCGATCTTCTCGCGCTCTTTCGGATCCTCGACGTTCTTGGCTTTCTGGGCGGCGCGGTACTCGGGATTGCCGCCCAGGAGGATGTCCGTGCCGCGGCCGGCCATGTTCGTGGCGATCGTGACCGCGCCCTTGCTGCCGGCCTGGGCAACGATCTCCGCCTCGCGCTCGTGATATTTCGCATTGAGGACGACGTGGGGGATGCCGCTGCGCTTGAGCGCGGACGACAGGGCCTCGGATTTTTCGATCGAGATCGTTCCGACCAGCGACGGCTGCCCGAGCTCCTGCTTCTCCTTGATCTCCTCCACGATGGCGTCGAACTTCTCTCGTTCGGTTCGATAAACCAGGTCGGGCATGTCCCTCCGGACCATGGGCCGGTTGGGGGGGATGACCACGACCTCGAGCTTGTAGATCTTGTCGAACTCCGCCGCCTCGGTGTCGGCCGTACCGGTCATGCCGGCCAGCTTCTCGTACATGCGGAAGAGGTTCTGGAAGGTGATGGTGGCGAGGGTCTGGTTCTCCGACTCGATGCGAACGCCTTCCTTGGCCTCGACGGCCTGGTGCAGCCCGTCCGACCAGCGGCGGCCGGGCATGAGCCGTCCGGTGAACTCGTCGACGATGATGATCTCGCCGTCGTTGATGACGTATTCGACGTCGCGCTTGTAGAGCGCGGCCGCGCGCACGGCCTGGTTGATGGCGTGCAGCATGTCCATGTTCTCGGGGTCGTACAGCTCGATGCCGCCGAGGAGCTTCTCGGCATGGAGGACGCCGTCTTCGGTGAGGACGGCGGTGTGCTGCTTCTCGTCGACCTGGAAATCAGTTCCGGCGTCGAGCTTGGGCACGATCCGCGCGGCGGTGTAGTACTTGTCGGTCGACTCTTCCGAGGGGCCGCTGATGATGAGCGGGGTGCGGGCCTCGTCGATGAGGATGGAGTCGACCTCGTCGATGATCGCGTAGGCCGGATCGCGCTGGACCATCGACTCGATGTCGAACTTCATGTTGTCGCGGAGGTAGTCGAAGCCGAACTCGTTGTTGGTGCCGTAGGTGACGTCGCAGCGGTAGGCGACCTGGCGCTCGCGGTCGCCGTGGGGGTTCTGGATGACGCCGACGGTGAGGCCGAGGAATGTGTAGAGGCGGCCCATCCATTCGGAGTCGCGGCGGGCCAGGTAGTCGTTGACGGTGACGACGTGTACACCGCGGCCGGTGAGGGCGTTGAGATAGACGGCGAGCGTGGCCACGAGGGTCTTGCCTTCGCCGGTCTTCATCTCGGAGATCTTGCCGCGGTGGAGGACGATGCCGCCCATGAGCTGGACGTCGAAGTGGCGCATGTTGAGCACGCGCTTGCCGCCCTCGCGGCACACGGCGAAGGCCTCGGGGAGGATGTCGTCGAGCGCGGCCTGCAGATCGGCCTTCGCGGCCCTGAATGCGAGCGCGTCGCGCGGGATCTCCTTCCGGATCTCTTCCAGGGCCTGGACGGCGGGACGGAGGCGCTCCCGGAACTCGGCGGTCTTCGCGCGCAGCCCGTCGTCCGAGAGCGCGCTGATCTCGGGCTCGAGGTCGTTGATGCGGGCCACGGTCGGCCGCATGGCCTTCACGTCCCGGTCGTGCTTGGAACCGAATATCGCGGTCAGTACTTTGTCGACGATCATAGGGATCTCTCAATTCGAAAACGTGTGAGGCGCAGCAACGACCACGCCCGGACTTGGGAAGAGAAACGTACTCAGCGGACGCGCGCGGGGGCGCGCGGCGACGCGGCGCCGGTGAGGGGCGCGAGGACGCGTCGGATGCCAGGGGGGGCGAACCAGGAGCGGCGGGCCCGGCCATCGCGCTCGCAGCGGACCGCCGTCTGCCTCGTCCGCTGCAGACGGCGCGAGTCGCGGGCCACGGCCACGCTGGCGAGCGCCGGACGCGACGCGGCGGCGTCTGTCAGCAAGCCGAGGGCGACTGCGATGAAGAGACAGAGGGTCATGGCTAGGGTGGAGAAGCTTATCAAATTGGTTGGCGGTTGGCGGTTGGCGGTTGGCGGTGATTCGCGGCGAGCCGGCACGTGTCATCCTGAAGCCGCGGAGCGCGGCGAAGGACCCCCCCTGCCTCAGGCGCGGGCGTCGCCTACCGCAGGCGGTCCTTCGCCGTCTCCGCGGCTTCAGGATGACACGTTGGTCGTCCTCGATTCACTGGCAGCTGGCTACCGCCAACCGCCAACCGCCAACCAAACAACTACTTCCTCAAGAGCTCCAGCCGGTCGTACGTCATCCAGGTCTGGTGGCCCAGGAAGATGACCAACGCGAAATAGAGCACGGCAATTGCCGCGCGTTGCAACGGGGTGATCTCGTAGAAGCGGGGGTCGGTTTTCTCGCGGATGATCGAGGCGTAGACCTGGAACGTGGCGAGCACGGCAATCAGAATCGTCAGCGGGTTGGGCTGGTCGAAGACTTTGTAGACGATCGCGCCGCCGCCGAGGACCCACATCCATTTGGTGATGGCGGCGGAGATGCGGCCGCCGTCGAGCATGCCGATGGGCAGGAGGTTGATGAGGTTGAGACCGAAGCCGACGAAGGCGACCAGCAGATAGAGCGGATCGGAGGTCCACTTGTAGATCTGGAGGGTGACGAGCGTGGCCAGGGTCCCGAAGAAGGGGCCGGCCAGGCCGATGATCGCATCGTCGAAGACGGTCCGGGGCTGGCCTTTCATCGTCACGGCGCCGCCGATGAAGGGGATGAAGACCATGAACCCCGCCCGCAGTCCTTTCGCACGGATGGCGACGGCGTGGCC
This sequence comes from uncultured Thermoanaerobaculia bacterium, assembly GCA_964558905.1. Lineage (GTDB taxonomy): Bacteria > Acidobacteriota > Thermoanaerobaculia > Gp7-AA8 > Gp7-AA8 > QHVT01. The sequence continues at coordinate 31,211 of CAZLGP010000240.1, read as the reverse complement.
GATCTCGTGGATCAGGGTGATGACGACGAACCCGGTGACGACGCCGAAGGGAAACTGAGTGGTGTACGCGACGATGGTGACGACGAACGAGCCGCCCGCAACGGCGTACTGGATCGCCCCGAAGCCTTCGAAGGGATTGACGAAGAAGACCCGCACCTTCTCGAAAAGGAGGACGAGGAGACCCTTGGCCTTCAGCGCCGCGAGGCCGAGGAGCAGGATCAAACCCGACAGGATTTTCGGCAGCGAGCGGCGGGAGGACATGGGATCGCGCCGGTGTACAACGTGGCGCTTGTGGGGCTATTCCGCGGGGGAAGGGGGGGAGTCTCAGAGTCTCAGAGTCTCAAAGTCTCAAAGATGTGCAAGGTGCAGGTACAGGTGTGAAAAGGTAAAGGACCAAGTTGCATCCTTCATCCTTCATCCTTCATCCTTCCGGCCTTCATCCTTTAGCATGCCGCCCGTGTCCGAAGTCGACTCGCTACGCGCGCAGTTGAAGGAGCGCGGTTACCTGACCCATGGGATCGAGCGGTGGTTTGCTCTCGATCCGTGGAGCTCGCGGACGTTCTGGGTGGAGTTGGTGACGGTGGCGCTGAAGGCGGCGACGCTGATCGCGGCGTTCGCGGCTCTGCCGATGACGGCGGTGATGCTGTTCCGGAACCAGCCGCTGAGTGCGCTGGAGACGCTGGGGCTGTACGCGTCGTATGCCGCCGCGTGGCTCGTCGTGGCGTTCGTGTTCGTCGTCGTGGTTGCGCTCGTTCTGAAGGTGCGGCCGGCGCTGCCGATCGACACGCCGCGCGCGCTGCTGGCGATCTCGCTCGTCTCGAGCGCGATCCTGGTCGCACCGGTGGCGGTCTGGTGGTATCGCTTCGACACGGCGCCCGCTCTTCCGGAACTGGCGACGGGCGTTGCGCTCTGCGCGGTGTTCTTCCTCGTCAGCACGATCGTGGTGTCGGCGGCGCTGTTGTCGTTCTCGATCTACGAGCTCCGGCGCGTGCCGGCGATCCATGCGAAGCCGCGTGGCGTCCCGATGGCCGCCGCCGCGGTGGTGCTGATCGCGATGCTGTTCGTCCCCGCGTATGCGGACCGCGAGCGGGTGACGCCGGAAGCGATGGTGGTGACCTCGCCGACGACGGCGCATGTCGCGCTCATCGCCGTCGACGGACTCACGCACGAGATTCTGCAGTCGCGTCCCGACCTGCTGCGCGCGGTGCCGCACGTTGCCGGCGTTCGCACGCTGCCGGGCGACTCGACGACGGAGCGCTGGGCATCGCTGGGGACCGGCGTGCCGACGGAGGCGCACGGGGTGCGCGCGATCGAGGGCGTTCGGTTCCGAGGCGCCGCGCACCTTCTTCAGCGCATCTCTCGCGCGGACTTCGTGCTGATGCACGCCGCTCCGGCGCTCCGCATCGCGAGGCGTGAGCCGTTACCGCCGACGGTGCGGCGCCGCGATTACGTCTGGGAGATCGTCGCGGCGCGCGGACTGCCGGCCGCGTCGGTGAACTGGTGGACGACCGCCGATGCGCAGAGCGGCGCGCTCCGTGCGGTGGGGCCCGAGGCGGTGTTCACGTCCGCGAACGGCGATGCACTGCGCGTCGATGCCACGGCGACGTCGCGATTCCTGGCGCTCCTCGAGCAGCGCCCCCGTCTCGCGACGGTCTACCTCCCCGCGCTGGACGTCGTGCTCAACCGGCTCGAGCTCGATCAGTCGACGCAGCTCGCACAATCGCTGCGCGCGCTGGAAGGGCTGGCGAACACGATCGCCCAGGTCCGGGCGCGTGGCTACGACGTCGTGCTCACCGGATTGCCGGGCGACGGTCAGAGCGGCAACGCGGTCGTGGCGTCGACGCTTACGCTGCAACGCGCCACGTCGGAATTCGACGTCGCTCCCACCCTCCTCCACCTCCTCGGCTTTCCCCTCTCGGACGAGATGCCCGGCCGCTCTCTCCTCGCGGAACGAAGCGAACCGCGCATCGCCAGCTACGGAAACCGCACGACCTCGGCCGCCACGCAGCAGCTGAATGAGGAGTACTACGAGCAGCTCAAATCGCTGGGATACATCCGGTAGGGAAGGATGAAGGGCGGAAGGATGAAGGTGCTTCCATGAGGGTGTCATCCTGAGCCGCGTAGACGGCGAAGGACCTTCTCCGTTGCGTGCTGGAAGGTCCTTCGCTGTCTACGCAGCTCAGGATGACACCGGTTTCCTGCCGCGCAGGCTCCTAGCGGGGGCTATCGGACCTACGGACTCGCCATCCGTCCCATGGGTCCTATTCGTCCCATGGGTCCCATTCGTCCCATACAGTTTCGCGCGCGGGCGCAGTGACCTCGTCTCCCGTCAACCGCCAACCGCCAACCGCCAACCGGCCAGCTACGTTCTCGTCGTACCGACCGGCGTGCTGGCCGGCGCGCCCACGCTCGTTCCGCCTTCTCCCGGGCCGAGGGCCGGGCGGGCGACGGTGGAGGTGATGCCCACCGCTTCCGCGTACTTGAGGTATGTATCGATCGACGCGATGACGACGCGAGCTTCGACGGTGATCAGGTCGATGCCGACGAGGGAGATGCGAACCCACGCGTCGACGACGATGCCCTTGTCCAGGATGCGGTCGAGGACATCGATGAGACTCGTTCCGCCCGGTGCGCGTTCAACAGCCATGTGAGTTACCTACCTTTCCTCTCTCCCGGCTTCCCCGCAGGAAGCTCACGAGTGTTGAGCTGACGTTCGAGATCGGCGATGCGGTTCCGCAGTTCGTCATATTCCGCGGCCGGCACGGCTTTCGGATCGCTCGAGTAGAAGCGATCCGAGCGCCACCAGTTGATCCCGATTGCCTCGGCCTTGTCGATCGAGCAGATGACGAGGCGCAACTGGATCGTCAGCAGTTCGACGTTCGCCAGCGACACTTTCACGTCGCCCGCGACCACGAGCCCCTTGTCCAGGATCTTGTCGAGGATGTCCACCAGCCCCTGGGGCTGACGCTGGAGCGGTCCTCGATCTTCGATGGGCAACCGTGAGCTCCTTTCGGTGATGCGGGAGCGGGTTTACGCGATCTGGACGCGATTAGTCAACTCACTCCCACATTTTTACCGGACCCAGCTTCATGTTCAGGTCCTCGTCCGAGAGCCCGAAGGTCCTCTTCAGCTCGGCCATCTTCTCTTCGAGCTTCATCAGCGCGTTGCCGAGGCGCTCGATCTCGTCCTCGGTCAGGTTGCCGCTATCCATGCGGCGGAGGGCCTGTTTCTCGAGAAGGCGGCGCACCAGCTCGACGATCGACAGCACGAGCTTCGCCAGGCCGTTCTCCACGGCCTCGGCGTCCGCGGCGATCCGTTCCGGCATGACCGACTCGGTGAACGTCAGCGTCTGGCGAAGCTCCTCTTCTTCATTCGTGATCATCATCGGCGAACGCCTCCAGCGGCCAGGGGCCGGACAGCAAGAACGGGACGTGCGGGGCCGCGCGGCGCAACTCCTCGCCGGCATGACGAATCTCGTCGAGACGCTCCCGCGCGACGAGGGCCGTCAGCTCGACGGACTTCTCGTCCCTGTGGGACCAGCGATGTCGCGTCGCAAGCGGCACGATCAGGCGTTCCGCGGCTTCGCGGAACGACGGATCGACGTTCGCCGCCTGCGTCGCCGCGTGCAGAGCCCGCAGGTACTCGGCACCGCTGGCGAACGCGTGGCGGTCGGGACGCGGACTCGGCGACGAGGCCGCGACCTTCAGCGTCATCTCCACGTTCCCTCGGTTTTCCGTCAGCACGCGCTTCCAGCGCCCGAGGTGGGACAGGCACTTCGCCTGCGCCTCGTCGGCGCTCACAAACGTAAAGCCGTAGCGGATGGCGATGAAAACGGCGACGTCGAGAAGATTTGCGCGGATGCCTGCGATTTTCAGGAGCAGCTCGCGATCCCCGAGAGCCTGCTCGTCCGCGATGGGGACGGCGCTGAGAAAGAGGTCGCCGACGGGCACCGCATCGGCGAGCGGTTCCACGTCATCGCGCAGCAGGTGAGCACCGATGGCGATCGACTTCATCGCTTCGACACGCGCATGACCGCGTCCACGTTCGCGAGGACGACATTGAGACCGAGGTAGAGCAGGTCGACGTCGCCGATGGAGATCACCGCCTCGCCGGCGATGACAACGCCGCGGTCCAGGAGGTGGTCCAGTGTTTCCAGGAGGGGAAGCTCTTCGAGTTCTTCAGGCATGGCGGTATTCCGATCTCGAGTCTTAGAGTCTGTCTCACGGTTTCAGAGTCAGTCGCAGAGTCTGCGACTGACTGCGAGACCGCGAGACTGCGAGAAACCGCGAGAGCGCGAGAGACTCACCTCTCCTCGCTCATCGCTGCGAAACTGTACGGCGGCCACGGTCCGGTCAGTCCCACCGTCACACCGCCCGGCTCGTACTTCGCCATGAGAGCCGCGTGCAGCTCCTGCAAGCTCGCTTCCTCATCGCGATTCAGCAGCACGTTGATCTGCGGGAACGCGCCGTCGCGACGCTCCCGGTTCTCGGCGATCGTCTCGCAGCGAAGGGTGTCGCTCACCAGCCGCTCGATCTCCTCGACGACCTCCTCTTCGGCCACATGCGAGGCGCGCTTCTTCTCCTCGTCGAGCTTCTTCCGGAGAAGGAAGGCCTTGCCTGGGGCCGCGCCCGCGATCTCGTTCTCGAGGTCGCGCAGCGCCGCCACGCGGGACGCGAGCGATTGACTCCAGCGCGCGGGCTCGAGCTCGACGCGCAAGGTCCACTCCTGCTTCCCGTCGAGCCGCCTCAACGCGTTCTCGAGCATCTCCCGATGCTCCTGCAGGTAGGCCCCCAGCGCCTCCTCGGACGAGAACAGCGTGAACGCGCGCAACGGCACGATGGCCGTTCGTTTCATCAATTCGCTGACCACGTCCTGGTGCCGGTACCCGATCGCACCGAGCCATTCCAGGTCTCCCGCGCGGGCGTCGATGGCCTCCTGCGAGAACGCCTCCGCGCTCACCGGCGTGAAGACCGCGGAGATGCCGTCGATGGTGACGGTCCCGAAGCGCCGCGTTCCGTCGACACCGTCCACGTCGGGAGCGACCGCGTCGCGCATCACGCAGTAGACGTAGAGCACCTGCACGCACTCATCTTATCCGCACCAGCGTCTCGAGCTCCGGGAGCGTCTGCGGGGGAGCGTCGCGGCGCTCGATGAGCGTCGCTTCGCCGAGCTCTGCGAGAATGGCGAGCTCCCGCGCGCGCACGGCCTGGTCGCAGGCGCACTCATTCTCCGGCGTCACATAGTTCGCGATCACACCGCCGACGTGCAGGCCCCGCTCGCGCAGGGTCTCGAGGAGGCGCCTGGTCTCGTCGACGACCGCGCGCTCGGGGCGCGTCACGACGATCACCGCCGTCTCCTCGGAGTGCAGCGCGGTCTCCAGATCCCGGAGCGCTCGCGAGGCATGCACGAGCTCCTCGCCGAGGGAGCCGGGAGGGATGAGATCTTTGTAGCGGAGGAGGATGCGCATGAACTCGCGCACCCACTCGCCCGCGGCACGCGGCAGCTCGAGGAGGCGGAGGAAGTGGCCGGTGGGAGCGGTGTCGACGATGACGCCGGCGAGGGATTCGTCGGCGACGAGGTCGGCGAGGCGGGTGATCGCAAACAGCTCGTCAGCGCCGGGTGGGGCGATCTCGATGAGGTTGCGCATCGCCTCCTCGTCGTGCGCAATGGACATCCCACGCGGGGCAAGAGCGTGAAACGCATCCGAGATCTCGACGCCGAGGGAGTCGCGAAAGCGGCGCCATTTGGCCTTCGTGTCGATCGTCTCGACGGTGAGGTTCTCCGGCGGCGTCTGATCGGCAAACACGTCGCGGAGAGAATGCGCCGGATCGACGGAGATGATCGTGTAGCGCTTGTTGGCGTTTTTCGCCGCAAGCTGGAGGGCCGTGGAGGTCGCACAGGTCGTCTTGCCGGTGCCGCCTTTGCCTGCAAAGAAGGTGAGAGGCGTGGGACGGATGGGACTCATGGGACGGATGGGACTCATGGGACTCATGGGTCCTTCAGGTCCTGTGCAGTCGCGCGGGAAATCGACGACTCGGGCGAATCGCGCCCGTGCGGCCTGATCCCGCGCCATCCGCACCTCATCCAGGGTGCAGTCCGGATCGAGCACGGCGCGATTCAGGACCACGAACGGGACGTCGATCGCCACCTCCGCGATCAGGCGCAGCGTCTGCTCGACCACCAGCGGCTCCGAAAGCGTCACGGCGATGAACGCGGCGCGCGCGGGGTCGGCCAGTAACGCATGCCGGCGCGATGCGCGCCCGTCGAAGTCTTCGATGAACGCATCGAGGGAGTCGCGCACGTCGCGACGCGTGAACTGCCGGATCAGGACCCGATGCTTCTCCTCCATCGAGTCGAGGGCGAGGGCGAACTGGTGGAAGTGCTCCGATGACGACAGCATCCGCAGCGTGTGCCCGGTCGGCGCGGTGTCGACGATGAGCAACGCCTCGGGATGCTCCTCCGCGAGCTCGCCGATGTGCATCCAGGTCATCAGCTCGTCGACGCCGGGGATCGCAAGCTCGAACAGGCGCCGCAGCTCCTCCCGATCGAGATACGTGCCGCGGTCACCGATCTCCAGAAAGGACTCGAGGTGATCGCCGAGGAACTTCTCGTAGAGCGCGTTGGCATCGAGCGCGGCGACGTCGAGAAAGGTGACGTCGCGCGTCTCACGAAAGTGTGCGGCGGCCGCGTTGGCGAGGGTGGTCTTTCCAACGCCGCCCTTGCCGCCGAAGAGCAGGACGCGTCTACCGGCGAGCTCGTTCAACGCCACGACGAAGTGCTGAGTGCTGGGTGCTGAGTGCTGAGTCACGCCCGCCCTCGGCAGTCAGCACGCAGCACTCAGCACCCAGCACCCGGCACGCATCACTTGCCGTATCCCGTATAGACGCCGACCCCGCCGTCTTCCTCGTCGCGCTCCGCCGCGATCTGCCGGGCAATCTCCTCGCGGCGCGCCCGGATATCGCGCAGGGCCTGGAAGACGATCGCCTCTTCCTTGACGTAGTCCTCCTCGGAGATCTCGCCGAGCTCGATGCGCATCTGCAGTTCGATGAGACGCTCTTTCCACGGCTGATCGTTCAGCAGCTCCTCGTCGGCCATCTTCTGGATCGTGCGCATGACCCACTTGATGCCGGAGATCGGCCCCGTGAGAGGGAAGAGGAGGATGTCGTCGAGAAGGAATGCCATCGTCTTCGAGTCTTCGAGTCGTCGAGCCGTCGAGTCGTCGAGTCGCTAGTCCTCTTGACGACTTGACGACTCGTCGACTCTATCGCTCCGCCCGCTCCAGCTTGAGCCGGATGTTCACGAAGTTATACGGCGGCCACGGTCCGGTGTACAGGAACGAGAGCTTGTTCTCGTACTTTTTCGCGATCTCGGAGATCTGGTCGTCGAAGGCCTTGGTCTTGTCCCGCTCCACGAGGAAAGCGGCGTTCATGATCATCTTGTCGCCGATCGGCTTGTTCGACCGGGAGGCGATCGCGGCGTCGCGCAGGGCCTCGTAGATCTCGGTGACGTACGCGTCCGCTTTCGCCTGCAGGGCGGACTCGACGACGCGGCCGAGCTGCATGCGCGAAAAGTACGTCGACGTCGACGTATTCGACTGGATCTCTTCCTTGAGGCGGCGGATCTCCTCGTTCTCGCCCTCGATCTCGCGGATCACCGAGTCCTTGTCCCAGTTCACCTTGAGGCCGAACTCGATTTTCCCTTCCATCTTCTGGAGCACGTCACTGAGCGCCTCGTAGGTCCCCTTGAGGAACTCCTTGATGTCGTTCTCGGTGCGGAAGACGGTGCCGAAGCTCATCGGAAGGACGGTGAAGTCCTTCATCACGAGCTCGTTGACATGCTCGTGGGCGAGCGCGTTCTCGCGCGTGGGATCGAAGACGATCAGCGGACAATTCGAGACCACGGCCGCGAACTCGCGGTACGGCACGGTGTAGACGCGGTCGCCGCGTCCACCGATGCCCACGCCGCCGAAGTCGCGGGGCGACTCCGTCTTGATGATGCAGTAGACGTACTTGCCTTGTTCCGTGCCGGTGTGAAGCTGCTCGCTCATATCGCTGAAGAATACAATACCGCGCTCTTGCAATCCCCAGACCTCCGCCGTACGGCACGCGCGGTCGAAAGATGGTTTACCAGCCATCAGCGACCCCTCCCGTGGCGGGTCTCGTACGATCCGTATCACGTGTGGGTGTCGGAAGTGATGCTGCAGCAGACGCGGATGGAAGTGGTGCTGCCGTATTTTGGGCGGTTCCTGGCGCGGTTCCCGGACCTGGCTTCGCTGGCGAGCGCGACGGAAGACGAGGTCACGACCGCCTGGTCGGGCCTGGGCTACTACCGCCGGGCGAAGATGCTCCGCGCGGGGGCCGCCGCGGTGATGGAGACGTTCGGCGGCACGATCCCCTCGACCGTCCCTGAGCTGCTGACGATCCCCGGCATCGGACGCTACACCGCCGGTGCGATCGCCTCGGTCGCCTTCGAGCAGCGCGCGGCCACCGTCGACGGAAACGTCGCGCGCGTCCTCTCCCGCCTGTTCGTGCTCGAAACCGACCCCTGGCCGCTCGCGGAGGAGCTCGTGCGCGCCAGCCGGTCGCCGCGCGCTCTGAATCAGGGACTGATGGAGCTGGGCGCGCTGATCTGCAAGCCGCGCAATCCGGCGTGTCTCCTCTGCCCCGTGCGTGATGCGTGTGTCGCGCGTGCCACCGGCCGCATCGACGATCTTCCGCCGGCGAAACCGCGAAAGGCGATGCGCGAGCTGCGAATCCCGCTCTACCTCGTGCGCGACCGCCGCGGCCGCGTGCTCATGCGCCGCGCCTCGGGAACGCTCATGGACGCGATGTATCACCTCCCCCACGGCGACACATCCCTCCTGGAAGGCGAACCGTTCGCCACCAAGTCGCGCAATCTCGTCGGCACCTTCCGCCACACCGTGACGACGAGGAAGATCGAGTTCGTCGTGTACGCGGCCACGATCGAACGGCGGCCGAAGGGTTACGAGTGGATCGCGACCGTGGAGGAGGTGCCGCATCCGTCGTACGTGCGAAAGGCGCTGGAGTTGGCGCACGAGGCCGATGGGACGAATGGGACGAATGGGACCCATGGGACGAATGGGTAGACTTCCCATTCGTCCTATAGGTCCCACTCGTCCCATGGCCTAAACTCCAGGCATGCGTGGGCGTGTGCAAGTTCTCCTTCTCCTCGTTCTCTCCCTCTCGGCGACTCCGGCCTTCCCTCAGTGCTCGTGGACTCCGCGCGCGTCGGCGCAGTTCCGGATGACGGCGCTCGACGTCGTGGTTCAGGATGGGTTGGTCTGGCTCGCCACGGGCCATGGCGTCACGCTCATCGACGCTGCCACTCTCGTCGTAGCCGACGCGGTCGCGCTCCCTGGAAGCACGCGCGTCGTACATGCGGGGCAGGGCGGCGTCGCGTACGCGGGCAGCGGCTCCCGCCTCTACGTCCTTACGCGCAACGGCAACCAGCTGAGCGTGGTCCGCTCCGTCGATGCGGGCGGCACGGTCCAGGACATCGCCTCCGCCGGCTCGTATCTCTTCGTGGCCACGTCGAACGGGATTGCCCATTTCGACGCGCTCGAGGCGGCGAACCCGATCCGCAACCCGGGGACGCTGCCGACGACCTCGACGAACGTCACCTCGCTGGCGGCCTCTCCGACGAAGCTCTACGCGGCCGACGGCGACTCTTCCGTCGACATCTTCTCCATCAGCACACCGTCGCTGCCGCAGCGCACCGGCGAGCTCGCCTCGCTCCCTCGTGCCGCGGCCGTACACACGACGGGCGACATGGTCATCGTCTCCGACGTCATCGGTCAAAACACGGACGTCTTCATCGGGACGACGCGCATCGCCCGCCTCAATGTCGGCGCGAACGCGTTCGCCGCGTCCGCGGATGGCGTGCACTTCACGGCCGGCACGGATCGCACGCTGCGCGCCGTGAACTTCAACTCCACCTCGGTGGTCCATGAAGTCTCCGAGCACGAGCTCTCGCCCACCGGCGGCACCGATCACGTCATCCACGAGATCGTCCGCGCGGGGAACAAGCTCTATGTCGCCGCGGGCGACATCGGACTGGCGGTGTACGACGTCGGCGCGTTCGGCGCGCCGTATCCGATCGCCGCGTACCGCACGAACATCACCACGAGCGTCGTGCTCTCCGGCGATCGCGCCTGGTTCGCCGACGCGAGCGGCACGATTTCCGAGGAGAAGATCGTCCCGTCCGGCCTGGCGATGACGACCGAGCGGACGTGGAGCGGCGGCACGCTCGTGCACGACGCCGAAGGGACGAGCCTCCTCGCCTCGAACGGCGCCGTCGCAACGATCTGGTCGCTCGCGGGAGCATCGCCGGCGCAGGCGCAGACATCGACGTTCCGCGCCGAGGTCAAAGCGGCGCGCTTGCACGGCGGCTCGATGGTCGCGCTGCTCGCCGACGGCTCGGTCTGGATTGGCGGAACGACGCCGCAGCAGGTCGCGCTGCCGCCCATCGGGTTCCTCGACCGTGCCGGGACCGCGTTCGCCTTCGCGGAGCTCCGCGACACCGGCTCCACGGTCCTCCACTTCTACGCGACGAGCGACTTCTCGCAGCAGGCGGTGAAGCAGACCATCACCGGCGTCACCACCGGCCTGGCGATGAATGCCGCTCGCGCGGCACTCTTCACCTTCGAAGGCATCCGCGTCACGAGCCTCGGCGGCTCCGGCGGGCACACGCTCGCCCAGCCTTCGATCCCACGCCACTTCGCGTTCTCCGGCGATGATCTCCTCGTCCTCGGCGACCGCACTCTTTCCGTATACGAAAACGGGCAGACGCTCGTGCGCACGCACGCATTGCCGGCCTCCGGGCTCGTTGTCGACGCGGCGCCTTCCGTCGCGACCATCGCCACCGTCGAGGGGATGATGGCGGTGTCGTACCTCGCCGGGACGCAGCCGGCACCGGTCGTTCCGTTCGCGAGCAGCCATTCTTCGAAGCTCGTCGCCGCGGGCGAGCGCGCCTACCTCTACGACCCCGACGGGATCGACGTCTTCTCGACGGTCACGGGAGACCTGCCCCGCTACATGACCTCGGTCAGCGCCGCGGGCATCGTCGACATCGCCGCGACCACGGGCGCGCTCTTCACCCTCTCGGCCGGCGGCACGGTGCGGGCGTACTCGCCCCATGGGGTCGAGATCGGGCAGATGACGATCGACGAGGGCAGCGATGCGCAGCCACTGGCCATCGACACGGCCGGCAATGCGGTCTGGGTCTCGATCTCGAGGGGCTGCCTCACGGGCGGGTGCCAGAACAAGACCCTCGTTCTCGATCCCGCGACGCTGGGCGTCACGTCGTCGATGAGCGGCGCGGTACTGGACGTGGTCACGTCCGGCAATCGCGCGTACGCGCTGTTCGAGTTTCCGACGGAGGTGCGCGTGATCGACATCGCCAGCCCGCTGCAGCCTTCGCAGTTGCTGGCCATCCCGTCCCCGAACCGCGCCACCTCGGTGGCCGCACATCAGGGACGGGTGCTCGTCCTCGGCGACCGCTTGTACGAGTACGGGGAGAACACCATGCTGCTCACCGGCACGCACCTCGCCGCGATCACGCCGGACAAGGCGCAGCAGATGCGCGTCGACGGGAACTGCCTCGTCATCACGGCGCGCGGCGCGAACCCGGAGACGTACAACGCGGCGACGCTGATCCCGGCGCCGCCGCAGTACAACGTGCCGTCGCCCGTGCGCAGCATCGCGATCCTGCCCGGAAAACTGCTCCTGCTGACGACGCACTCGCTCGAGGTATGGTCGTCGCTACCGCCCGGGAGCTCGAAGCGCAGGGTGACGAGGTAGTCGGATCGATGCCCAGGATCATCTTCTCCTCCGACGCTGACGCACATCGCATCACGCTCAGCGATCCGCCGCTGAACATCCTCGACATCCCGATGCTCGACGAGCTGCGGGAGGCGCTCGGCCGCGTGCGGCCGGACAGGCACGCGCTCATCATCGACGCCGAGGGACGCGCGTTCTCCGCGGGCGTCGCGGTGCAGGACCACCTCGGCGACCGCGCGCGGGTCATGCTGACGATCTTCCACGACTGCTTCCGCATCCTCGCGCGGCTGGAGGTCGTCACCGTGGCGCTCGTGCGCGGCCTCGCCCTCGGTGGAGGCTGCGAGCTGGCCATGGCCTGCGATTTCATTCTTGCCAGCGAGAGCGCGAAGTTCGGTCAGCCCGAGATCCGTCTCGGCGTCTTCCCTCCGGTCGGCGCCTGGCAGCTCTCCCGAAAGCTCCCGCCGCGCAAGGGGCTGGAGATGATGCTCACGGGCGAGCCGGTCGATGCGTCGCTCATCGCAAATGCCATCTTCGCGGACGATGGTTTCGAGGCGGGCGCGGAAGAGTGGCTGGCGAGGATCTACCGCCAGAGCGCGTCCTCCCTGCGCATCGCGAAGAGAGCCTTCCGCCTCGCGCAGGTGAACGACTTCGAGGAGCGTCTCGCGACGATCGAGCGCCTCTACCTGGAAGAGCTGATGAGAACCGACGATGCGAACGAGGGGCTGAACGCCTTCCTCGAGAAGCGAGCGCCGCGCTGGCGGAGTTAGTTGGCAGTTGGCAGGAGCGTTCGCCTAACGTAACCGCCTCTTCTCCTGTCAACTGTCAACTGTCAACCGTTCTAAACCGCCAACCGCCAACCGTCAACCGCCAACCCCTACTGAGCTACTTCGCTTGTTCGTCGAACGTGACCGTGATGTCGGGGGTGAGCTTCACGATCATCGCCTTCGATGGAGGCAGGGCGGAACCGAACTGCGCGACGATGACCACGCCCGACGTCTTGCCGTCGCAGCCGACCGGCATCGGACGGACGACCTTCAGGTCGCCCTGCTGCTTCGCGTGAGTCTTGCCGTCCGCGTTGAGCCACTCGATCGGCGGGTTCTGCTTTTTCGCGATCGCCGCGGCGAGCTCCTGGGCTTCCTGGAAGGTGAGCTTCCCGGTGAGGAGCGTGACGACCTGCTTCGTGCGTTCCGTGCGGACGACGAAGCGGTTCACGCAGGCGGCCGACGCGGCATGCGCGCTGAGGACGAGGACGGAGAGTGCGGTGAGGAGACGGACGATCTTCATGGCAGGTAAGGGAATCGCGGACCGGACTGCTGCCGTAGACAATGGATCATTCTCGCGAATTCCGCAACCCTTCGGCGCCCGGAGCGTAGAAGAGACTGCAGCCGGTGCGGATGCGCGCCGTGTGTCATCATGAATCCGATGGACGTTGGCCCGACTCCCAAGCGGCGCCGCATCTCGCCGGCGTTTCTCGTCTGGCTGGCCGGCGTCGGCACGATCATCGTCCTCGAGTGGCTCGACCGCATCCTGGAGCGGTTTGACCGCGACCTGGGCGTTCTCGGCGTCTTCTCGTTCTTCGCCTGGCTGCTGGTCATCGGCCTGACTCTCTACGGGTTCGCGGTGTTCATCCGCTGGATCCTGCATCAGCTCTTCTGGACCGTCGGCCGCCGGCTCTTCCTCAGCTATCTCCTCGTCGGGGTGCTCCCTTTCTTCCTCATGACCATCCTGCTCCTGACGGTCGTGTACATGTTCGCGGCCGTGATGACGCAGGCGGCGCTGCGGGGAGAACGACAGGCCACTCTGGGACAGATGGAATCGTGGGCGCTCGAGTACGCGATGACCGGCCGCCGCATCGCCGGTCGCCTGCCCTCGCTGGAGATCTACGACACCGCGGCGCCGTCGGGGGCAAAGTTGCCGGAGTGGTTGCGCGCGCGCAGCTTCAGCGGCGTCGTCGAGCGCGAGGGCAAGCCACTGCTCGTCTCCGCCCGCCAGTTCTCGCTGAACGGCAACGAGACTCGGGGCATCGTTCTCGTCCAACCGATCGACAAGCACTGGACCGACGCGCTCTACGAGAAGTCGCGGATGATCGTGCGCACCGCGCGCGCGGAGGCGCGAGGCAACGGCAACAACATCGACCTCGAGGCCGACGGCGAGTTCAACGGCGTATTCGCCGGAAACGTCGGCACGAAGATCATCTGGGGCGATCTGGCCCAGGTGACGAACTGGGACGACGGCACATCCGGAAGCGAGCGCCGGCTGTTCACGCTGATCATCAATCCGCCGCGCAACCTGCTGTCCTACTACTTTGGCGAGTCGGGCGGCCGCTACTTCGAAATGCTCCTCACGGTCATCGTCACCCTCACGGTGATGCTGATGATGATGTACGCCATCGCGGCGCTCTTCGCGGGCGTGTTGATCTTCTCGATCTCGCGCGCCGTGAATCGCATCGAGAAGGGCACGCGGGCCGTCGAGCGCGGCGACTTCTCGTATCGCATCCGGATGAAGCGTCACAACCAGCTCGGCGCGATGGCGCAGTCGTTCGACAGCATGACCGCGTCGATCGCGTCGCTGCTCTCGACCGTGTCGGAGAAAGAGCGCCTGCAGAGCGAGATCGAGATCGCCGCGTCGATCCAGCGCAACCTCCTGCCGAAGGAAGGACCGAGCTTCGGCGGCGTCTCGTTCTCCGCGCACTTCGAGCCGACGACGTCCATCGGCGGCGACTACTACGACGTCTTCAATCTCGACAAATCGCGTCTCGCCGTCGCCATCGGCGACGTCTCCGGGCACGGCCTCTCGACCGGCCTGGTGATGGCGATGGTGAAGGCCGCGCTGACGACGCTCGTGGAAGAGGGCGCGGACGAGGTATCGCTGTTCCGAAGGCTCAACGAGCTCGTATATCGCTCGACGGAGCGGCGCGCGTTCATGACCCTCGCCTTCACGATCTTCGACCTCGAGCGGGGCACGATCCGCCACACCAACGCCGGGCACCTCTATCCGTACCTGCTCCGCGACGGGGCCACCGCCGCGCTCGCGATCGAGTGCCCATCGCTGCCGCTGGGGGTTCGCGAGCGCACGACGACCCAGACGGTGGAGGTGCCGCTGCAGGAAAGGGACACGATCGTCTACCTCTCGGACGGCATCGTCGAGGCCCAGGACGAAAACGGCGACCCCCTGGGCTTCGACCAGCTCGAGTCGCTCCTCGGATCTCTGCAGGACCGCTCACCCTCGGCACTCCGCGACACGATCCTCGACGCGGTCGCGCGGCACTCGGGCACGCGCCCCGCGGATGACGACCGCACGGTGATGGTGTTGCGGTTCGATCGTCTGGTCACGGTGGCGGCGAAGGAGCCGCTGACGGCGGTGGCGGTCGGGGAATAGGGGCAAGTGGGACGAATGGGACCCATGGGACGAATGGGACCCATGGGACAGGCACACCCCCTCCGCCCCGTCCTCCCCATACGTCCCATAGGTCCCATAGGTCCCATTCGTCCCACTGCCCTCCCTACCGGTTCACGCCGATCATCACGCTCCGCCCCGGCGCGAAGGCGGCGGTCTCGTCGGTCGATCCGTAGCGCTGCACGTTCGTGAGGTTCCGCACCGCGACCCGCATTTCGAACCAGTCCGATACGCGCCAGCCCGTGCCGGCCTCGATCTCCACGTAGCCGGGACGCTCCACTTCGACCGGACCGGGACGATCGTCGCGCGCGTATGCGGACGCGGTGAGAAAGATCGACGCGCGCGGTGCGGCCCAGCGCAGGGAGGCGTGCAGCGTCGGCGGGGCGATGTCGTCGATCGGGTCGCCGGACTCGGCCTGCCCGCGGGCGATCGCGGCGCCGAACTGGACCTCGAGGTGCTCGAGAAGCCGCGTCGCGACTTCGGCCTCGAGTCCGCGCAGTTTTGCCTCGCCGCGATTGCGGAAGAAGAAGTCGCTTCCCGCGCGGTAGCGCTCGACGAGGTGGCGGATCTCGTAGTGATACGCGAAGAGAGCCACGCGCGACGCGCCGCGGGTCCAGCGCAAGCCGCCGTCGAACTGCAGGCTCCGCTCCGGCTCGAGGTCGGGATTGCCGGTGATGAAGCCGCGCCCGCTCACGCCGCGGAAGTAACGATCCGACAGCACCGGCTCGCGATAGCCGCTCGCGACCTGCAGCGTTGCCGTGATGCCGTCGAACGGCCCGGCGGTGACCGCTCCGAATCCCGACAGAGCGAGATCGTCGGTCTCGCGATCGCCAAAGTACCCGCCGCGGTTGCGGGTCGTGATCGCGTCCGCGCGCGCGCCGCCGGCGAGCTGCAGCACGTCGGTGATGCGGCCGTCCCACGAGACGTACGCGCCTGTGTCGTACTTGTCTGCATCCTGGATCGAGCCCGAGGCCCGCAGGTTCAGCCGCGACACGAAGTCGATGCCGCTGACGATCCGCGAACGCTCGCCGCGATGCTCATGACTGACGCGGAGGGCGGCGTCGCGGGCCTTGACGGCCGCGCTCTCGACGCCGCTCGAGCGCTCGCGCACCGTGGTGACCGAGTAGGAGCCGAGCGATGCCCGCAGGGCGAGGTTGCTCGTATCGACGGCGAACGTCGCCAATGTGGCCCGTTCGTCGGGGTACGTGGTGATGTCGCTGGTGCTCGCGGGCGCGCCGACGTCGCGCGCGACGCTGGTCATGAGTCCCGCGCGCATGCGGCCCCACGGGGTATCGCGCACGAAGCGCAGCAGCGCACCGCGGTCGCGGTACTGCGAGTTGGCGATCACGTCGCCGTTCGCATCGCGGGCATCGTCCGCGGTGCGCCCGTGCAGCGACGCGAGCAGCGCGCCTCCGAGGACGTCCGTCGAGGCCTCGACGGCGACGCTCTGCGCGCGGCTGCCGCCGAAGGTGCTCCAGACGTCGTAGCGGAAATCGGGACTGCCCGGGACCGGATCGCGCGGACGGAGATGCACGACACCGCCCATGGCGTCGGAGCCGTACGCGACCGATCCGGGGCCGCGCGACACTTCGATCGAGCCGAGGCTCAACGGATCGACGAACGTAGCCGATGGCCCGGCACGCCGCTCGGCGACGATGCGGGCGTCGTCGATCAGGAGCATGGTTCGGCCGCCGGCCAGTCCGCGCACAACCGGAACGGCAGGTGGTCCCTCCCCGCGAATCGAGACGCCCGGCGTCGCCGCGATCGCATCGACGATGTGCGCGGGCTTCCTCTGCTCGATCTCTTCGCTGCCGACGACGACGGGCGCGGCCGCGGGTGTCCCTTCGATGTTCGGCGCGACTCCGGTCGTGACTGTGACCGTTTCGCGGTACGCGGGCTCGATCCGGAGCTCCGCGGCGAATGCCTGGAGGTAGATCGGCGGAAAGATCTCGCCGCGGCTGCCGACGACGATCAGCGTCGCCGGGAGCTTCGGGGCGGGCGTGATGGTGAACGTGCCGTCGGCTTCCGTCCGCGCCGAGCCGCTCTGCTGAACGATCGAGACCTGCGCGCCGGCCACGGGCCTGCCGCTGGAGTCGACGAGACGGGAAGTGAAGGCGAAGAGAGGGGTGGTGACGAGAAGAGCGAGGATCAGCGCGACGCGCCGGCCACGGTGATGGCCGAGGCGGACTCGATCTCGCCCGGGATGACGTCGCTGTCCATCGCCTTGCGGATGTGCTTCGCGATGCGGTTGATGTAATTCACGGTCTCTCGGAACGGCGGTACCCCGTCGTACTTCCATACGTTTCCTTCGCCAGCGTTGTAAGCCGCGACGGCGAGATCCGCATTGCCGTCGAACGTCTTCAGGAGCCAGCGAAGATACCGTGTCCCGGCGTGAATGTTTTCTTCCGGATCGAACGAATTGGTGACACCGAATCGCTTCGCGGTAGCGGGCATGAGCTGCATCAGTCCGCGGGCGCCTTTGTGGGAGACGACGCGCGGGTTGTAGTCCGACTCCGCCTTGATGACCGCGGAAACGAGCGCCGCGTCGACATCGAATTTTTGCGCGGCCGCGACGATGATGTCGTTGTACTTCGACTGCCAGAGCGGCCGGCTGCGGTCGCTGTAGCGCCAGGAACGCTTCGGGAAGACGCCGCCCTGCGCCTCGACGACCTTCTTCACTTCCGCAACGACTTCGGCCGGAACGACCTCGTCATCGAC
Organism: uncultured Thermoanaerobaculia bacterium; assembly: GCA_964558905.1. Lineage (GTDB taxonomy): Bacteria > Acidobacteriota > Thermoanaerobaculia > Gp7-AA8 > Gp7-AA8 > QHVT01. Next base: position 13,299 of record CAZLGP010000240.1, on the reverse strand, counting down.
AATGCGCTCGATCCGCGTGAGCGGCAGCGACAGCTTCCCGCCACCCTGGAGCGTCAGGTGGATCAGGTCCGCCTCGACCTCGTAGGTCTCGATCTTCGAGTTCCGCCCGTCGGCGAACACGGCAATGCTCGCGCTTGCCGGAATGGCGAGGACGAGCACGGCGGCGAGGGCAAGGATACGCATGGACGCGGACATTAACGACTCTGGTGGGACGATTATGCCGCACGTTGCGTTACGGTGGCGCCGGCGGCGCGCTTTTCGTCCCCGCGTTCGAGTCAGTCTCAAAGTCTCAAAGTCTCAAAGACCCGCCCGCCCGGGGATGGGTGGCGGACTTCTTTGAGACTTTGAGACTTTGAGACTCGTCCCGAGAGCGAAGACGGCGCAATCACGCACGCGGATGATAGGACTCGTACATCTTCTGCAGTCTGGCCCGTGACACATGCGTGTAGATCTGCGTCGTGGAGATGTCGGCGTGGCCGAGCATCATCTGAACGCTGCGCAGATCGGCGCCGTTCTCGAGGAGGTGGGTGGCGAAGGAGTGGCGGAGAACGTGCGGGGAGATGTGGGCCTTGATCCCCGCCTCGCGCGCGTAGCGGACGATCTTCATCCAGAACGACTGGCGCGTCATCGGGCGGCCGCGGCGGGAAAGGAAGAGGTGCGGATCGGCGTATTTGTCGAGGTCGGGACGTCCTTTCTCCATGTACCGCACGATGGCGTCCTTTGCCGTGTCGCCGAACGGCACGATGCGCTCCTTCGAGCCCTTCCCCATCGTGCGGAGGAAGCCGGCGTCCATGACGACCTCGTCGATGCGCACCTTGATCAGCTCACTGACGCGGAGGCCGGTCGCGTAGAGCAGCTCGAGCATCGCGGCGTCGCGGAGCCCATCCGCCGTGGCCCGGTCCGGCGCCCCGAGCAGGGCCTCCACTTCCTCCGGCTGCATCGACTTCGGCAGCGTCGACCACAGCTTCGGGTTCTCGAGGTTCTCGGTCGGATCCTTCTTCAGGTGCCGCTCGGCGACGAGGAACCGGAAGAGCCCGCGGATCGCGGCGAGGGCGCGCGCGACGCTGCGCGCGGAGATGCCCGACGCGCGCAGCGTTTGAAAATACTTGACGATGTGGATGCGCTCGACGCGATCGAGGTCGATCTGGGCCTCTTTCAGAAAGTGGCCGAAGTGACGGAGGTCGATCGCGTACGCCGACAGCGAGTTCTTCGCCAGCCCTTTCTCGACCGCGAGATAGTCGAGATAGATCGGGAGGTAGGTGACGAAGTAGGGCGTTCGGGGAGGATCCCCTTCGAGCTGGCGCGGATGTCGTTTCACGAATCAACCCTGAGCAACGCGAAGGGTCAATGGAGCCCTCTCGAGAAACCGCACCGATCACGCGGGGGCTCCGTTGATCCTTCCTCGCTTCGCTCCTCAGGATTTTACGGGTAAACCCTGGGTAAACCCTGAGCAACGCGAAGGGTCAATGGAGCCCTCTCGAGGAACCGCACCGATCGCGCGGGGGCTCCGTTGATCCTTCCTCGCTTCGCTCCTCAGGATAAAGCGTGGGCCACTACATCGGCCATGTACGAGCTCCGCACGAACGGTCCCGAGAACGCGGCCCTGAACCCGAGCTCGAGCGCGAGCACGCGATACTCGTCGAACACGTCCGGGTGCACGTACTCCACGACGTCGAGCTTCTCGCGTTTCGGCTGGAGGTACTGGCCGATCGTGATGATCGCCACGTCCGCCTCGCGGAGTCGCCTCAGGGCGTCGAGGACTTCGTCGCGCCTCTCGCCGAGGCCCAGCATGAGTCCCGACTTCGTCGTGACCGACGGGTCCAACGATTTCGCCTCGCGGAGAACCGTGAGGGAGCGCTCGAAGCGCGAGCCGGGTCGGACGAAGTCATACAGCCGGGGCACGGTCTCGACGTTGTGGTTGAAGTAGTCGGGACGCGCCTCGACGACCGTCCGCACGGACTGCAGGTTGCCTCGGAAATCGGAGGTCAGCACCTCGACGGCCGCGAGAGGCATGGCATTGCGGAGCTCGCGGATCGTCTCGGCGAACTGATGCGCGCCCCCGTCCGCGAGATCATCGCGGGTCACGCAGGTGACCACGACGTGCGCGAGTCCGAGGCGTCGGGCCGCCTCGGCCACCGCCTTCGGTTCGTCCGGCGAGGGAGGCGCGTACGGCCGCCCCGTCGTGACGTTGCAGAAGCCGCAGGAGCGGGTGCAGACGTCGCCGAGGATCATGAAGGTGGCCGTGCCGCGCGAGAAACACTCCGTCCGGTTCGGACAGGCGAGCGACTCGCACACGGAGTGCAGCTCGCTCGCCCGCAACATCGTTTTCATGTCGCGGAGCGAGCCGAGGTTGATCTTTTTCTCGCGGATCCAGAGGGGAAGGCGGGTTGTCATGTCTGAAATTGAAAATTGAAAATTGAAAATTGAAAAGACAAGAGGCCCCGGATCGCGGGATGTGCCTTGCCGTTCCCCATTTTCAATTTTCAATTTTAAATTCGGCCGCAACAAAAATGCCGCCCGGAGGCGGCACTTGCGCGTTTTCGGCAGTCGCTGACGGTCAGTGACCGCCCACGGACAACGGAGCGCCCAGCGACTTCTCGATGCACTTGTAGATGAGCTTCTCGGCTTCCGGCTCAGGGATGTTCTTCACGATCGCGACCTCGGAGACGAGGAGGTACTTGGCGCGGTCGTACATCTTCTTCTCGCGGAACGAAAGGCTCTTCCGTTTCTGGACCTCGCTGAGATTCTTCAGCACGTCGGCCACGTCCTCGAGACGACCGGTTTTCATCTTCTCCAGGTTCTCGCGATAGCGGCCCTTCCAGTCCGTGTGGCTCTTGACCGGCTTCTGCTCGAGCAGGCCAAGAAGTCCCTTGACTTCCTTCTGCTGATAGAGACGGCGCAGGCCGACCCGGTCCTGGTTCGTGATCGGTACCATCAGCCGCGAATTATTCGCAAGCAGCCGAAGGTGATAGTAGCTGTCCCCCGCCGGCATGATCGGCGACTCGCCGATATGCTCCACGACCGTGACACCGTGGTTCGGATAAACGAGCTTATCCCCGACCTTGAAACTTACTTTCATTGACGACAAGTGTGGCTCCTTTCGGAATATGCAGGTAAGGCAACAACAAGAGGGATCGGTATTCTACGCCAGCAATCCATGAGGGTCAAACCAACGAAGCTGTTCGTAACGGCACGGCCGTGCGCCGTGCGCGCTCCCCGCCGTGCAATTTTCGCGCGCAGTTGTTTACGGTTCGGTGCGGCTGCGCACCGGTGGAGGTGAGCCAAAGGAAATGGCCCCCGGCTGAAGGGCCGTTGCCCAATGGCCGCCTTCCGAGGTCTACGCCGTATGGTTTACGCCGACAGGAAGCGGCGGAGATCCTGTGCCGCGGAGCGGCAGCCAGACGGTAGCCGGGGGTGCGAGCGCAGCGAGCGACCCCCGGAGCGGAAATGCCAGGTGGTGTGCCGCGTCAGCGGCACCGGATGTCTTGATCGCGTCGAGACCCACTCTCGGCTTTACGTCGCGGACTCGCATGGTAAAAATTTGGACTCACACTCCGGTGCCGCTGACGCGGCACAGGATCCATGCCGACTCCACCGGGGGTCGCTCGCTGAGCGCTCGCACCCCCGGCTACCGTCTGGCTGCCGCTCCGCGGCAAAGGATCCCCGCCGTCTCCCGACGGCGTAGACCGTGCGGCACAGACCTCGGAAGGGCCAACCCCCAGCGGCCGCTCCGCGGCATGGGTATCCCATCCGCCTCACGTTGGCGTAGACCGTGGAGCAGTCCAGGAGTTACGGCCGCAGCCGCCGGACGAGCTGATGGAGGCGGTCCATCCCCTCGCGCCGTTCCTGCTCCGTGCCCGTCAGGAGATCCTCGATCGTCCGCAGCTCGCGGTGGAGCTCCGGCTGGGGCTGCGGCGGCGCTTCAGAGGCCGCCGCGACGACGGTCATCGCGCCACCCAAAGCCGACCGCATCCGCTGCGCCATGGCCCGGATCGACGGCACGTCGTTGTTGTCGAGCGCCCGCTGGATGGCTTTGGCGCTCGCGACCGCGTCGGCGTAGGGGCTGTCGGCATTGTCGACGATCCGTGCCTTCACCAGAGACACGTTCACGTTCCCGTAGCCGCTCTTCTCCTCCACCATCGCCACGACCTTCACCGTGGCGCGACGCGCAACGGCGGGCAGATCGACCGGACGGAACTCGCCCGGCCGCAGCCACTGCCGGACCTCGATCGACTCGCGCTGGGCCTGCGTTCCCCGCTCCTCGATGTAGTCGAGGTCGAGGCGCTCGATCCAGACCGGACTGTTCCTCCGAAAGAGGAGCTTGCGCGACGGCACCTCGATCATCACGCGATAGACCCAGTCGCCCTTCATTTCGACCGTCTCCATCTTCCCCTCGCCCCGAGGCTGGATGGAGAATGATCCGGCGATGCGTCCCGAGTCGAAGCGCTCGAACGTGGCGTATTCGTACGAACCGTCGTTGCGTTTGCCGCGCAACAGGTCGATGTCTTCCTCGATGATGCGCTTCAGCAGGTCGCGGGGCAGGTCGCGTTTGCTCGCCTGCGCCACCCGATCGAGCGCGATCGCATCCTCGGAGACGCGCTGAACGACGTTCTGCTGCTGCGCGTCGATCGCCGTCGCGGCGAGAAGAATCAACAGGGCCCGTTTCATCGCTCCACCCCCAGCTCGTCGAGAACGCTCGTCCCCGCGAGACCCGTTTTCGGTAGCTCCAGCAGATCGCATACCGTCGCCCCGAGATCGGCGAACGTGCTGCGCGTGCCAAGGGGCCGCGCGCCGCGGATGCCCGGCCCCGCGACGATGAGCGGCACGTACTCGCGCGTGTGATCGGTCGAGACATCCGTCGGATCGCAGCCGTGATCGGCGGTGATGAAGAGCAGGTCATCCTCCCGTAGCGCCTCGAACAGCGCCGCGAGCTGCCCGTCGAACGTCTCCAGCGCTTTTGCGTAACCAGGCGCGTCGTTGCGGTGCCCGTACTTCGAATCGAAGTCGACGAGGTTCGTGAAAATGAAGTCCGCATTCGATTCGCGAATCAGGTCGATCGTCTTGCGCATGCCGTCGGAGTTCGACTCCGTGCGGATTTCCGTGCCGATGCCCACGCGGTCGAAGATGTCGGCAATTTTGCCGAGTCCGATCACCTCGCGACCGGCCTTGTGGGCGCGCTCGAGCACGGTCTCACCGGTCGGACGGACGGTAAAGTCCTTTCGGTTCGCGGTGCGCTTGAACCGCCCGATGCCGGGACCGAGGAAGGGGCGGGCGATGATCCGTCCGACGTTGTGCTCGCCGCGCATCAGCTCGCGCGCGACCGCGCAGATCCGCCACAGCTCGTCCACCGCAATGACGTCCTCGTGCGCGGCGACCTGGAACACGGAGTCGCCGGATGTGTAGACGATCGGCGCGCCGGTACGCATGTGCTCCTCGCCGAGCTCGTCGAGGATCACCGTCCCCGAGGCCGGTCTGTTGCCCAGCGTGCGGCGCCCGATCCGGCGCTCGTACTCTTCGATGATTTCCCGCGGAAAACCCTGCGGGTAGGTCCGGAACGGGTCCTCGACGACGAGCCCCATCATCTCCCAGTGCCCGGTGGTGGTGTCCTTGCCGGCGCTGCGCTCGGCCATGCGGCCGTAGGCGGCGGCCGCGTGCTCGGTGGTCGCGGGCGTGGGCAGGGTATGCAGCAGGCCGAGCCTCGTGAGGTTGGGGAGGCTCGGGTGCTGGGAGTCGAGAACGTGACCGAGGGTATTGGAGCCCTCGTCACCGAAATCCTTCGCGTCGGGAAGCTCACCGACGCCCAACGAGTCGCAGACGAGAACAATGGCACGACGTTTCATAACGATGAACGATGAAGGATGAACGATGAACGGTCAACTCTTGAACGATGAACGACCGATCGGAGGAGCTGTCGACCGAGGACGCGCGCGACTTCATCGCGCGGCAGGGCTTTGAACAACCGCACCACGCGAACGGCGAACGACTTGGTCCGTTGCGGAAGTGTGTTCATCGTTCAGCGTTCATCGTTCAAACGAGGTGCTCGTGCACCAGCGGCCGCTCGGCCGGCTGTTCGTCGCCGATGGTGACAAATGACAAATAGCGCGTCCTCAGCTCCTGATGATCTCGCGGCGCCGCCCCCAGCTGGATCCGCGCGATCACGTCGCCGGCGCGGACCTCGTCGCCCGTTCGGCGGTCGAACAACACGCCGGCGGCGAAGTCGATGACGTCGTCGGCTTTCTTGCGACCCGCGCCGAGGTCGACCGTGAACATGCCGGCCTGATAGGTGTCCATCGCCGTGATGAACCCGCTGCGAGGCGCCTTGACCTCGACGACCTCCCGCGGCTGGGCGAGGAGCGAGTAGTCATCGACGATCGCGGGGTTACCGCCCTGTGCGGCGATCCATTTGCGCGCCTGCTCCAGCGCGGCGCCGGACGACAGCGCCTCGGCCAGGGCGCGGTTCGCCGCGGGCTCGTCGAACTTGCGCGACATGACCAGCACGCGCTCCGCCTGCGCCCGCGTCACCTCCATCACGTCCGCGGGGCCCGTTCCCTTGAGGCACTCGATCGTCTCGATGACCTCGTTCGCGTTCCCTGCCGCGATTCCCAGGGGCCGGTCCATGTCCGTGATCAGCGCCTCGACTCTGGTTCCCGACCCTGCCGCCGCGGCGATGAGGCTCTGCGCGAGTGCCTTCGAGTCCTGATAGATGCGCATGAACGCGCCGCTGCCGGTCTTGACGTCGAGAACCAGCGCCGACGCGCCCATGGCGAGCTTCTTGGACATGATCGAGGCCGTGATGAGCGGGAGAGACTCGACCGTACCCGTGACGTCGCGTAGCGCGTAGATCTTCTTGTCGGCCGGCGCGATCCCCTCGGTGGACGTGGAGATGACGCATCCCGCGTCGGCCACGCATTTCTCGAATTCCGCTCGCGTGAGGCGGGCGTTGAATCCGGGGATGGCCTCGAGCTTGTCGAGCGTACCGCCGGTGTGCCCGAGGCCGCGGCCGGAGAGCATGCCGATCTGTACGCCGCACGCCGCCACCCACGGCGAGAGCACGAGCGAGACCTTGTCGCCCACGCCGCCGGTGGAGTGCTTGTCGGCGATGAAGGCATACTCGCTTCGGAGATGCCACTGCTCGCCGGAGCGCAGCATGGCCTGTGTCAGAGTAGCCATCTCCTCGGCGGTCATGCCGTTGATGGCGATGGCCATCAGCAGCGCCGACATCTGGTACTCGGGAATCGTCCCGCGCGTGAAGCCTTCGACGAGGAACTCGATCTCGCGCGGCTCGAGCGGCCCGCCGCGGCGCTTCTTGTTGAGGAGCTCATAGACGCTGTACATCGTTCGATTCTAACGAACGATGAACGATGAATGATGAACGATGAACAGCGGGGTGCGCTCAGGCTCCAGGTTCATCGTTCATCCTTCCGTGTTCATCGTTCGGCTGTCGAAGATAGCCGCGGGATCTCTTCGCGCACCGGCGGAGCCCACGCCACGCTCCGCGAGGGGGCACCTGAGATCCCGCGTCTACGCGCGGGATAAACTGCGAGCCCGTGAAAGCCGTCATCCTCCTTTCGGGTGGCCTCGACTCCGCCACCGTGCTCGCCATGGCCAAGCGCGAAGGGCGCGAGTGTCTGGCGCTGTCGATCGTCTACGGGCAGCGGCATCGGGTGGAGCTCGAGGCGGCGACGCGCGTCGCGGAGTCGACCGGAGTCGCGGAGCACGTCATCCATCCGTTGGACCTGCGGGTGTTCGGCGCGAGCGCTCTCACGAGCGACATCGACGTCCCAAAGGACGCCGTAGACGCGCCGGGCATCCCGGTCACGTACGTCCCCGCCCGCAACACGATCTTCCTCGCCCTGGCCCTCGGATATGCCGAGGCGCGCGACGCGGCGGAGATCTGGATCGGCGTCAACGCCCTCGATTTCAGCGGCTATCCCGACTGCCGCCCCGAGTTTCTCGACGCCTTCCAGCAGGTGATCTGGAAAGGCACGCGCAGCGGTGTCGAGCGCCACGAGCCGCTGCTCATCGCCCCGCTTCTGCACATGACGAAGGCGGAGATCATCCGCCGCGGCGTGGAACTGGGCGTGAACTACGGGATGACCCACTCCTGCTACGACCCGGCCGCAAGCGGCGCGGCCTGCGGTCACTGTGATTCATGCCTGTTGCGCAGGAAGGGATTTCTCGAGGCGGGCGTGCCCGATCCGACGACGTATGCGGCGTCCTGATCCCGTTCGATCCGCCCGCGCCTCGAGGCGACGTGGCCCGGAGGTCGATACAATGACGCGCGTGCGCCCCGAAGACATCAGAACCTGGGCCGACAACCATCGCGCCGCGGCGACGCGGGTAGCGCGGGACGCGCGTGCGAACCCGCTCGCGCCGGCCGCGGCCTTCGCCGCCGCGCTCGAGCTGCTGCGCTGGGACGAGATCGCGAACGGCCCTCCGTTCGAGCGCCCCGACCCGATCTCCGAGCGGGAAGACGACGAGATGCGGAGCGCGTGGGTCACGCTGCGCGCCCGGTGGGGTCATGACCGCTGACTCGCAATTTGATGCGGTTCAAGGCTCGTTCGACGCGCCGACTGCGCGGAATTCATCCTTCATCCTTCATCCTTCCAATGCGCATCACTGAGATCTTCCACTCCATCCAGGGCGAGTCCTCTCACGCGGGGCGTCCGTGTGTGTTCGTGAGGCTCACCGGCTGCAACCTCCGCTGCACATGGTGCGACTCGGAGTACACGTTCACGGGCGGGGAGCGGATGTCGCTGGACGAAGTGTTGGATCGCGTGCGCTCCTACCGGTGCAATCTCGTGGAGGTCACGGGCGGGGAGCCGCTGGCGCAAGCGGAGTCGTTCGACCTGATCCACCGACTCTGTGATGAAGGCTTCGAGGTCCTCGTCGAGACCTCGGGGTCCATCGACACTTCGCCCGTCGATCCGCGAGCGAAGGTGATCCTCGACCTCAAGTGCCCCGGGTCGGGTGAGGTGGAGAAGAACCGCTGGCAGAACCTCGAGAACCTGCGACCGCACGACGAGATCAAGTTCGTCATCGCCGACCGCGCGGACTATGAGTGGGCGAAGCGCGTCATCGAGGAATGGAAGCTCGATCGCTGGACCGTCCTCCTGTCGCCCGTCTGGGGAACCATGGACATGAAGGCGCTGGCCGAATGGATGCTGGCCGACCGCGTCCCCGCGCGATTGCAGACCCAACTGCACAAGCACATCTGGGGAGCGGACGTGCACGGAGTGTGAGGACCTCCAGTGCTGGGTGCTGGGTGCTGGGTGCTGAGTGCTGAGTGCTGGGTACGAAGTCAAGCGGACCGCCGGGACGGCGGCGGTCAAGTTCGTCCTGTCGCATCAGCCCGTCGATTCGGCGAGGAACGCGTCACTGACGATGAGTGGTGAGTGGCCATGAATGATGAGTGATGATGCTATCGTCCGGCAGCACCCAGCACCCAGGACCCATGACCAAACTCGATCACATTGGAATCGCAGTCAAATCGCTCGACGCCGCGAAGGTGTACGAGGCGCTCGGGCTCACGGTCGGCCATGTGGAGGTCGTCGAGACGCAGAAGGTGAAGACGGCCTTCCTCTCCGTGGGCGATGCGCACCTCGAGCTTCTCGAGCCGACCGGACCCGACTCCACGGTCGCCAAATTCATCGAAAAACGGGGTGAGGGCATCCATCATATCTGCCTCCGCGTCGAGAACATCGAGATGCATCTCGAAAACCTGAAGACGCAGGGTTATCGTCTGATCAACGAGGCCCCGGTCCCTGGCGCCCACGGCTGCCGCGTCGCGTTCCTCCATCCTTCGGCCGGGAATGGAGTGCTGATCGAGTTGTCCGAGCCCGCCATGAATCCTGAGGAGCGAAGCGAGGAACGATCAACGGAGCCCGCCATGAATCCTGAGGAGCGAAGCGAGGAAGGATCAACGGAGCCCTCTCGATGAACGGAACGTCCGGCGTGAGGGCTCCATTGACTCTTCGCTTTGCTCAGAGTGACCCGGACATGACTCTTCGCTTTGCTCAGAGTTGACCCGGACATGATCGAAGGCTTCGACACCAACGCGCTGGTCCTCCTGAACCTCGTCAATCCGAAGGAGAAGTTTTTCGGGGTGTTGCGGACTCTCTCCGCGGCGGGTGTGACGATGCGGGCCATGAATCTCGACTCGTTCGACGACTGGATCCACCAGATCGCGCGAGGGGAGGAGTCGGAGATCGAGATGATCACGCTGTTCGTCCCTTTGTTCCGGGTCGAACGCATCTTTCTCGACGAGCCGGCCGGGGCCATCCCGTCGTACGCGCAGCGGTTCCGGAACGTCACGGGGCGGTCGATCGAGGAGTATCTGGGCCTTTGACGCGACACTAGCCCGTTGATCCGTATAATTCGCGGCCGAATTCGAATCCAGAGGAGATACCCCGTTGTCATTGACCAAACGTAGTCTGCTGTCCGCGCTTCTCGTCCTGACCGCGCTCGTCGCGGGATGCAGAGGGAAGGAGGAGCTCGCGGAGCCGGAGGCATTCAGCTTCGTCGTCTACCCGGGCTCGCGCTACCTCGGGCAGCTGACCGAGACGACCAAGAACGCCCACCGCGCTGTCTCGCCGGACCAGGAGCCGCCCCCGACCGCGATCTACGACACCGACGCGCCGGTCGAGCAGGTCGCGGAGTTCTACGCCAAAGAGTACGGCTACAAGGAAGTCGCGCCCGACATGACGAACAATCTCAGCGCCGCGAAGCCGCCCGCGTATTACCGCACCGGCGACCTCGCCGCCGACGCCCAGTCGATCGCGCCGCTGCTCGAGAAGATGAACGTGCCGGCGGACGTCACGAAGGCCACCGGCTCGTACCGCGCTGCCGACATCCTCCCGCGTCCGAACCGTCCCCGGGTGACCGTGCAGCGCCCATACTTCGACGTCACGACCTCCCAGGTCGTGGACAAGACGCTGATTCTCATGTCACGGTAGTTTAGCGATCCGTGTCATCCTGAGAGGCTGAGCCGGCGGAGCGCGGCGAAGGACCCCCTGCCTGGTGCACGGGCGTCGCAAACCGCGGGAGGTCCTTCGCCGTCTTCGCGGCTCAGGGTGACAGTTCATGACACGCGACGTCCTCATCGTCGGCCTCGGGCTCATCGGCGGCTCGGTCGCCATGGCCCTTCGCCGGCGAGGATGGCGCGTGCGTTTCTTCGACAAGGATCCGAGCCTGCACCTGGACGGCGCGGAACGCGCCGGCGAGATCGGCGACGCGGATGTGGTCGTACTGGCGACGCCCGTCGACGTCGCCGTCGAGCTTCTTCCCACGATCGAGACAGGTGGCGTCCTCACCTCCGTTGCGAGCGTCATGCGTCCCCTGCGCGCCGCGGCAAAAGGGAGCTTCGTGGCCGGGCATCCGATGGCCGGCTGGCACGATGGCGGACTCGCGAACGCGCATCACGTCGAGCTGGAAGGCGCGTCGTGGTTCGTCGACGCGCACGATGAGCGCGTGGAGGAGATGATCCGCGCGTGTGGCGCGAATCCTGTTCCCGTCACCGCGGCCGAGCACGACGCCGCGGTCGCGCTGACGAGTCATCTGCCGCAGGTGCTGTCGACCGCGCTCTTCGCATACCTCGGCGAGAGGCCCGAGGTGCTCGAGCTCGCCGGTGGGGGGCTGCGATCGTTCCGGCTCGCGGCGAGCGACGGCGCGATGTGGCACTCCGTCCTCGCCGAGAATCGCGACAACCTGCGGCCGCACGCGGAAGGGATCGCGCAGCTCGTGAAGGCAATCATCGAAGGCGACGAGCCCGAAGCGTTCGCCAGAGCACGAACGCTATGGCGAGCGCTGACGGAATGAGCGACCCGTAGAACGACCGCGGCCGGTACCTCACCGTCACGTCGTGCTCCCCCGGCGGAACCATGAATGCGAGGAACGGTCCGTCCGCCTCGAACACGCGGAACGCGCCCGCGGTCCATCCCGGATAAGCCGCGATGCTGCTCTTGATGAGCGCATGCTGGCGCGCGCGGATGTGCAGTCGATATTCGTCGGCCGATGCGCGCGCGATGGTCACGACCGCGCCATCGGAAAAGAACCGCTCCCGTGCATCGGCGTTCTCGACGATGCGACCTTCCGCGGTGACGACGTACTTCACGTTCAGTCGATCGAGCAGCGGCGACTCGGGATCGCTCCACTTCGCGTAGTAGTCCGCGGGATTCCAATCGGCGTTCTTCGCGAGCAGGTCGACGTAGCGCGCGAATGCCATCGGATCGTGTACGCGCGCATCCTCGAGTCCGAAAAACGCGCCGGTGTTCGGGTAGACCCAGCCGCCGAGGCCGACCATCCGGTGCACTCCCGGAAGTTGCTCGAGTTGCGCGATGAGCGGCGTCCGCGGATGGAGCTCTCGAGCGGGCAGGATCGGGTTCCACGCCGCCATCGTGAATGCGAGCTCGACGAACGTGAGCGCGCCCGCGACGACGAGCATCTCCCGGCGGAACGCGGCGAGCGCGATCGCGGCGAGGACGGCGAGACTGGGCAGCAGCGACAGCAGCGCCGACGCGCGATGCGCATCGGAGGGGAACGGCGTCGTGCGCATCAGCCAGAGCATGGTCGCGGCCACGGCGAGGGCGCCCGCGAGGAGCGGTACCGCGCCGTTGCGCCGCGTGTGGTCGATCACCGGCGCGATGAGGATGCTCGCGAACCAGCAGATGCCGAGGCGCATGCGCATTGCCGGCGCGAGTCCGGCGATGGCGTGGAATGCCTCGGTGATGACGGGCCAGCCGAGGACGATGCCGAAGCTGAGGACCGCGCCGAGGACGTACAGCGTTTCGATGCTCCGCCACCTCCTCACGATGAAAACGGCGGCGACGATCGATGCCAGCGCGAGGACGCCGGCGAACCCGCAGATCGACTCGAGCGTCGTCGGCCCCCACGGCCGCTCGATCGGAAGCTCGCCGAAGAAGCGCGGCTGCATCAGGAGCGTGGCCGAGGCGCGGTCGGAGAAGGGCGGGGTGATGTCGCGCGGCGCGTGCATCTCGGCGAAGCGCTGCGAGCGCGTGACCGCCTCGTAGAACGGAACGAGATAGGGAGCGGTGATGCACGCGGCGAGCGCGCACGCGGCGGCGACGCGCAGCAGTCCTCGAACGTTCGCGATCCAGAGGCCGTGAAAAGCCGCGATGAGGCCGATGTTGAAGACGGTCTCGGGATGGCCTGAGAGGACCGTCGTCGCGAAGACGAGAACGGCGAAGGGGAGGGCGCCGGCGCGGAGCGCCGGCATCCTGCCGGCCGCTACGCCGGCATCCTGCCGGCCCGCGCGCGGAGAACCAGGCCGGCTGGAAGCCG